>NZ_JBHWHY010000014.1:0-153745 GCF_042732265.1 Streptomyces sp. NPDC059788 | reverse complement strand
TGTAGCGGCGGGCGCGTCCGGGGTCGCCGACGATGTCGGCCCAGGCCAGGACCGGGTCGCCGAGTCGCTGCCGGGCCTCGCGGTACATCTGGAGCAGCACTCCGCGTACGTACGGGTAGCGGACGCGGGTCGGCGAGTAGGTGTACCAGGAGAAGGCGGCGCCGCGGGGGCAGCCGCGCGGCTCGTACTCCGGGCGGTCGGGGCCCACCGACGGGTAGTCGGTCTGCTGCGCCTCCCAGGTGATGATCCCGTCCTTGACGTACACCTTCCACGAGCAGGAGCCGGTGCAGTTCACGCCGTGCGTGGAGCGCACCACCTTGTCGTGCGACCAGCGGTCCCGGTAGAAGTCATCGGCCGCGCGCCCGCCGATCCGGTACAGCGCGCGCCCGTCGTCCGACACCTGGGCGCGGGTGAAGAAGCGGCGGCTGTTCACCAGCGCCTCGGTCAGCGGGCCGTCCAGGCCCGTGGGTCGCTCCGGAGAGGTTCCGGTACTCACCGCGCCACTCCGCTCCCGGGCACGCCTGCCCGTTCGAATCGTGATCGGTCCACCGCGAACGGCTCAGGCTCACTTTCCACGCAAAGCGGGGCTACCGCACCAGGAGCGGAGCGCCAGATTTCCTCACCCCGGGCGGCGGGCACCGAGCGACGCCGTGACCGCCTCGGCCGCCCGCCCGGCGCCCTCGACGCAGCCGGTGATGCCGACACCGTCGTACGCGGCCCCGCAGACCGCGAGCGTGCCGAGCCGCCCGAGGTGCTCCCGCACGCGGGCGATCCGCTCGGCATGGCCGACGGTGTACTGCGGCAGGCCGGTGGCCCAGCGGGTGACGGCAGTGTCGTACGGGACGGCCGCCAGGCCCGTCGCCTCGGCCAGCTCGGCCCGCGAGCGGGACACCAGTTCGGCGTCGTCGAGGCGCAGGGCGGTGTCCTCGCCGTACCGGCCGACGGACGTGCGCACCACGACCTTGTCGGGCGCGCAGCGGTTGGGCCACGCCCATTTGCCGCTCAGGAAGGTGGCCGCCTTGATGAGCCGCCCGTCCACCGGCGGGACCAGGAAGCCGCTGCCCCGCAGCTCGCCGGACAGGTCCGCCCGGTCGAAGACCAGGGTGACCAGGGCCATGTCCGCGTACTCGACGGCGCGCAGCGCGGCGGCCGCGGCCGGCACCTCGTCGGCCAGCAGCCGGGCGGCGGCGGGCGCGGGTACGGCGAGCACGACCGCGTCGGCGTCGATCCGGTGTTCGCCGTCGGCGTCCCGTACCGTCAGCTGCCATCCGTGCGCGGTCCGCCGCAGCGTACGGGCCGCGGTGGCGGTGCGGATGTCCACGCCCGCGGTCCGGCACGCCTCGGCGACGGCCAGGGGCAGCCGTCCCAGTCCGCCCCGTACGCTGCGGAACGGGGGCACGGCCGCCCCGGGCTTCGGCGCCGGCGGCTCCGAGCCGCCGGGCGCCGGTGTGCGCATACGGCGGAGACCTTCGAGCAGGGACCGCTCCTCGCGGGCGACGGGGAGCAGGTGCGGCAGGGCGGCGCGCAGGGAGATGTGGTCGGCGTGCCCCGCGTACACGCCGCCGAGGAGGGGTTCGACGAGCCGGTCGACCACTTCGCGCCCCAGGCGGGCGGCCACGTACCGGCCCACGGCGGTGTCGTCGCCCACGTCCGTGCGCGGGAGCGACAGATCCTGTCCGGCGCGCGCGAGGCCGTCGGCGGACAGCACCCCGCAAGCGGCCAGGGAGTCGAGGTCGGCGGGGATGCCCATGATGTGGCCCCGGGGCAGGGGGCGGAGCGCGCCGCGGGTCCACAGTGATGCCTCCACCGTGGCCGGAGCCTCCAGCTCCTCCGCCAGCCCGACGTCCCGGGCCAGTTCCACGGCGGACGGCTGCCGTGCGAACACCGCCTCGGCACCCAGATCCACGGGTACGCCGCCGACCTCGCCGCACAGGAGCTTGCCGCCGAGCCGGCCGGCGGACTCCAGCAGCGTCACCCGCGCCCCGGGACCGCTGCCGCCCGCCGCGCCGCTGAGGCGGGCGGCAGTGGTCAGTCCGGCGATGCCGCCGCCCACGACCACGATGTGCGGCCGCGTCTCCCCGGGCGCCGGGGCGGAGGGTGCGGGCAGGGAGGAAGGGGCGAGGTGCGGGGTGGTGGGTGCGTTCATCGGGCTGTGCTGCCTTTCTGAGGGCGCCTCAGGAGCGCCCTGGTCCGAACCTGCTGAGATTCACCGGGCCGGTTGCGCCATCACGGTGACGTGCCCGCGCGGGCGGCGGCCCGCCGGACCTGGGTGACGGTGAAGGCCAGGGCGACGGCCGAGACCAGGGCCAGCAGGAGCAGGCCCACGGCGTAGCTTCCCGAGGCGCTGAAGATGACGCCCATGACCAGCGGCGGGATGAATCCGCCCAGACCGCCCGCGGCACCGACCACGCCGGTGACCGAGCCGACCTTGTTCGCCGGGGCCAGGAGGGCCACCAGGGCGAAGGTGGCGCCGCTGCCCGCGCCGAGCGCGGCGGCCATGGCAAGGAAGGCGATGGTGCCCACCGGGGCGAGCGGCGGGGTCGCCGCCTGCACGGCGGCGCCCACGACGACGACGGCCAGGGACCCGGCGAGGACCCGGACCGAGCCCACCCGGTCCGACAGCCAGCCGCCGATCGGCCGCATGGCCACCGCCAGCAGGACGAAGCCGGCCATCCGGTTGGCGGCGTCGGCCTGGCCGAGTCCGTAGCCGGTCTTCAGGTAGGTCGGCAGGTAGACCGAGAAGGCGACGTATCCGCCGAACGCCACGGCGTACAGGGCGGACGCCTGCCAGGTGACGGGCAGGCGCGCGGTGTCGGCCAGGCGGCGGGCCAGTGGTTCGGACGGTACGGCGCGGCCGGGCGCGTCCCGCAGCAGCACGGCGGCCAGGACGGCGTAGACGGCGAGCGCTCCGGCGGTGATCAGGAACGGGTTGGCCATGCCGTGCGCGTCGACCAGCTTGACGGTCGTCAGCGCGCTGATCGCGGTGCCGCCCATGCCGGCGCCGAAGACGCCGATCGCCAGTCCGCGCCGCTCGGGCGGGTACCAGCCGCTGACGAACGGCACGCCGACGGCGAAGGCGGTGCCCCCGATGCCCAGGAAGAACCCGCCGATCAGCAGGGCGGCCAGCGAGGAGTGACCGGCCAGCCCCAGGTAGAGCACCGGCACGATCGTCGCGGCGGACACCAGGGGGAACATCACGCGGCCACCGAACCGGTCGGTCAGCGCCCCCACCGGAATCCGTCCCAGCGAACCCACCACGACCGGCACAGCCACCAGCAGGGACTGCTCGAACGAGCTGAGCGCCAGGGTCTCCTTGAAGCGCGGGCCCAGCGGGCTCAGCAGCGCCCACGCCCAGAAGTTCACGGCGAAGCCCAGTGTGGCCAGCGTGAGCATCATCGCCGGCCGGCCGGCGGCCCGGGAGGCAGGGCCTGCCGCCGTCGGTGGGGCGGTGCCGGCGTGGTCCTCGTGCGGGCGCATCGTGTACCTCTCGATCGAGTCTTTCCGCGAGCCGACCGGTACGGGACAGTGTCCCGCCACCACGCGGCCCCCGTCGTCGTTCACCTTCATCGAACCCGCCCACCGGAGGACGGGCCATTCGTCCGGGGCCGCCCGCCCGCCGCACCGGGGACGGCGGGCCGCCCGCCGTGCACCGCGGGAGCCGCCTTCCGGCGGTAGACCAGATACGGGCGGCGCAGATAGCCGATGGGGGCGCTCCACACGTGGACGAGGCGGGTGAAGGGCCAGGCCGCGAACAGCAGGCACGCGGTCAGGGCGTGCAGTTGGAACAGGAGGGGCGCGCCCGAGATGGCCTCGGGCTGCGGCTGCAGCAGGAACAGTCCG
The DNA here is from genome assembly GCF_042732265.1 of Streptomyces sp. NPDC059788. Taxonomy (NCBI): domain Bacteria; kingdom Bacillati; phylum Actinomycetota; class Actinomycetes; order Kitasatosporales; family Streptomycetaceae; genus Streptomyces; species Streptomyces sp. NPDC059788. Next base: position 149,905 of record NZ_JBHWHY010000014.1, on the reverse strand, counting down.
CGGAACCACACCGAGACGGTGGCCCGGTAGTCGTATCCGCCTCCGGCGATGTTGTGGACGACGGTGGCGGCGATGCCCAGTGCCACGGTGAGGGCCAGCAGCGGGAAGAGCACCTTGTCGCTGTGGCTGGTCCGGGTGCGGATGCGCGGGGCGAGCAGGCGCCGGGCGCAGAGCATGCCCAGCCCCACCACCATGGCCGCACCGGCCACGGAGCCGAGAGCCACCGCCACGGTGTGGTAGGCGTGCTCGCCGATGCCCGCAGCCTCGGTCCAGGACGCGGGGACGGCCAGGCCCACGACGTGGCCGCCGATCACGGCGAACGCGCCGAGGTGGAACAGCGGACTGCCCCAGCGCAGCCAGCGGTGTTCCAGCAGCTGGCTGGTACGGCTGGTCCAGCCGAACTGGTCCTTGCGGTAGCGCCAGACGTGCCCGACGGCGAAGACGGCCAGGCAGATGTAGGGAACGGCGACCCAGAGCAGCAGGCCGGTGCCGTCCGTCGCGGTGAGTGGGCTGCTGGAGGCGCTCATCGGCGGGTCTCCGAATCCATGGGTCCGGCCGGCGGGGGCAGCAGGGTCGGCTGCGCAGGTGAGGGCGGCACGAAGGTGCCGGGCGGGGCGAAGCCGGTGCCGCTGTACGGGTCGAGGCCGACGTCCTCGGCCGGTGGCCCTTCGGCGGCCAGCTTCGCCACCGCCGCCAGGTCGGCGTCGCCGGCCGGCGGCAGCAGGGAGATCAGCGCCGCCACCAGTCCGGCGTAGGGGGACCGCACGTCCGACAGGGCGTGGCGGATGAGTTCCAGGCCGCGCCGGTGCCGGCGTAGCGGCGCCTCTCCCGCGCGCGGCCCGGCCAGTGCGGCGAATTCCAGGACGACGGGCAGGTGGTCGGGGAGTTCGCCGCTGTCGGCGTTCCAGCCGGCGGCGCGGTAGGTCTGGGCGAGGGTGAGCAGGGCCATGCCGCGTCGGCGGGTGTCACCGTGCAGGTAGTAGGTGAGGTAGAGGCTGCTCTTGCGGCGCAGGTCGAAGACCTCCACGTAGTGGCTCTCCAGTGCCTCGGCCGGCTGGTCCGCGAACCAGGTGACGAAGGAGGCGAGTTCCTCGGCGGCGGGCGAGGGCGGCAGCGCGTCCACCACGTCCGCCAGCGCGGCGCGTTCGGCGGTCAGTTCGGCGTCCGGGTACTGCAACAGCAGTGACAGCAGCCGCAGCAGGAGTCCGCGCTGCGCGGTCTCTTCGGGGCCGGGGCGGGCTCGGCGCCCGGCCGCCGGACGGATACGGGTTCGCAGCGCACTCATACGGTCTCTCCTGCGGGATTGCCCGGGGCGGCGGCGCGTCGCCGCAGCGCGGGTATGCCGAGCATGATCTTGCGGCCGGGGCCGGACGGGGTGTCGTCGGCGCTCTCCACGGGGCACCGGTCTTCCATCGCGCTGAGCGCGGCGGCGTCCTCCCGGTGGGCGGCGGGGACGACGTAACGGTCGGTGTACTTGGCGACGGCCAGCAGCCGGTGCAGGTCCTCGGTCTGCGCGGGGGTGAGGCCCACGGCCTCGATGGCGCTTTGATCGCCCGGTTCGCCGAGAGTGCGCTGCCGCATGTAGCTGCGCAGCGCGGTCAGTTTCATCAGCACCCCGGCGACGACGTCGGTGTCCCCGGCGGCGAAGAGGTTGGCCAGGTAGTCCAGCGGGATGCGCAGGCGGGTGACGGCCGCGAAGACGTGGTCGGGGTCGTCGGCGTCGCCGCCCGCCTCGCCGACGGCGTCCAGGACCGGGGACAGCGGCGGTACGTACCAGACCATGGGCAGCGTGCGGTACTCCGGGTGCAGCGGCAGCGCGACCTTGTACTCGCTGATCAGGGCGCGTACGGGGGAGCGGCGGGCGGCGTCGATCCAGTCCTCGGGGATGCCGGACCGCCGGGCGGCGGCGCGGACCTCGGGGTCGGCGGGGTCGAGGAAGACCTCCCGCTGGGCGTCGAGCAGGTCCTTCTCGTCCGCCACGGCGGCGGCCTCGCCGACCCGGTCGGCGTCGTAGAGGACCAGGCCGAGGTAGCGCAGCCGGCCGACGCAGGTCTCGGAGCAGACGGTGGGCTGTCCGGTCTCGATGCGCGGGAAGCAGAAGGTGCACTTCTCGGCCTTGCCGGTGGCGTGGTTGACGTAGACCTTCTTGTACGGGCAGGCGGTGACGCACATCCGCCAGCCGCGGCAGCGGTCCTGGTCGACGAGGACGATGCCGTCCTCGGCCCGCTTGTACATCGCCCCGGACGGGCAGGCGGAGACGCACGCCGGGTTGAGGCAGTGCTCGCACAGCCGCGGCAGGTGGAACAGGAAGGTCTGCTCGAATTCGAACTTCACCTTCTCGGCCAGGCTTCCGCGCAGGTTGGGGTCGCCGGCCGCCGTCTCGGCCGCGCCGCCGAGGCCGTCCTCCCAGTTGGCGCCCCACGTGATGGAGGTCGGCTTCCCGGTGAGCACCGAGCGGGGGCGGGCGACGGGCACGTCCTGGCCCGCGGGGGCGCTGACGAGGTTGTCGTAGTCGTAGGTGACCGGCTCGTAGTAGTCCTCGATGGCCGGCAGGTCGGGGTTGGAGAAGAGGGAGCCCAGGCGCTTGAGGCGGCCGCCGGAGCGCAGCACCAGGCGCCCGCGCCGGTCCAGCTCCCAGCCGCCTTTCCACTGCCGCTGGTCCTCGTAGCGGCGGGGGTAGCCGACGCCGGGCTTGGTCTCGACGTTGTTGAACCAGGCGTACTCCACGCCGGTGCGGTTGGTCCACGTCTGCTTGCAGGTGACGGAACAGGTGTGGCAGCCGATGCACTTGTCGAGGTTCATCACCATCGCCACCTGGGCCATGACGCGCATGTCAGTACTCCACATCCTGGCCGCGGCGGCGGATGACGGTGACCTCGTCGCGCTGGTTGCCGGTGGGGCCGTAGTAGTTGAAGGCGTAGGTGAACTGGGCGTGGCCGCCGGCCAGGTGCGAGGGCTTGAGCAGCAGCCGGGTCAGGGAGTTGTGCATCCCGCCGCGCTTGCCGCTGACCTCCGTCTTCGGCACGTTCACCGTGCGGTCCTTGGCGTGGTACATGTACACCGTGCCCTCGGGCATCCGGTGGGTGACCACCGCGCGGGCCGCGACGACGCCGTTGCGGTTGTACGCCTCGATCCACTCGTTGTCCCTGACGCCGATCTTCTCCGCGTCGGCGGTGCTCATCCAGATCACCGGCCCGCCCCGGGACAGGGCGAGCATGTAGGCGTTGTCCTGGTACTCGGAGTGGATGGACCACTTGGAGTGCGGGGTGAGGTAGCGGACCGTCACCTCGGCGCGGCCGTCCTCGCCCAGGTGCTCGTCGCCGTAGTGCCGGGCGGTGTTCAGCGGCGGGCGGAACACCGGCAGCTGCTCGCCGAGTTCGCTCATCCAGTCGTGGTCGACGAAGAAGTGCTGGCGGCCGGTGAGGGTGTGCCAGGGCTTGCGGTGCTCGACGTTGATGACGAACGGGGAGTAGCGGCGTCCGCCGGTCTCGCTGCCGGACCACTCGTAGGAGGTGATCACCGAGCGGGGCTGGACGCGGGTGTCGGCGAAGGTGATCCGCTCCGCCTCCCGCTCGGCGGCCAGGTGCGCCAGCCCGGTGCCGGTACGTTCCTCCAGCGCCTTGAAGCCCTCGGTGGCCAGGCGCCCGTTGGTCGTACCGGACAGCGCGAGGATCGCCTCGCACATGTCCGTCGCGGTGGCCAGCGACGGCCGCCCGTCCGCCGCGCCGCCGCGCCGGACCCCGTTCGTACGCCGCAGCCGCTCCAGCTCCTCGTCCGGGCGGACGGTGACGCCCTTGGTGGTGGTCCCGAGCCGGTCCAGGAGAGGGCCGACGGCGCGCATCTTGTCCGCCACCGCCGCGTAGTCCCGCTCGACGGTCACCAGCCTGGGCATGGTGCGTCCGGGGACCGGCGCGCACTCGCCGGCCTTCCAGTCGGCGACGCCGCCGGGCTGGGCCAGTTCGTCGGGGGTGTCGTGCTGGAGGGGCACGGCCAGGACGTCCGTACGGGTGCCGAGGTGCTCCGCGGCCAGCTCGCTGAAGCGGTCGGCGATGGTCAGGAAGGTGTCGTAGTCGGTCCGTGCCTGCCAGGGTGGCGCGATGGCCGGGGTGAAGGCGTGCACGAAGGGGTGCATGTCGGTGCTGGACAGGTCGTCCTTCTCGTACCAGGTGGCGGCCGGCAGCACGACATCGGAGAACAGGCCGGTGGAGGTCATCCGGAAGTCCATGGAGACCAGGAGGTCGAGCTTGCCCTCGGGGGCCTCCTCGTGCCAGACGACGTCCCGGGGCCGCCTGTCGGGCGGGGTCTCCTCGGAGCGGACCGCCGCGTCCGTCCCCAGCAGATGGCGCAGGAAGTACTCGTTGCCCTTGCCGGAGGAGCCGAGCAGATTGGCCCGCCACACGGTCAGTACGCGGGGGAAGTTGGCCGGGTCGTCCGGGTCCTCGGCGGCGAAGCGCAGGGCGCCGGACGTCAGGCCCTCGACGATGTGCTCGGCCACGGGGCGGCCCGCGGCGGCCGCCTCGTCGGCCAGGTCCAGCGGGTTGCGGTTGAAGCCGGGGTGGCCGGGGGTCCAGCCCATGCGGACGGCCTGGGCCAGGCAGTCGGCGGTGGCGCGGCCCGCGAAGCGGCCCGCGCCCAGCGGGGAGGCCAGCTCGTCCGGTCCGAAGGCCTCGTAGCGCCACTGGTCGGTGGCCAGGTACCAGTAGGAGGTGCCGGCCATGTGGCGGGTGGGCCGCTGCCAGTCGAAGGCGAAGGCGAGGTGCTGCAGGCCGGTGACGGGGCGGACCTTCTCCTGGCCTACGTAGTGGGCCCAGCCGCCGCCGTTGACGCCCTGGCAGCCCGTCATGGTGGTGAGGGCGAGGAAGGCGCGGTAGATGGTGTCGGAGTGGAACCAGTGGTTCGTACCGGCACCCATGGCGATCATGGAGCGGCCCTCGGTGCGCTCGGCGTTGCGGGCGAACTCCCGCGCGATACGGGCCGCCTGCGGGGCGGGCACCGAGGTGATGGTCTCCTGCCAGGCCGGGGTGTACGGCTGGGAGGCGTCCTCGTACGAGGCGGGCCACGTACCTGGCAGCCCGGCGCGCCGCACGCCGTACTGGGCCAGCATCAGGTCGAAGACGGTGGTCACCTGCCGTCCGCCGATCCGGCGGACCGGGATGCCCCGCACCATCACGGTGCCGCCCTCGGTGGGTCCCTCGTCGAAGCGCGGCAGCGCCACGGTGGCCGTGGTCTCGGCCCGCTCCAGCAGGCTCAGCTCCGGGTCGGTGTCGCCCAGGTCCAGGTTCCAGCGGCCCTTGCCCTCCTCGCCCCAGCGGAAGCCGAGCGACCCGTTGGGGACCACCGGCCGGCCGGTGGCGCGGTCGACGAGGACGGTCTTGTGGCGCGCGTTCTCGCCGGTGTCGCCGAGGTCGGCCGCGGTCAGGAAGCGGTCCGGCACCAGGTCGCCGTCCCGCTCGCGCAGCGTGACCAGGAAGGGGGCGTCGGTGAAGCGGCGCAGATAGCCCTCGAAGTAGGGCGTGGCCCGGTCGACGAGGAACTCCCGCAGGATCACGTGGCCCATCGCCATCGCCAGGGCCCCGTCCGTGCCCGGGTGCGGGGCCAGCCACTCGTCGGCGTGCTTGACGTTGTCGGCGTAGTCGGGGCTGACGGCGACGACCTTGGTGCCGTTGTAGCGGGTCTCGGTCAGGAAGTGGGCGTCCGGGGTCCGGGTGACGGGGATGTTGGACCCCCACATGACCAGATAGCCGGCGTTCCACCAGTCGGCGGCCTCCGGCACGTCCGTCTGGTCGCCGAAGACCTGCGGGGAGGCGACGGGCAGGTCCGCGTACCAGTCGTAGAACGACAGCAGGGTGCCGCCGATCAGCGACAGGAAGCGCGTGCCCGCGGCGAAGGACGCCATCGACATCGCGGGAATGGGCGAGAAGCCGGCCACCCGGTCCGGACCGTGGGTCTTGACGGTGTGCACCTGGGCGGCGGCGACCAACTCGGCCACCTCGTCCCAGTCGGCACGTACCAGCCCGCCCTTGCCCCGGGCCTTCTTGTAGGCACGGGCCCTGGCCGGATCGCCGGTGATCTCCGCCCAGGCGGCCACCGGGTCGCCGAGCCGGCGGCGCGCCTCCCGCCACATCTTCAGCAGCGTGCCGCGGACGTAGGGGTAGCGGACCCGGCTGGGCGAGTAGGTGTACCAGGAGAACGACGCGCCGCGCGGGCAGCCCCGCGGCTCGTACTCGGGGCAGTCGGAGCCGATCGACGGATAGTCGGTGGCCTGGTGCTCCCAGGTGATGATCCCTTCCTTGACGTAGACCATCCAGGAGCAGGACCCGGTGCAGTTGACGCCGTGGGTGGAGCGCACGACCTTGTCGTGGGACCAGCGGTCGCGGTAGAAGCCCTCCCACCGCGGATCGCCCGTGCCGAACACGGCGCGCCCGTCCTCGCTCACCTCACGGCGGTTGAGCAGCCGTCGGCCGGCCAGCGGCCAGCCGCGTTCTTCGTCGGCCGCCGTCGGGCCGCCGAGCTGTTCGTTCTCCATGGAACAAAACGCTAAGTCGCCCCGCTATGGGACACGGTGGGCGAAGCGTCCCGCGGCGCAGGGTCACAGGACCCCGAATGTTTTCGGCCACGCGGGACCAACGACCCTGCGCCGGGGCCGCACGCCCCAGGTGCTGCGCGCTTCCCCGGCCGCATCCTGGGGGTGACCGAATCGGAGGTACCGCTCATGTACGCCCCCGCCCGGCGGCCGGCCCGCCGCCCCGTTCCGTGCCCTCCCCTCCCCCGGTGAGCGGCGCCCGGCCGGTCCGTCGGCAGCACCAGGATGTGGCGGCCAGGCCGTTCATCGTCATCTGGGAGTCGACCCGCGCCTGTCCCCTGGCCTGTGTGCACTGCCGGGCGACCGCGGCGCCCGACCGTGACCCCCGCGAGCTGGACACCGGGGCCGCCAAGGGCCTGATCGACCAGACCGCCGCCTTCGGACGGCCCGCTCCCCTGTTCGTCATCACCGGAGGCGACCCCTTCCAGCGCCCCGATCTGCTGGAACTGATCGTTTACGGCAGGCAGGCCGGGGTAAGGATCGCCGTCTCGCCCTCGGGCACCCCCACCCTGACCGCGGCCGGTCTCCGGGCCGTGCACGAGGCGGGGGCGGTGGGCCTGTCCCTGAGCCTGGACGGCTCCACCGCCGCGCTCCACGACGGCTTCCGCGGCGTCCCCGGCGTCTACCGCTGGACCCTGGACGCCTGGGACACCGCCCGCAGCCTGGGCATGAAAGTCCAGATCAACACCACGGTCGGCCGCCACAACCTGCACGACCTGCCGGAGATCGCGGCCCTGGTCCGCGAGCACGGGGTGATGCTGTGGAGCGCGTTCTTCCTCGTGCCCACCGGACGCGGCAGGGACCTGGCCGCGCTGAGCCCCGCCGAGACCGAGGACATCCTCAATTTCGTCTACGACGTCGGCCTGTCGGTGCCCGCCAAGACCACCGAGGCCCACCACTTCCGCCGCGTCGCCCTCCAGCGGGCGGTGCTGGCCGCCAAGGGCGAGGACCACGTCGGGACGCTGCGGCTCGGACCGCTGTACCGCCGGCTCCGCGAGCGCGGCGAGGAGCTGGGCCTGTACACCGGCGGGCGCCGGGCCCGCCGCCCGCCCCTGGACGTCAACGCCGGCCGGGGCTTCGTCTTCGTGTCCCACACCGGCACCGTGCACCCCAGCGGCTTTCTGCCCCTCGGGGCGGGCAACGTGCGCACCCGTCCGCTGACGGAGATCTACCGCGGGTCGCAGCTGTTCACCGGCCTGCGCGACGCCGATCGGCTGGGCGGCCGGTGCGGGCGGTGCGAGTTCCGCCGCGTCTGCGGAGGGTCCCGCTCGCGCGCCCACGCCGTCACCGGCGACCCGTACGCCGAGGAACCGTGGTGCGGCTATATTCCCGGGTCGTTTCCCCACCAGCGGGAACTGGCGGACTCACTGGCCGGGGCCGTTCTCTGAATTCCTCGGGCGTCGTGCTCAGTTCGCCGCGCGCAGTATTTCGCCGCTGCGGCCGGTGCCCGCCAGTTCCACGGCGGTCGCCACGGTCCGCGCCGCTTGCGTCACGTCGTCGGGGGCGTCCGGCCCGCCCATGTCGGTGGGAATCCACCCCGGGTCCACCCCGTTGACCACGATGCGGTCGGGGCGCAGGGCGAGGGCCAGATTGGCGGTCATGACGTTCAGCGCGGCCTTCGACATGCAGTAGCCGGTGAATGTGCCGTCGAGATTCTCCGGGTCGACGTCCTGGCTGGTGACATTGACGACGGACGCGCCGTCCGCGGCACGGAGCAGCGGCAGGAATTGCTGGGTCACCGTCAGCGGTCCCCAGGCATTGGTCAGCAGGAGGTCACGGGTGATGGCGGCAGGGGCGTCCGGAAGGTGTTCCTCGGCGTGCTCGAAGATTCCGGCGTTGTTCACCAGGGCGTGCAGTTTTCGCGTGGTGTTGCGCACCATGTGCACGGCGGCGGTGACGCTTTCCGGGTCCGTCACGTCCAGGCGTACGACGGTGGCGCCGTGTGCCCGTAGTTCTTCCGCGGCCGGTGCGGCGGCCTCCGGTTTCCGGCAGGCCGCGATGACGGACCAGCCCCGGCGGGCCAGCAGCCGCGCACTGTGCAGACCGAGCCCCCGGTTCGCGCCGGTGATCAGTACGTACCGTGTTTCCCCGCTCATCGCGCTCTCTCCGTCGCCTGGATGTCGATTCTGATCTGCTGGATTCGGGGATGCCGGTCCCTGCGTTCTCAGTGGGACCGCTATGCGTCCTGCTCGGACCAGGCGTGCAGCCGCTCCTGGAATTCCGCGCGTTCCCGCGGGGTCGCCGCCGGCCTGCACACGGCGTGCAGTTCGTCGACGAACGAGGTGGCCTGTTCCAGGTCCGCCACGCTGAGCCGGTCGGTGTGCATGACGGCGTGGTGGCTGGTGAAGGCGTTCTGTTCGCCGTCGACCCAGCCGTTGTCGACCGCGATCCGGTGCAATTCGGTCCCCGGATAGGGCGTGATGATGCTGAGGTTGAACTCGTTGTCAGCGAGGCCGAGTTCCAGGATGAAATCGAAGGTGCGCCGAATGGACATCCTCGTCTCGGCGGGCAGTCCGACGAGGAACAGGAAGACCAGCTTGAGGTCCATCCTGCGGGCCAGCGTGTGGAAGCGGCGGACCGCGTCCAGGTCGAGGCGTTTGCGTACGGCCGTCGCCTGCATCTGCGGGTCACCGCTCTCCACGCCCACCTCGACACCGACGCAGCCGGCGGCGACCAGCGCCGCCACGACCTCCTCGTCCAGCCGGTCGATCCGCGTCTCGCACCACCAGGGGACACCGCTCCCGTCGGCCTCGACGGCCCGGCACAGCTCCAGCGTCCGGGCCCGGTGGAAGGAGAAGACGGGATCACGGAACACGGCCGCGGTGATGCCCAGTTCCGCGCACTGCCGGAATTCCGCGACGATGCGCTCCACGGGATACGTACGGACCTTGCGGCCCTCGCTGAGCGGGTACGGGCAGTAGAAACGGCACGGGTAGGGGCAGCCGAAACTGCCGTTGATGCTGGTGATTCCCGTCAGGGCGATCGGCGGGAACATGTACGGCGTGTGGTCGACGAGATCCCTCGCGGGCAGCGGCTCCGCCGCGAGGTCCCCGAAATCGGGCTGATGGTGCCGCGGTTCCAGGAGGTTTTGCGGGGTGACGAATCCCGGGACGGTGGTGTCGCCGTCCAGCGCGGCCCGGACGAAGGTGATGGATTCGGGGAGCAGGATTCCCTCGCAGCCGCCCTGTTCGAACAGCACCCGCCACTGCGCGGGGCTGCGGATTCCGGCATAGGCGTAGCAACGGGCGCCCTGGGCGCGGAAGGCGGCGATGCGTGCGGCGTCCTCGTGCAGACTGGGCAGGGAGACCTGGCAGATGACGGTACTGCCCGGGGTGGCACAGACCGTACCGGTGACTTCCTCGTCCGTGACCGTGATGTCCTCGGCGTCCTCGCGCAGCACACCGGCCAGCCGCATCAGGTCCAGCGGCGGCAGCAGGAAATCCTCGTCCTTGCACACCGTTCCCAGGCCGCCCGCGTACGTCCGCTGGAGGTCCCGTCCGAAGGACGTCTTCGGGCTCACGAGCATGACTTTGCCGAGTCGCATTCGTCGCACCTTCTTGTACCGAGGGGTGGCGTCGCGGAGCGGTTCCTTCGCGGTTCCGGCCCGCCCACGGTCCACCGCGTCCACGCGTTCCCGTATTCGGGAGGGAGGAGAAATGTTCGTGCGGGGATTTCTCGCTCTACGTGCAGGAAGCCGGGCTTACGTTAGCGAAGGGAAAGCCCGAGTAAAAGCGAACTTCGGCCATGCCGCACGGCGGCGGCGCGCCGGCCGCTGCCGTCGCTGTGCGCGATTTTCGCCGCCCCGGCTTCGGGTGGCTCTCGGGCATAGGTCAAGCGAGTCGGCGCATCACTTCGCTTTTGACAGGTCCCTCCTTTCCTATTTTTTTCACCGGCCGGCGTCGGTTGTTCTCCCGTGCGCGAGTGACTTCACGTGGCCGGATCGCGACGGCGGTGTCCCGGCCTTCCGTCCCGCCCCGGCCACCAGCGCCGGAAGGGCCGTAACCGTCGCGATCACGACGATGAGCCAGGAGTTGACGGACAGCAGCTGCCACACGCCGTTCTGGCTCGGCACCCGGTCGCCCCAGTCCATCGGCCGCAGCATCAGCAGCAGGACCGCCGTCCCGGCGCACCGCAGTGCCCGGCTCCGGTAACGCAGGACCAGCCACGCCCCGGCCAGCACCGGCCAGTACAGGTGGTGCACCCAGGTGACCGGTTCCAGCAGCAGCCAGACGCATCCGGTGACGAGGATGCCGAGGACCGGGTCGCGGGTGCGCAGGCGGCGTGTCCACACCGCCCAGACGGCGAGCACGGCGAGGGCCGTCGCCGTGAAGACGAGCGAGGTCGCCGTCGGGCCGAGCCCGCACCTCAGGACGAAGGAGTACAGCGACTGGTTGGCGGGGTCGGCGATGTCCCACACGCGTTCGCGCATCCGGAACGTCTCGGAGAGCCAGAAGCGCGCGGAGTCCGACGGGAACACCGCCCACGCCAGCAGGGCCGCCCCGGTGAACACCGCCGCGGCCGTGGCCGCTTCGCGGTAGCGCCGGGTGAGCAGGAAGTAGGGGATGAACATCAGCGGGGCGAGCTTGACGGCTGCCGCCAGCCCGACGAGCGCACCGCCGAAGGGGCGTGGCAGCCGCCCCAGCGCGTCGATCAGGACCAGGACGGTCAGCAGCGCGCCCAGTTGGCCCCAGAGCTGGGTGGAGAGATGGGCGGAGCTGACCAGGACCAGCGACAGAACGATCGCGAACAGGGGGAAGTTCCGCTGCTGCCGGCGCTCTTGGACGGAGGGATGCTCTCGTACGGATCGATGTTCTCGTACGGGCCGACGCTCCCGGACGGACCGATCTCGGGCGGCCCGGTGCAGGAGGACGACCGTCAGGGTGGTCGCCGCCAGGGTGAGCGTCGTCCAGAGGAGGGCTGCGGCGTGGTCGCCGAGCCAGTGCAGGGGCCACAGGAACAGTGCGGCGAACGGCGGGTAGTTGAAGACGTCCCCCTCGCCGGTGGCGTAGTCGTACAGCGAGTGTCCCGAGGCGCGTTCGGCGATCGCCGCGCGGTAGACGCCCAGGTCGTACTGGAGCGGGTCGTCGGTGCCGATGCCCGGGACCAGTGCCCAGCCCAGGGCGTAGGCGCAGGCCATGACCGGCACAACCGCCGAGGCGACGGGCAGCGGCCGGGTCCACCGCCCCTCATGGGAAGTGGTGGCGGATCGTGGGAGTGACACCGGTCCTCCTTGCGTGATCACGGTGGCGTGACAGGCGGGACGGGGTGGAACCAACGGTCGGCGCGGAACGTTCAGGGGGTGATCGGCGGGGTGAGGGAGCGCGGGAGGGGGCGTTCGGGGTGGATTCAGGGCTCGTCCGGACCTGGGTCACGGAGGTGCCGGGCGGCTGCCAGGGCCACAGGGCGGGCCGGTGCGTACGGTGCCCGTGCCGGGCCCGTCCGGAAGGGGCCTTGTCGGAGGCGCTCGGGCGGGCGCGCCCTGATCGGCCCGCGACCGGGCGAAGCCTCGCACACACTCCCGCGTCTGGCGAGAGCGCCTCGCTCCCCCACGGGCCCCCGGCCCGTCGCGGGCGTACGGCGTGTCCCCCGGCCGGACGCCCCGCAGATCAATTCGGGCCTGGAAAAGGAGAATTCCTGGCTATGATCCAGCGCATCACGCGTCTTGCTGCCCGAACAGGCCGCCGGACGCCGCTCCCCACCGTATGCCGCCGCCGGCCCCGCGGGACGGCTGCCCGCGTCGTCGACAGAACGGAGAAGAGATGGAACTCCCTGGTGACCCCGCCCCCGAAGGCTCCTCGGCGGAGGACGGCCGGGGCGGCAGCGCCACGCCGGACCGGGGTGGCGACATGACGCTCATGCTCGTACTGAAGTGCCTCAGCGACCAGACCGGCGACTCGGCCGAGGAGATCGCCGAGGCCGGATACGTCGAGGGCGACGACCGTGACTACGTCGAAGCCGTGAACCGGCTGGAGTCCTACTTCGACTGCACCCTCGACCTGCTCGGCGCCGACGGCCGCCGCATCGTGGTCGAGGACGTGGTCGCCCGTATACCCGCCGGTTCCGGCGCCCTGGCGGGCCGTCTCGGCTGACCGGCCGCACCCAGGGCCCGCACCGCAGGTGAAGGGCTTCCCCCCGGCGCCCCGTGGCGCCGCGAACGACCGAGGACGGCGTGTCATGCCCGGTTGACCCAACACGCACCGCACCTACTCCACCCGTCCGGCGCGCCCTGCGTGCCGGTCCTTCGCCGCACCCGCGGTGCCCGCACCGAAGTCCTCCGCTGCCCGCCGCGACCGGAAGCGGTCCGTGCTCCCGGTCCGCCGTACGCGATCCGCGCACGGCCGAGGGCGCCTCCGGCGTACCCGCGACGCCCGTCCCGGCATCCACGCGGGGCCGGGGCTGCCGAGGCCGCCCACTTCGACGCTGCCACGAGCACGCGGTCCCGATGAGGCGGCCCCACCGGGCCCGGGCCCGAGCGTCACCGCCTGGAGCGGGGGCCGAGGAAATCCGGCTTCCTCTCCCCTCCCCCGGTGCCTCGTCCCCGCCTCGCCGTTCCCTGCCTCACCACCCCTGCCGCGTTCGAGGGGCGCTCCCGCGCGCCCCGGAAGAACGACGGCGGACGCTACCCAAGCCGATGCGGACGAGGGCGCGCTGTCCAGTCGCGCCCCCGAACGCACAACGAGAAACGGTGTATTGCCAGACCATGGACATTGATTCCGAGTCCACCGCTATCAGTACCTCTCCGGCCGCCGGCCGCGACGCCGCCCGGGACGACGAGCCCGGCGAGCGGCCCGACGGACACCGCGCGACCGCCCGCCAGGACCGCCAGGCCCTGGAGGCGCGTTACGGCACCAAGTGCGCCCGGCTCCTCCTGCTGGCCGCCGATCCCGCCTACCGGCCGGTCGCCCTCCCCGTGTTACCGCTGGACGCCGAGGAGGCCCACGCCTTCGTCTCCCGTACGGGAACCCGGATCTCGCCCGACGGCGAGCGGGACCACACCGCCCTGGAGCGTGCCTACGGCGCGTACCTGCGCGAACAGCGTCCCGGGCTGGCCGCCGAGGTGCGGGCGGAGTGCGGCCCGGCGCCCTGGATCGTCCGCAGCTCCGGCGCCGAGGACACGGCGGTGAACGTCAACGCGGGCGGCTACGACAGCGTCGTGTGCCGCAGCGAGGCGGAGCTGTACGGCATCGTCGCCGCCGTCGTGTGGAGCGGCTGCACCGAACGGGCGGTGGCCCAGCAGCGGCTTGCCGACCCGGACCACCGGCCCGGCCCCATCCCGGTCTTCGTCCAGCCTCTGATCGACGCGGCGCCCGAGGACGGCGCGCCGCCCGCGGAGGACGAACTGCCGCTGCTCGACGAGGACACGGTCGCGGACATCACCGGCTGGCTGCGCCGGCTGCACCGTACCTTCGGCGAAGCACGCCTGGACTGCGAGTGGGTCGTCGAGACCGACGCCGGGCCGGTCTCCGTGACCAGCCTGACCGAGGCCCGCGACGGCCGTACCGGGGCGGCGGACGCCCCCGTGGGACCGGCCGGGCAGCTCGCGCTCGGTTTCGGGTTCGCCGCCGCGCAGCGCGTGGACGCCCGGGGCAACAGCGTCGCCTGGCTGGCCGGTGACGCCGCCGGGAGCGTGCTGTGGCAGGGCGCGATGCTGCGGCAGGTGCGTGCCTCCGCGCTGCGGCTGGTGCAGGTCCGGCCCGCCACGGCGTTCGATCCCGAACCGCGTGTGGACGTGCTCACCGAGGACTCCCACCGGGCCTGGGAGGACGCCTGTTCCGTGCTGCCCGCCGAGTTCCTCGTCCCGCCCCGCCGGATCGCCGCCACGGCCTATCTCGCGGCCACCACGCTAGACGACGCCTGGGCCCGCTACCTGGGTCTGGACAGGCCGCAGCGCGAACGCGTCGGGCATGTCTTCGTCGAACGCGGCAGCCCCGCCGAGCACGCGGGGGTGATGTTCCGGCAGGCGGGCGTAGCGGTGCTGCGCGCGCGGCTGGACGAGCTGCCGGGCTGGGCCTCCTACGCCCTGGCCGACCCCTGGAGCCGGGTCTGCTTCTTCGGCGACGGCGAGCCGCCCCTCCTGCGCACCACCCCGCGCCGGGTGGCGGACGTGCCCGCCGACGCCCGGCTGCTGTTCTCCCCCGACCGGTGCGCGGGTGCGGCCGACGCCGTACGCGAGGCGGGGCCGGCGCCCGCCCTGGAGGCGATGCCGGGCTCCGATGCCGTACGGGCTCTGCCCGGTCTGCCGCCGGTCGTCAAGGACCGGGTGCTGGAGCAGAGCCTGCTGCCGTCGTCCGCCTCGTTCCGCCGCGTCCGCGAGCAGGGCCACGACCGGGTGGAGTCCCCCGCCTTCCTGGCCCAGCTCGCCACCTACCTGGCCCGTGAGGGGGAGCAAGCGGCCGCCCGCGCGCTGCTCGACGGGGTTCCCGAGGCCGCGCGCGCTTGTCTGCGTGCCGTGCTCGCCGCGCAGGGGGCCCTGTCCCCGGCCGAGGCGTTCCCCGCCGCCACCGGCGCCCTCGCGCACGACGGCGCGGACGTCCCGGGTGCGGCGGTCATCGCAGCCTGCGCCGACCTGCGTCCCTCCGTGGCGCTGGCCGAACTCGACGACGACGCGCGGGTCACGGCCACCGTACGGGCCGAGGCCGTCCGTGTGGGCGCCGCCCTGGTCACGGCCGGAGCGCCCCGCGCGGCCTTCCGTCTGCTGCGCGTCGTGCGGCGCATGACGGACGACATGGACGCGCTGTGCGTCTACACCCCGCAGGAGCGGGAGCGGGTCCTGCTGGACACCCTCGCGCTGCTCCCGCCGGACGCCCCGGACCGCGTCGAGCGGTGGTGCGCGCTGCTGCTGTCCTCCTCGATGCCGCCGGGCGAGGCGCCGCGCCTGCTCGGGCTGGCCGCCGGGGAGGAAGGTTTCGCGGAGGGCTATCTGCGGCTGAAGGAGTGCGAGAGCACGTTCACGGCCGCGGCCGGTCTGGGCGGGGCCACCGACCGGGCCCGCGAACTGAACGACGCCTACCGGGCCTTCGTCGGGGGCGGCCACTGGACGTCCGGGACCCGGCCGCTGCTGGACCTCGTCCACTCCGACCTGGTGGAGGTCTACGACGCGGCGCTGAAGAAGATCCTGCTCCAGCTCGTGGACCGGCCCGAACCGTTCCTGTACGGGATGTACCTGGACGTGATGGCCGCCTGGCTGGACGCCGCGGCGGCCGGCGGCCTCGCCGAGGACGAGCGGCGCGCCGTCGCGGTCTTCCGGGAGTGGATCGCGAAGTGGCGCGCGGGGCAACCGCACACCGACTTCACGATCGAGCACTTCACCCAGCCCAGGCTGGTGGTGGACCTCGCGGCGGCCGGTGCGGGCGACTCGGTCGCGCCGGACAATCCGCACCAGCTCCACAACCTCCTGCACCAGTGGCTGCTGTCCCGGCTGGAGCGCTTCCCCGTCGAGCAGGCCCCCGGCCGCCTCGTCGAGCTGCACCGGTTCTGTGACCGCTTCTGCCGGGGCGGCAACAAGCTGCTGCGCTTCACGCGTGACTGCTTCGAGCTGGAGATCCCGCTGTCGATCCACAAGGCCAGCCTGCTGTTCCGGCCGGACCGGATCGAGGTCGAGTGGAGCGAGCAGCCGGGGGTGGAGGAGGGCGAGACCGGGCGTCTGCTGGCGTTCACGGTGCTGCTGCGCCGCTTCGGCGACTGGTTCCCCGACCTGGTCCTGCGCGCCGACAAGCTGCTGCTGGCGGGGACCTGGACGCTGCGCATCGAGGTGCGTCCGAGCGGCGCCGACCGCTTCACCTATGCGCGTATGCGGCTGGCGCTGGAGCTGCTGCGCACGATGCTCGACGCCTCGTTCGACTTCTCCTACGTGGAGAACGAGGAGGTCGCCGGGCTCGACGAGGCGTTCGCTGACGACGTGTGGAAGGAGTACTTCACGGGCCTGGTCGCCTACCGCCGCGAACTGGACGACTCCGACCAGTACGAGGCCGTGGAGTCGCTGCCGCTGGGCACCGCGATGCCGGCCGTCTGCCTGGACGGGGCGACGCGTACGGAGGTGGCGCGCGCGGTCCGCGAAGGGGGCGCCGCCACGTTCACCCGTATGGACACCCTGTGGGAGGAGCTGGCCCGGGAACGGACCCCGGACACCTGGAACACCCTGTTCGTCCGGGCCCAGCAGCTCACCCTGACGGCCGCCGCGCTGTGGCCCGAGGAGTCCGCCGAGGTGCTGCGGGAGGGCGGCCGCCCGTGGGCGGACCTGCTGGCGACGAGCCTGCTGCGCCGCCGGGACGTGCGCGACCGTCTCGCCGCCGGGTGCGACGACAAGGAGGCCGCGTCGCTCACGGGCCTCGCGGGGGCTCTGCTGCGGCACACGCCCGCCGCCCTGCTGCGGGCGGACAACGCCGCCGCGGTGGCGGCCGGGCTGGCGGACCGGCCCAAGGTCTTCCGGCGCTGCAAGCAGTACCTGGTGCACCGGTACGCCGATGTCCTCGGCGCGGGCGTCCTCGACCGGCTCGTGGCGGACCTGGAGACCGTCCCCGAGGGCTTCTCCGGGGTCCAGGAGGAGGCCATCGCCGGTGCCCTGGGCCGGGTCGGCGGCGGGGCCCGCTTCCGGGCGCCGGTCCGTTCCAAGGTGGACGAGGCGCATCCGCTGTTCCGCGCGGCGCGGGCGCGCACCGGGGGCTGAGCCGGTGACGCCGGTCCGCGTCCGTCCCGAGGGGTTCCCCGGGCGGGCGCGGGCCGGCGTCGGTGCCGGTGCGGTCCCGGCCCGGCCCGGCGGCGCGTTCAGGACGCGGAGCGCGTCGGCGGGTGTCCGCCGCCGCCGGGGAAACGATCCTGCGGGCTGTGGGCCGCCAGGTCCTGGACCGCCATGTAGAGGTGGAACCGCCGTACGTGGGGCGAGCGGTAGGCACGGGCCAGGCGGAGCAGGAAGGCGGTCTCGTCGTCGAGGTCGCAGCTGTCCGCGCCGAACGAGCCTTCCGGGGCCGTCCGCCGGGGCAGTCCGGCGAGTTTGGCGCGGCGTGCCTCGCTCAGCTCGCAGGCCAGGGCCACCACGTCCGCCTCCCCGTCGGCCAGGCCGGCGGTGACCGTGTAGCGGCGGGCGAGGCCGGGTACGGCGGGACCGGCGTAACCGCGCAGGCCGAGGATGGCGTCGCGGGTCTCGATGACCTTGCGGTAGCCGAGGAGGCGCCAGGAATGCCGGGGCCGCAGGAGTTCCAGCAGGCGGCTGCGGGGCTTCATCAGGGCGACGTGCGGCGCGGCGTCGACCAGGTGCCGCCACAGCGGCCACAGCCGCCACACCGTCCCGATGTGTCCGACGGCGCCGGCGGAGGTGACGACGACCGGGAGGAGGATGGCCGCCCCCCACAGAACGCCCTGTACGACCATCAGCAGCCGCAGCCAGGGGACCGACTGCCCGGCGCCGAGGAGGAACAGGAAGAAGTGGCCCGCCCAGAAGAGCCCGGCGGAGGCGGTGCCCCAGCCGAACAGCCGCAGGCCCAGCCTGAGCGAGCGGCTTTCGGTGCGCCCCGCGTAGCGCCAGCACAGCCGGAAGCACAGGGCTCCGGCGAGGAGGTGCATCGTCATCAGGATCAGCCAGTACGCGATGGTCTCGGCCGCCGACCTGGCGCCGTGCGCGGTGTGTTCGTCGTGCGGGGCGGCGAGCAGGTCCAGGGTGATCAGCGTCGCCGTCATGGCGGCGACCGCCACGTACACCCCCTTGCCGTACCGGCGGTTTCCCGAGGTCGCCACGAAGCGCAGGACGGCGCCGGCGGACAGCACCCCGAACACGTCCCGCACCAGGTGGTTCAGGTGCCCGAGGCCGGTGCGGTCCTCAAGGAAGTCGTCGACGGCGGGCAGGTCCATGGTCATGGCCACGGCGGCGGTGACGACGGCCAGCCACAGGCCGCGCTGGTGCGGAGAGCGGACGGCCGAGCGGCAGCGCAGGAGGACCGCGCTCCACAGGCAGCACAGGCCGGTGACCGTCAGTTCGGTGGTCACCAGCGGTCGCCCACGCCGAGGGCGGCGCCGAGGTTGCGCAGCACCCCGTCCCGTTCCCGGCCGGGCCCGTGGTCCCCGGCGCGTATCAGGCTGGCGAGCATCTCGGCCTCCTGCTCCTGGCGCGTGCTGTAGTTGGTGCGGGCGAGCAGGCGCCGGACCAGACGCGGGTCGAGGTCGAGGAAGAGGTCGGGCAGGATCGCGGAGCCGGTGCGGGTGTCCACGGCGTGGTGGTCGAACAGCATGTGCCCGATCTCGTGCAGCACGATGTGCTCCTGATGGAGCCGTACGGTGTGCCGCTCGAAGAAGATGTGGTCGTCCGTGGCGGTCGCGAGCCACAGGCCGCAGGCGCCGGCCGCGGCGGCCTGGTCCGGCAGCGGGTGCAGGTACAGCGGGCGGCCGCGCTGCCGGGAGACGCTGTCGCATAAGGCGTCCATCGAGAAGGAGCGGGGAAGGTCGAACTGGTCCAGCTTCTGCTGGCAACGACGGCGCAGTTGGACATACCGGTATGGCATGGGGGGTTCCTGTCGGCCCTTCCGTGGGCAACGGCGGTGGTTGCGAGGTGGGTGCGAGGGGACTGGCGTCGGCCGTCCGGTCCGCGGGCAGCGCGACGGGCCCGCCCGGAAGGCGGGTGCCGTACAGCGGATCGGCCTGGGCGACCGGCCGGACCGGTGCTGCCGACGTACCGGCCCGTACGGGGGTGCCCCGGGTCAGCCCGTCGCGCCGGACGGCGCCGTCATGCCCGTGGGCGGCCCCGGCCTTATCGGCCGTGCCGCCCCTGTCCGCCGGGCCGGGTCACGTCGTGACGTGCCACACCCTCCGCCTCCCTGATGCATCCACAGCCTCCCCATGCGTGGCGCCCCTTCAGGCGCCGGCGGCCATCGTGCCTCGTGCCGGCCCGCGCCCGGCACGGTGGTTCAGCCGCTCCCGGCCCCACTGCCGTTCGCGGTCCCACTGTCGTCCGAGTGGTCGTCGACGGACGACAGGTTCTGCACCTTGCGGGCTTCGTTCACCATGACCAGCAGCGCGTCCAGGGTGGCCGGCGACAGGCCGTCGGCCCGCAGGGCGAGGTTGCGGACCCGGGCGTCGCGCAGCGCGGTGGCGAGCTTGAGCTGGGAACTGACGCGCTCGGCCACCTCTTCGCTGAGGAAGTACTCGGGCGGTACGCCGAAGTACTCGGCGAGGACGTCGAGCTGTTCCAGGGTGACGTTGCGCTTCTTGCCCGTGGCCAGTTCCCACAGGTACGTGCCGGAGATCGTGCCTCCCGTGGCCTCGCGGATCTCCTTGGCGAGCCGGGCGTAGCCGGGACGCTTGCGTTCGTCGGGGTGCAGGGCCGCGATGAGTTCGTTGAGCCGCTGGTCGAACTTGCGCACCAGCGGGCGACCGGCCTGGTCAGATGCCGATGCGTTGTCACCCATGCGCCGCCCTTACCGAAGAAGGTCCCGTACCGACCCGGACACCCGCTTTAGCGGGCAACTTACCGTGCTCATCAATACCATCGTTCACCCTTGTTGACAACGCATCCATCATCTGGCGTACGCTCACTCAGCATTCCATCCGCTGTTGTTGACAAGCCTCACCGGGTCGCCCACGGCCCCGTGAAGACGGAGGTCCGGCACGATGAAAGCACCGGCACCACGCGCCCGTTCCCCGCGCCGCCGGCTCACCCGGGCGGCCGTCGCGCTGCTCGTCGCGGCGGCCGTCCCCGCGCTGACCTCGGCCACCGCCGACGGAGCCGGGGCCGGTGGCACGGGCCCGCGGGCGGCGCGGAACGTGATCCTGCTGATCGGCGACGGCATGGGCGACTCGGAGATCACGCTGGCCCGCGACTACACGGTGGGCGCGGGCGGGCGGCTGAACATGGACCACTTCCCGTCGACCGGTACGTACACGACGTACTCGGTCGACAGCCGGGGCCGTCCGGACTACGTCACCGACTCGGCCGCGAGCGCCAGCGCCTGGGCGACCGGGCACAAGACCGTCAACGGCCGGATATCCAAGACGCCCGGAACCGACACCGCACTGCCCACGATCCTCGAACTGGCCCGGGCCAAGGGCCTCGCGACCGGGTCCGTGACCACCGCCGAACTGACCGACGCCACCCCCGCCGCGATGGCCGCGCACGCCACCGATCGCGACTGCCAGGGCCCGGCCGACATGGAGCTCTGTCCGCGCGACACCATCGCCCGGGGCGGCCCCGGCTCGATCGCCGAACAGTCCGTACGCCTGCGGCCCGACGTGCTGCTCGGAGGCGGCAGGCAGCGCTTCGACCAGAAGATCACCCAGGGCCCGTACCGGGGCATGACCGTGACCCGGCAGGCCGAGAAGCTCGGCTACCGGGTGGTCACCGATGCCCGCGGGCTGCGCACGGCCACCCCGGACCGGCCGATCCTCGGGCTGTTCGCGCCCGGTGAGGTCCCCGTGGAGTGGACGGGCAGGCCCGCGGCGGCCGGCGGCACCGCGCCGCAGCGCTGCGTCACCGCCAACCCGAAGCGCCCCGCCGGGACCCCGTCCCTCGGGCAGCAGACCGCCAAGGCCCTCGAACTGCTGGAGGGCAGGGCACGGGCGGGCGGCGGCGCGGACCGGGGCTTCTTCCTCCAGGTGGAGGGCGCGTCCATCGACAAGCAGGACCACGAGGCGGACCCCTGCGGCCAGATCGGCGAGACCGCCGCCTTCGACCGGGCCGTCAAGGTCGCCCGCGACTACGCCGCCCGGCACCCCGGCACACTGGTGATCACCACCGCCGACCACGGCCACAGCAGCCAGATCGTGCCCCTGGAGGCCAGTCCGCCCGGCCTGTCCGCGACGCTCGTCACCGACGAGGGCAGCCGACTCAAGGTCAGCTACGCCACCACCGACACCCCGGAGGACGGCCAGGAGCACACCGGCACCCAGGTCCGCATCGCCGCCCAGGGCCCGTATGCCGAGCGGGTCGAAGGGGTCACCGACCAGACGGAGCTGTTCACGACCATCACCAGGGCGCTCGGGCTGCGCTGAGCGCGTTTCCGTAATGCCGGTCCGGTCCTTTCCGCGGCAGCACGGCTGGGGAATTCCGTGGCCCGCGACCGGGCCACGGTGACAATTGACGGGCGGCGGGCCGAGGATACGGGCCGGACCGGAATTACGGGCTCGGCGGGAACGCGGTACGTTCCCACCGGGCCCGGAGAATTTCCGGCGGCCCGATTTCCATGCCCTTCCGATGCCTTTCGTCCTCCGCCGGCCCCCGACGGCTTACGGCCCGTCAGTCGTCCAGAAGGCGGCTGATCCACTCCCGGGTGGTCCGTTCGTCCCGCTCGGCCTCGCGCAGTCCGTCGATGACGTTCCAGGCCGCCTCGTAGCGGGCCGCCTCGCCCACCGGGATGTCCGAGGCGTAGGGCGCCAGCCGGTCGCACACGCGGGTGAAGCGGGCTTCGGCGTCGTCCAGGACGTCCGGCCCGAACGCCTCGGAGACTGCTTGGTTGTCGCCCCGGTAGAACAGCAGCCCTTCGTCCTCCGTCGCCCGCCACAGGGCCTTCTCCAGCTCCCGCGTGGCGGCCACGAACTGGAAGAACGAGCCGTCACCGGCCAGTTCCACCGGCAGCCCGGCCCCGGCGAGGGCCTTGCGGGCGTGGGTGAGGAAGCGTTCGCCCGCCTCGCGCACGGTCCGCTGGGGGGCGCCCGTGGCCATACGGGCGAGGGTGCGGTCGGCCGCGGCCAGGACGGTGGGCTCGAAGAAGGAGGTGTAGGACACCTCGCGCAGCGGCCTGAGCAGGGCGCGGGAGCCGCCGACCGCCGCCGTCGGGTAACCGTTGGCCATGCCCTTGGCGACCACCCACACGTCGGCGTCCAGCAGGTCAGCCGTGGACAGCCCGGGGCCGTAGCGCAGGCCCACCTTGACCTCGTCCACGATCAACGGGACGTCCGCGTCGGCGAGCAGGGCGCGCGCCCGCGCGTACCAGCCCGGCGTCAGGTGCATGTGGTCGGGCGAGACGACCACGGCGGCGATCCGGTCGCGGTCCCGCAACAGCCCGGCCAGCAGGTCGAGGTCGTAGAAGAAGTCGATGATCCCGTCCGCGTTGGGCTCCAGCGGCGCGTGCGGCGGCTGCCACATGGGGTCGTAACCGTGGTAGCCGGAGCTGAGGACCAGGGGCCGGCCGACGGATTCGCGCACCGCCAGCACGGCGGCGCGCACGGCCGAGGTGCCGGTGCGGAAGAGGCCGACGACCTCGCCGCCGCACAGCGCGAGCAGCCGCTCGGCGACGGTGTCGACCAGCGGGCTCCAGCCGGTGGCGGTGCCGGCCGCGCCGGTGGCGGCGCGGGCGACCGCCGCCGCGATCTCGGGGTCCCCGTGGCCCAGGACGACCGAACCCCGGGCGTTGTCGAAGTCGATCCACTCCTTGCCGAAGCTGTCGGTCAGCCGCGCGCCGCGCGCCGCGGTGAATATCCGGGGATTGCCTTCCGCGTCCTTGGGGCAGGTCGGCTTTTCGGCCAGCGTGGAGGAATTTCGCGTCATTGTCGGTCCTTTTCCTGGCGTGCTATTGATCGGAAGTCCGCGTCCCGGACACAGTCGTGGCCCGAACGGCCGCGAAAGGTACCGGAGCGCGAAAGGCCGGAAAACAAAACTCCGGAAACCTGAGCCGGAATCAAGGGTCGGACGAAGCGGGGAGAGGGGACATCGTGCGGACCACCGACGAGCGGTTCACCTACGGAGACGGAGGCGGCACTCCGGCCTTCCTCGGAACGGACGGCGGCGCCCCGCCACCGTCCGGCGTCACCCCGTCTCCGGACGGCGCCGCCGCGCCCCCCGCCGCGCCCGTACTGCCGCCGCTGCACCGGGCGTTCCTGGAGCACATCGTGCGGGACGGCGGCCCGGAGGCCCGGTACGCCTGCGCCTGCTTCGTCGAGCAGATCCTCGCCGACACGGCCGCGTGCCGGGCCGCCCCGGCTGCGGCGCACGCGCTCCTGGACGAGGTCCGGCGGGCGTGCCTGGCTCTGGCGGCGGCCGTGGCGGACGCCCCCGGGCAGGAGGCCTCCGTACCCTCGGCCGCCTTCCTCCAGCACGCCATGGCCTCCGCCGTGGCGCAGACCGCCGCGCTGTGGCGTGCCGGGGCGGCCCGGGACGACGCGACGGCGGAGGCGCTGCTGCGGCACGCGACGGACTGGAAGACGCCCGAGTGCTACGCGTACGACCTCGCCGACCTGTCGCCGGTCCACGGCCAGGCCACGACGTGGCTGCGGGAAACGGTGCCCCACGGGCCGGTGTTCGTGGTGGGGGTGCGTACGGGCGGCTCCTACCTGGCTCCGCTGTGGGCCGCTGCCGTCGCCGCGCGGGGGCGTCAGGCCGCCGCCTGGACGACGCTGCGTCCGCTGCGCCGGGCGGGGCGCGCCGAGCTGGTGCCGACGGAGACGGACCGGCTGCCGCGGGCGCTGCCGCCGGGGACGACGGTCGTCGCCGTGGACGACCAGCCGGATACCGGGAACACCGCCCGCGCCGTGCGCGACGCCCTGCGGCGGCGCTTCCCGGCCGCGCGCGACATCGTGTTCGCCTCCCCCGGGCGCGTGTACCACCTGGACGAAGACGGCCTGCGGCCCGTGGTGGAGACCTCGCCGGTGCGCACCGCGCCGCCCCGGCTGTGGCAGTCGCTCGCCCCCGCCGACGCGGACCGGCTGACGGCCCGCGCCAGGGCTCACGGTGTCCTCCCCGCCGACGGGACGCCCTACCGGCACGTCCCCTTCCGGGGCCCGTTCCATGAGCGCTACGGTCCGCCGGCCGGTTCCGCTGCGGACGCGGACGGCGCGGCGGCCGGGCCGGGGCCGCGCCGCATCAGCCCCCGCAACCGGCCGTTCTCGCTGGTCACGGATTCCGGGGAGGGCGGCGCGTACCACTTCCGGTTCGCCGGTACGGGTCCGCACGGCGCGGGGTGCGCCCAAGTACTGGACGCGTTGGGCGAGTTCCTGCCGCCCGTGCGCCATCACCTCGACGGCTATCTCGTCACGGCGCACGAGCCGGGCCTGCTCCCGCTGGGTCCCGCGCTGTCCGGGCCGTCCGGGCCGTGGCGCCGCCGGGCGCTGGACGCGGTGGTCCGCTACTGGCGGGGGCTGGAGGCCCTGGGCGGGCTGGGCGAGGTGGACCGGGCCGTCGTGCACGATCCCAGGGACCGGCTGGACGGCGCCCTGCGGCGGCTGCGGGACCGGCTGGACGGGCCGCTGCCGGTGGACGGGGCCTGGCTCGGCCGGCACCTGCCCCGCCGGGCGGAGCTGGGCGGCATCCGGGGCCGCCTGCTGCGGACGTCGCTGCCGTACTCGCACCAGGGCTGGCACTGGCGGGTGAAGGTGCCTGCCGGGGCGCACGAGCCGGTGGCCGTGCGCCGGTTCGGGCTGGACTGGGTCTGGGGCGGGGTCGGGTCGCTGGAGTCCGAGATCGCCTCGTTCGTGGTCGAGAACCGGCTGGACGGGGCGTGTCTGGACGAGCTGCGTGCGGCACTGGCCGACGACGCCCTCCTGGACGCCGCGCTGGACCTGGCCGGTGAGGCCCTGTGGTGGAACGTGAAGTCGTGGCTGCGGCGCTGCCCCGCGCCGGACGCCGCTGCCGCGCGGCGCATCCGGGAGGACCTGGACACCCTGGCCCGTTACGTGGCCGACGTGCGCTGACCCGGCCGCTGTGCGGCGGCCGGGCCCGAAGTGGCACGTGAGGCGGGGGCGGTTCACCGGGCCCGGCCGGCGGGGGCCGGTGCCCACACCCGTTCGGCACGGCCGCCGGGTGCGCTCCCGGCCGTCCGCCGCGCGTGCAGGGTCACTTCGCGGACGCATTCCTCGTCCGTCTGGCTGCCGTAGACGTACATGCCGCGCACCTTCTCCTGGAAGACGTGCGACACGTCGGTGGTCGCGTACGGGACGAGTCCGCGCTCCACCGTGAGCGTCTTCTCCATGTCCGCGGGCGCCTGGTGGGCGGCGTAGGGGAGGTCTTCGTAGTAGAGGCGCCGCACGCCGTCGTGCGCCGACTCCCGTACGGCGTCGTGCACCAGGCGGTGGTCGACGTGCCCGCCGACGGCTGCGGGCGCCAGCAGCAGGTCGGGCCGCAGGTCACGGACGGCTTCCGCGACCACTCGGGCGATGTGCTCGCGCGCCGGGTCGGCCGCCGGGTCCGCCGTCATCTCCGTGTCGTCGTCGTAGCCGCGCAGGCTCGCGTCGTCCAGGCCCAGCGGCACGTAGCGTTCCAGTCCGCGGGCACGGCAGTAGCGCAGTTCCTCCTCCCGCCGCCGGGCGCTGATCACGTCCGGGCCCGCCGCGCGCAGCCGTTTGGGCAGGGCCCAGGCGGAGCGGGTGAAGACGGTCAGCAGGACGGCGCGCGCGGCTCCGGCGCAGGCCGCGAGCGCGCCGCCGCAGGAGTAGGCCACGTCGTCCGGGTGCGGGGCGATCAGCAGGGTGCGGTGTTCGCGCAGTTCGGTGATCAGGTCCGGCATTGCGCCTCCTCGTGCCGGGCGCGGTCCCCGGTCGTGGTGATGAGCCGCGCGTAGCGGTGGGCGACCTCGTCCCAGCCGGTGAGCGAGCGCGGCAGGGGCCGTACCGACGCGCCTTCCGCGACGACCCGGTCCATCAGGTCCCCGATGGTGGCGGCGGTCAGCGAGGCGAAGCCGGGCAGCGCCCCGCAGTCGCCGAGGGTCGCGACGGGCAGGCCGAGCTGGACGGCCTCGGCCGCGGCGAAGTTGAAGGTCTCGTGGAAGACGGAGGGCAGCACGAACAGCCGCGCTCCCCCGTAGACCCGCTTCCAGTCCGTACGGATGTCGTAGGTGTCGAACACCTCGATGCCGCCGGACGCGGCCCGCTCGTGGACCAGCTCGCGGGCGGCCCGGCCCTGCCGCGACCAGGTGGCGAACACCACCCGGACCGGCAGCCGGGCCTCCAGGAGCCGTGTCAGGCAGCGTTCGGCGTCCTCGACGGGGGTCTTGCCGAGCTGGATGACGACGGGGCCGCCGACGTCGCGCAGGCTCTCGGCGGGCAGGTGGTCGGCCGCCCAGGGGATGTACGTGCGGTCGGGGAAGCAGCGGGTCCAGGGCAGGTCGCGCAGGAAGACCTCGCGCATGGGCCCGTCCGGATGGGCCGGCGTGGCCGGGCAGCCCGCGTCCTGGGCCGGTGCCGCGCCGGGGGTGTGCGCCGGGCACGGCGGCGGGGTGGTGAGGTCGGACGTCAGGTGGCTGACATCGTGCCAGATACGGGCCACCCGCCGGTGCAGCGCGGGAAGCCGCCGCCACTGATCGCCCCGGAACAGGGCGCTCTCCACCAGGGGGAAGACCGCGTCCGTGCGCTCCCGGGCCACCCGCTCCGCGAGCGCTTCCAGGTCGGCGCCCTCGGAGGAGAGGTAGAAGTCCGCCTGTACGCCGTGGGCGCGCAGGCCTTCGGCGAGGCTCCACAGGGCGGTCTCCACGCCGCCCCAGGTGTCGCAGGCGAAGCCCTCGTCGTAGATCTCGAACAGGGCCCGGGGGGCTGAGGA
Organism: Streptomyces sp. NPDC059788; assembly: GCF_042732265.1. NCBI lineage: Bacteria > Bacillati > Actinomycetota > Actinomycetes > Kitasatosporales > Streptomycetaceae > Streptomyces > Streptomyces sp. NPDC059788. The sequence continues at coordinate 122,876 of NZ_JBHWHY010000014.1, read as the reverse complement.
CGACGGCGGGCCGCTGCCGTCGGCCGTCCGGCCGGGCACCGGTGGGCCGCTCACGCCGTCCGCGCCAGGTGGGTCTTCGAGTTGGCCACGACCAGGAAGCCGCATGGCTGCTCCGTTCCGTCCGTGGTGACGTCCACGGCCCTGTCGACGATGAACACGCCGGTGTTGCTGACCTTGAAGCGGGCCGAGAGCAGGACGGAGTCGTCCAGGCCCAGGAGTTCCAGCAGCAGCGCCTGGATGGTCTCGGCGTGGGAGACCAGCACGAATCCAGCGCCCGGCCGGTTCCCGCAGCGTTCGCGCAGGAACCGCCGGACCCGCGCGCGCTGCGCCGTCCAGCTCTCGACGCCGGCGATCTCCTCGCCGGTGCGCCGCAGCCGCTCTTCCAGGACGGCGTCCCATTCCCGCACCCGCAGCGGTCGCGGGAAGCGGTGTGGGGCGCGCGCCTCGGCCAGCCGCGGGTCGGGGACGGCGGCCAGGCCCAGGCGGCCGGCCAGCGGCTCGGCCGTGCGCCGAGCGCGCAACTGGGGGCTGGTGTAGAGGTGGTAGCCGCGCGCGCCGGGCGGGCCCGGCCAGGCGGCGCGGTCGCCCGCCAGGTGTCCGGCGAGCGCCCGTGCCTGCTCCTCCCCCAGCGGCGTGAGGTCGGCGTCGGCGTCGTGGGTGGTCATGAGGTCGTCGTCGTCGAGGACGTTGACGGCGGCCTGGGCATGGCGCACCAGCACGAACCGCTGTGCGGTGGTCATACGAGGGGCAGGGTGATCCGGCCCTCGGGGACCTGCATCCGCGGGCGGGAGTTGTTGAACTCCTGGTTGGCGATGCAGGTGCCGCAGGGCCAGTTGTCGAACTCCCGTACGTCGCCGAAGTCGTGGTACAGGTGCTTGGGGACCGAGTAGCAGTCGCACTTGACCATCTCGATGCGGTCGTCGGAGACCGAGTAGTTGTAGCCGTTGGAGATCTGGTCGCAGACCGCGTCGCGCTTGCCGGTCTCGAAGATGTGGTTCCAGCGGCGGAAGTACTCGGACGGCGCGAGGAACTCGGCGGGGTGCAGGTCCTCGTAGCGCAGGTTGACGGTCAGCGGGCGGCCCTTGAAGGCCAGCAGCGGCATGAAGTGCAGCAGGCCCTTGTAGTTGCGGGAGGACAGCAGGTCGATGAACTCGTTGACCTCCTCCAGGCTCTGGTCGTGGTAGACCATCTGGAGTTCGGCGTCCAGCTCGACGGCGGTGTCGACGATGCGGTCGACCTGTTCCTGGGACAGTCCGCGTTTGGCGTTCATCCGGGCGGTGTGGCCGTCGACGGAGAAGACCCACATCAGGTTCTCGCGGCCCTCCAGACAGCGCGGCAGGCGGGTGCCGTTGCTCAGGACCTCGATGTGCCAGCCCTCGGCGGCGCGGCGCTGGAGGTGGTCGAGGATCTTGGGGTAGAGGGCGATCTCACCGTTGGACTCCACGCGAAAGAGCGTGTTGCCGGGCTCGTACCGCTCGAAGATCTTGTCCAGGGAGGCGTTGGTGGCGACCTGGTCGACCTTGATGGCCTTGACTTCGCAGTAGGTGCAGCGCAGGTTGCAGGCGCCGTCGATGACGATGTTGCGGTAGGTGCGGATGCGCCGGGTGCGCGGCGGCCATACGACAGGTTCCATGATCGGTGTCTCCTCTTGCGTGCCGGGTCACACGTGGGCGGCGCGGTCGGCCGCCAGGTGGGAGGCGATGGCCCTGCTGGTGCGCAGGGCGTGGGCCTGGATGGTGAGGGTGGGGTTGAGGCCACCCGGGTACGGCATGAAGCTGCCGTCCACGATGTAGACGTTGTCCGCGGAGTGGACGCGTCCCCAGGCGTCCACCACGGAGCGGGCCGGGTCGTGGCCGGCCCGGCAGGTGCCGTGCAGATGGGAGCTGCCCTGGGTGAAGCCGGTGCTCCGGCGGCGGATGCCGCGGGCGCCGGCCGTGCGCAGCAGGCGTTCGCAGCGTCCGGTCATGTAGCGCAGCCGGTCCAGGTCGCGGGGGTCGGGGGTGTAGTCGATGACCACGGCCGGCATGCCGTCCTCGTCGAGATGCTCGGAGAGTCCCACGCGGTTGTCGAGGCTGGGGTGGTCGGCGAGGATCGTCTCGATCCTGAGTTCCAGGGCGTCGTGGACGAGTTTGTGCTGCTGGTCGCGCTTGGACTCGTAGATCAGGCCGCCGAATCCGCTGGGGCAGTCGGGGTCGAGGTAGTGGTCGAGGAAGGCCACGGTGGAGAAGGGGCCGGTGTTGGTGCGGGGGTCGGCGAGGACGGCGGGCTCGGCGTCCACCGTGCCGCTCACGTACTCGCTGAGCTTCATGCACAGGCCACGGCCGACCATGTGGGAGTGGTTGCCGACGCCGTCGGGTGAGTACGGAGTGCGCGAACGCAGCAGCAGGGCGGCGCTCTGGATGGCGTTGCAGGCCACGACGTGGACACGGGCGCGTATCCGGTGCGCCTGGCCGGTCTGCCGGTCCAGGCAGCGCACCGCGGCGACCTCGCCGGAGCGGTCCTGTTCCAGGCGCAGGGCGCGGACCCCGGTGCGCAGGGCGAAGTTGGGGTGGGCGGCGAGGGGTGCGAGGAAGACCGAGACGACGTCGCCCTTGGCGCCGGTGGGGCACAGATGGCTGACGCACAGGGAGTCGCGGTTGCAGGCCGCCCGGCCGTCGTGGGGGTCGCGGTTGATGGCCAAAGGGGTGGGGAAAGGGCGGTAGCCCAGGGACTCGCCCGCCGCGCGCAGGACGCGGGCGGCCGGGGAGGGCTGGTGGGCGGGGCCCCGGCTGTGGCGGCTGCCGCGGGCGGTGCCGGGCGCGTCGCCGCCGCACACGCCGAGGCGGCGTTCGAGCACTTCGTAGTAGGGGGCGAGGTCGGCGAGGGTGTAGGGCCAGCGGACGTCCACGCCGTCGGTGTGGACGAGTTCGCCGGGGTCGAAGTCGAAGGGCCGGTAGCGGAAGGAGGCGCCTCCGTAATAGACGGTGCCGCCGCCGAGGTTGGAGGTGGTCCAGGGCCAGCCCTCGTCGGTCCAGTTCCCGTCGTCGTCGCGGGCGAGGGCCTGCCGGCTCAGGGACTCGGCCTCGTCGAGGCCGACGTGCGGGGCGAGCCGGAAGCCCTCTTCGATCATGAGGACGTCCAGGCCCTGGCGGACCAGGCGGTCCGCGGCCACCGCGCCGCTGGCCCCGCTGCCGATGACGCAGACGTCCCAGACGCGGTCGGCGGCTTCGGGGCCGAGGCCGTCGCGGTGGGCGGGGCCGAGCGGTGCCGGGTGGCGGGCGGCGGTGTTCTCCAGCGGCGAGGGTCCCCGCAGGCGCTCCATGCGATGCCTTTCGTCAGTGGTCCGAGGGGTGGTGGGCGCGCCGGTCGGTGGCCGACAGCCAGCTGCGGTGCAGCCGGGCGAAGGGGCCGTCGCCGGTGGCCAGGACCGCGGGCGGCCCGTCCTCGACGACGGCGCCGTCCTCCAGCACCAGCACGCGGTCGGCGATGGCGACCGTGGTCAGACTGTGCGCGATGATCAGTGCGGTGCGGCCGGTGAGCACCCGGTCGAGCGCGGTGTGGACGGCGCGCTCGGAGGGGGCGTCCATGCTGGAGGTGGCCTCGTCGAGGACGAGGACGCGCGGCGCGGCGAGCATCGTGCGGGCCAGCGCGACGAGTTGGCGCTGTCCGGCGGAGAGTCCGGCCCCGCGTTTGCGTACGTCGGTGTCGTAGCCGTCGGGCAGGGCGGCGATGAAGGTGTGCGCGCCGACGGCCCGTGCCGCCTGGCGGATCTCCTGGGGCGTGGCGTCCGGGCGGCCCAGGGCGATGTTGTGGGCCACGCTGCCGGAGAACAGGAACGGCTCCTGGGGGATCAGGGCGATGTGGGTGCGCAGTTCGGGGTCGGCGACGTCGCGCAGGTCCACCCCGTCCACGGTGATCCGGCCGTCCGCCGGGTCGTAGAGCCGCGCCAGGAGCTTGGCGAGCGTGGACTTCCCGGCGCCGGTGGTCCCGACGAGGGCGACGGTCTGCCCGGGAGCGAGGTCCAGGCTCACGCCGTCCAGGACGTACGGCGATCCGGGGGCGTAGCAAAAGCGCACGTCCTCGAAGCGGACCCGGCCGGGGGCGGCCACGGCCGGCAGGGACACCGGCCGGTCCGGTCCGGGGAGGGTGTCGGGGGCGTGGAAGAGCAGGCCGATGCGCTCCAGTCCGGCCGAGGCGGCGGAGAAGGCGTTGGCGAAGGAGGCCAGTTCGTCGATGGGGTCGTAGAGGCGGTGGACGTAGAGCAGGAACGCGGCGAGGGTGCCGGCTTCCAGCTGCCCGTGGGCGATGCGGACGGCGCCGAGGGCCATCAGCAGGGTGAGCGAGAGGTTGCCGATCAGTTTGACGCCGCCGCTGAAGATGGCGCTGACGCGTCCGGAGGCGGCGCGCGCCGTGGCGTAGCCGGTGTCCAGCCGCCGCAGTTCGGCGGCGTTGTCGTGCTCCTTGCGGAAGGCCTGGACGGCCTTGATGCCGTTGTACGCCTCGCCGGTGTGCCGCACGATGTGCTCGGTGGCGCCCCGGGTGCGCCGGTAGGCGGCGCGCGAGCGGCGTCGGAACCAGCGGGTGAGCAGGTACAGGGGGACGAAGAGCGCGAGGACGACGGCGGCCATCGGCAGGTCCAGCCAGATCATCACGGTGATGATGCCGACCATGGAGAACAGGGCGGAGAACAGTCCGTCCAGCCCCATTTCCAGGACTTCCTCGACGGATTCGACGTCGCTGGACAGGCGGGCGACGACGCTGCCCGAGGGGGACGCCTCGTGGAAGGACAGCGGCAGCCGCAGGGCGTGGCCGAAGGTGCGGTGCCGCAGGTGGAACAGCAGGCTCTGGGCGATGGCGCCGGAGTAGCGCAGGAAGCCGTACTTGAGGGTCGCGGTGGCCAGGCCCGCCGTCAGGGCCAGCGAGGCGTAGGTGGTGAGGGGGCCCCAGTCGCCGTCCGTCGCGGCGGGCAGGCCGCGGTCGATGGCGGCGGCGATCAGGAGCGGGGTGATGAGGCTGCTGAGGTTCTCCAGCAGGGCCAGGCCGACGGCGAGGGCCAGCCGGCGCTTCTCGGGCCGCAGGAAGGTGCGCAGCAGACGGTTGCGGCGGTCGCGCAGCAGCCGGTCGGAGTCGGTGTCCGCCGGACCGCCGGGCGTGTCCTGGGTGCGCGGCCGGGCGGCGGTGGCGGTGTCGTCGGTCATCGGGCCCGGACCTTCCGTGCGGTGCCGTTGCGCGGGGTGCCGTCCGGTACCGCGGAGGCGGTCACCGGGGATTCGAGCAGGTCGCGGTAGGCGGCGTGGGTGGCCATCAGCTCGTCGTGGGTCCCGGTGGCGGCCACGCGTCCGTCGGCGATGAGCGCGACCCGGTCCGCCAGGCGCAGGGTGGCCGGGCGGTGGGCTACGAGGACGGTGGTGACCTGGCCCAGTACGGTGCGCAGGGCGGCCTCGACCTCGCGCTCGGTGTGCACGTCGAGGGCGGACAGGGCGTTGTCGAGGACGAGAACGGCGGGTCCGGGGAGTACGGCGCGGGCCAGTGCCAGGCGCTGGCGCTGTCCGCCGGACAGGCCGGTGCCCTCCTCGCCGATGCGGGTGTCCAGTCCTTCGGGCAGGGCCGCGACGAAGCCGTCGGCGTGCGCCACGCGCAGTGCCGCGTGGACGCTCTCGTCGTCGTGGGTGCCGTCCGGCAGGCCGAGGGCGACGTTGTGCCGGACGGTGCCGGAGAACAGCACGGGGTCGTCGAAGGCGCAGGTGACCGCCGAGCGCAGGTCGTCGAGGCCGAGGTCGCGCAGGTCGGTGCCGTCGAGGGTGATGCGTCCGCCGGTGGGGTCGTCCAGGCGGGTCAGCAGGGAGACCAGGGTGCTCTTGCCGGAGCCGGTGGCGCCGACGAGCGCGAGGGTGGTGCCCGGGGGCACGGTGAGGTCGATGCCGCGCAGGATGGCGTCACTGCCCTGGGGGTGGCGGTAGTGGACGTTCTCCAGTCGTAGTTCGCCGCGCAGCGGGTGCGGCAAGGGCCGCGGGTTCGCGGGGTCGCTGACGGCGAGGGGGATGTCGCGCACCTGCCAGTAGCGGGTGGCCGCGGCGGCGGCGGTGCTGGCGTCGGCGACCAGCCAGCCCAGGGTGTCGGCCGGCCAGCGCAGGTAGGTGGCGACGGTGATGGCCGCCATCAGCACGCCCAGGGTGAGGTGGCCGGTGGCCACGCTGTACCCGCCGTATCCCATCAGGGCGACGATGCCCAGCTCGGGCAGGGCGGTGGCGGTCCACCACAGGGCGGCGGTCAGGGAGATCTTGCGCAGTTCCGTGCGGCGCAGGGCACGGGCCTGCGCCGTGAAGCGGCGTACGGTCTCGGGGCAGCGGCCGAAGGCCTTGAGCACCCGGATGCCGGAAACCGACTCCTCGACGGTGGTGGTGAGATCGCCGCTCTGCTCCTGGGCGCTGCGGGCCACGGTGCGAAAGCGCTGTTCGAAGAAGACGGTGGCGACGACCATGGGCAGGTAGGTGACGAGCACGACCAGGGCGAGTACGGGTGAGAGCCAGGCCAGCACGCCCAGACCCGCCACCAGGGCCGCGACGTTGACCAGCAGGTACACGGCGGAGAACGCGAAGAACCGGCCGATCTCGGTGACGTCGGAGACCGTTCTGGACAGCAGCTGCCCGGAGCTCCAGTGCGAGTGGAAGGACGACGGGAGCCGCTGGACGTGCTGGAAGAGGCGGGCGCGCATCGTGGTCTCCAGATGCGTCGCGGGGCGTACGACCAGCAGCCGGCGGGCGCCCAGCAGGACCGCCTCGACGGTCCCGAGCAGCGCGAACCCCGCGATCAGGCCCGGCAGCGCCCCCATGTCCCGGTGGGCGAGGGGTCCGTCGATCAGGCGCTGGAGGACCACCGGCATGGCCAGTCCGGCCAGCATCGAGCCGAGGGCGGCGCCGAAGGCCCCGGCCATGAACCAGCCGTGCGGGCGCAGGTGGTGCAGGCAGCGCCACAGCGATCCGGTGCGGGCGTCCCTCACCGTACGGCCCCCTTCGTGCGCAGGACGCGGCGGTAGTGCGCCAGCGCCCGGTCGGTGGCGGCGCCGCTGCCGTACTCGGACGCCAGGCGCTGCCGGGCACCGGCGACCAACTGCCTTACCCGTTGCGGTTCCTGTACGGCTTCGCGGACGGCTCGGGTGAGGTCGGCGATGTCGCCGCGCGGCACGAGCAGACCGGGGGTGACCCCGCCGACCGTCTCGCGCAGGCCGCCCACGGCGTACCCGGCGACGGGGGTGCCGCACATCATGGCTTCGATGGCGCTGCCGCCCAGCTCCTCGTGGGCGGAGGGCATCACCAGGACGCTCAGCGCCGTCATGACGGCGGGGATCTCGGCGTGCGGCAGGAAGCCGGTGAACCGGAAGCGGTCGGTCAGGCCCGCGTCGGCGACGGCCTTGCGCATCCGGTCGCCCTGCGGCCCGTCGCCCACCACCAGGAACACCGCCGCCCCGGCCCCCGGCCCGGCACGCCACCGCGCGGCCATGGCCACGAAGTCGCGCCAGCCCTTCTCGTGCGCGACGCGTCCCACGTAACCGATCACGGGCGCGCCCTCGGGCACGTCGAGCTTCCGGCGGAGGGCCCCGGCGGCTCCGGGCTGCGGGCCGAACTCCCCCACGGAGTCGGGTACGACGTCGATGAGGGAGCGGTCCATCGGCAGGGCGCGGGCGACGACGTCCGCGGTGCGCGCGGTCAGGGTGGACACCCCGGCCGCGTGCCGCACGGTGTGGCGCTCGACGGCGCGCACCAGCCGGTGCTGTATCCGGTCGAGCCGGGACATCGGCTCGTACACGGCCAGCCGGGAGCAGTGCAGCGTCAGGCAGTAGGGGGCGCCCACGAGACGGGCCGCCAGCGGCCCGGCGAGCAGGGCCCACAGCTGTCCGTCGGCGTGCACGTGGATGAGGTCGGGGCGCCACCGGCGGCCCAGCCTGGCGCACGCGGCCAGCGCCCCGATCAACCACGCCTGGTTGAGGCCGACCAGCCCGGTCAGCTCCGAGCGCAGTCTCGGCAGCGGCGCGCGGGTGATCCGCACCACCAGGCCGGGCCGGTCCCGGCGCCACCGGGGCAGGCCGGGAAAGCCCACGGTCATGACCTGCTGGTCGACGCCGCGGTCGGCCAGTTCCCGCGACAGGCGCAGGATCTGCACCTGCATCCCGCCGACGGCGTCGTACTCGGCGGGCCAGTTCTCGACCTGGTCGTGGTGGAAGAACGGGGTCAGCCGCAGCACGCGCACGAGAACTCCCCAGGGAGGAAGGGACGGTGAGGAAACGGGAACGCGGGCGGGCGGCGCACGGGCCGCCGTGCGTCAGACGGGGACCGCGGCCCGGTGGCCGGCGCCGGGGAGGCCCGGACCGGCCAGGGCGTCCACCGTCTCGTTGAGTACGTCGAGCGGTACGGGCACCAGGGGCATCGCGCCGGTGCGCAGCGGCTGTCCGGGGCCGGAGAGCAGCACCATGGGGGTGGTGGCCGCCTCGCAGTCCAGGTAGCCGCGCTTGTTGTCGTAGGTCAGCCAGTTCTTGACGTCGTCGGTGCGCACGCACCCCGGAACGACGTGTTCCAGGCCCGCCTTGGCGATCAGTTCGCGGTGCAGGGCGACGAAGGAGGCGGTGGCGTGGCCGAGCCGGCGGGAGACCTCGGCGGCGATCACCATGCCGACGGCGACGCCCGCGCCGTGGGCGACCTCGCCGCGGGCGGCGTGCTCGATGGCGTGGCCGGCGGTGTGCCCGTACTCCAGGACCAGGCCGTCCCGGCGCTCGTGCTTGTCGGCGCCGGTGACGTCGGCCTTGGCGGCGACGCTCTCGGCGATGATCCAGCGCAGCGCGTCGTCGCCGTAGCGCGCGTCGGGGCGCAGGAGTTGGGCGAGCCGCTCGGTCATGGCGGGGCGGATGGCGAGGGCGTTCTTGACCACCTCGCCCATGCCGGAGCGCAGTTCCCGTACGGGCAGGGTGCGCAGCATCGCCGTGTCGGCGAGGACCTCGGCGGGCTGGTAGAAGGTGCCGACGAGGTTCTTGCCGAAACTCGCGTTGACCGCCTGCTTCAGCGAGAGCACGGAGTCCAGCATGGCGACGACGGTGGTCGGCACGTGCACCAGCGTGATGCCCCGGAAGAGCAGCGCGGCCAGCAGTCCGGCGATGTTGCCGGTGATGCCGCCGCCCAGGGCCACGACGACGCTGCGCCGGTCGGCGCCCGCGCCCAGGGCCTGTTCGGCCAGCGCGCCGACGGTGGTGACGTCCTTGTGCACCTCGCCCGCCTCGTGGGTGAGCAGGACGGCCGGGCCGGCGTCCTTCTCCAGGCGGGCCACGAGGTCGTGTCCGTAGAGCGCGGCCACGGTGGTGTCGCAGACCACGAGGTAGCGGCTGGCGGCGCGGTCGCCGAGCCGGGCGACGATCTCCTCGGCGCAGTCGGTGCCGAGCCGGTAGGGAAAGGTGGCGTCTTCCATGGTGATGGCCGTGACGTGCATGTTCACCCCGATTTCTGCGGCGGATCGCGGAACGGTCCCAAGGCGGTGCTGCGGTCTCATCCGGTCAGGTCGGCGCCGTGCCGCAGGACCTTGCCGAACGCCGCCGCGATGTCGCGCATGTCGTTCTCGTCACCGAGCAGGGCGGCATGGTGGAGGGTCAGGACGCGCCGGGCGGCGGCCTCGGCCACCGGCAGCTCGAAGCGCTTGGGGTCGGTCAGTGCCTGGTGCTCGACACCGAGCGCGTAGCGTCGGCGGCTGCCCGGGTCGTACAGCCGGTTGCGGGTGATCGGCGCGTACGACGGTGCGACGGTGAGCCCCAGTTCGGCGCTGAGCGCCCTGGCCACGGTGGTGATGCCGACGTGGGTGAGGTGGTCCTCGGGCAGCCGGGCGGCGTAGGTGTAGTGGGTGCGGGTGCTGGTGCCCTCGGAGGTCTCCTGGGGGACGTAACCGGACGCGCGGAGCAGGCCGTCGAGGAGAGCGGCGTTGCGGCGGCGGATCGCGTGCTGGCCGTCGAGCTCCTTGAGCTGTTCGGTCAGCAGGGCCGCCTGGAACTCCGACAGGCAGCGGTTGTTGCCCATCAGCTCGCCGGTCTCGACCAGTTCCATCTCACCGGGCGCGGGGCGCTGTCCGGCCAGGCAGCGGCCGTCCGCGCGCAGGTGTTCCACCCGGCGCGCGAAGTCGGCGTCCTGGGTGACGACCGCGCCGCCCTCGCCGCTGGTGAGCATCTTGCTGTGCTGCATGCTGAAGGTGCCGGCCGTGGCGAGCGCGCCGACCTTGACGCCGCGGTAGGCGGCGCCGTGCGCCTGGGCGCAGTCCTCGATCAGGGGCAGCGAGTGGCGCTCGGCGAGCGCGGTGAGGGCGTCCATGTCGGCGACCGCCGAGTAGAGGTGGACGACGACGATGGCCTTGGTGCGTTCGGTGACGGCGGCCTCGACGGCAGCGGGGTCCAGGCACAGGGTGCGGGGGTCCACGTCGCAGAAGACGGGTACGGCGTTGACGCCGAGGATGGTGGAGCCGGACGCCACCCAGGACAGTCCCGGCACGATGACCTCGTCACCGGCGCCGACGCCGCACGCCTCCAGGGCCAGCATCAGGCTGGCGGTGCCGCTGGCGGCGGGCACGCAGTGGGAGACGCCGTTGTACTCGGCGAACGCGCGGGCGAAGCGCCGCTCGTGGGAATCGGTGCCCCGGTAGGGCCCGCTGATGGACCAGCGGCCCGAGGAGAGCACCTGCTGCACCGCCTCGGCCGCGCCGGCCGCGGGCCGGGGCCACAGGGGCCAGGGCCGGGTGCGTACCGCGCTGCCGCCTTGCACTGCCAGGGATTGCGCCATCGGATCGTCCTTCCTGAGCATGGGACCGGTGGGGGCGGCGGGGACCGCCCCTGGGCGTGCGACGGAACCTGCCGGTGCGGTCAAGTGCGGAGGTTGAAGAACGAGCGGGTGTTGCCGTCGGCGCGGCGCAGGGCCACGTCCAGGGCCCGGTCGTGGTCCTCCAGGGCGAACTCGTGGCTCAGCAGGGGCTCCACGTCGACCGCGCCCGACGCCAGCAGTCCGATCGCCTCGCCGAAGCGGGTGCCGGGGCCCATGGACGCCTGGAGCGTCAGCATCTTGATGACGATGTGCTGGGGCGCCATCGGCCCGGTCTCCTCGACGCGGTAGCCGACGAGTCCCACCCGTCCGCCAGAGCGGACAGCTTCGATGGCCTCCTGCACGGCCGACGGGTAGCCGGACGCCTCCAGGACGACGTCGGGCCGCAGTTCCGGGCGTTTCTCGACGAGCGCGACGAGGTCGCCCGGCTCACCGCCGACGGTGGCGGCCACCCCCAGGGAGGCAGCCGCCTCCCGCCGCTCGGCGACGGGCTCGGCGAACGCGGTGACCTCTCCCCCGCGCTGCCGGACGGCCAGCGCGAGCAGCAGGCCGATGCCGCCGGCGCCGGTGATGGCCACCTTCTCCCCGGGGGCGACGGCCAGCCGGTCCACGGCGTTGAGCGCCACGGCCAGCGGCTCCACCTGGCACGCCGCGCGCAGCGACGTCCCCGCGGGCAGCCGGTGCAGGTTGGCGGCCGGAATGGTCATGTACTCGGCGCACGCGCCGTCCCGGGTGAACCCCAGCTCCTGAAGGTCCCCGCAGAGCGTGGGCTTGCCCTCGGCGCAGTGCCGGCAGGTCCCGCAGGAGCAGGTGAGGTCTCCGACCACGTCGACGCCGACCAGCCCGTGGTCGGCCCCGTTGACGTCCACCACGGTGCCGCTCCACTCGTGCCCCGGCACGACGGGGTAGGTGGAGCCGTGCCAGACCCCCTTGTAGAAGGAGAGGTCGCTGCCGCAGACCGAGTTGTACGCGAGGCGCACCAGCGCCTCTCCCGGGGCCGGCTCCGGCAGGTCGCGCCGGATGAGCACGGCTCGCTCGGGAGCTTCGAACATCAGGGCTTTCATCGTGCTGGACCTCCGTGTCCACGAAACCGAGCAGGTGCCGGGCGAGGGCGGGCTGATGAGAGGCGGACGAACGCCGCGCGGAGCTGGGCGGTGGCGCTGAGCGGGTGACGGGCAGGCGGTGCACAGGTGTGGGGCGAGGGCCGGACGAGAGCTGAGCAAGGAGTGACTGCCGTGAAAGCTGTCCGCTCTTGTGAACGGAATGCCTGGTGAGCGTACGCCAAGCCGTAGGCATCTTGTCAACTAAAACGGATAACGAGCCGGACGAACCCCGGCCCACCCGCCCGGCAGCGGGTCACCACGGGGTCTCCGGACCCCCGGCGCCGCGTGCCGGCGTACGAATGAGCGGGGTTGTCCCGGCGCACCGCCGCCATCGCGCGGTATCGGTGCGGTCGCTACGGGCGGCGTACACCGCGCAGTTGGGCGCCGGCGCGCCGACCGGCCGCATGCGCCGCCGCCCGCTTCGCCGCCGGAACGACGCGGCCCCTCCGGCTCCGCGTCATGGCGGGCCGAAGGGGCCGACGAGTGGTGAACGGGCCGCGGTTCAGCGGGAGTTGGCTCCCCTGGTCCGGATCAGCAGCCACAGGAAGTACGGCGTCCCGATGACCGCCGTGAGCAGCCCCGCACCGAGTTGGGCCGGCGCGATGACCGTACGGCCCACGGCGTCCGCCGCACCCACCAGCACCGCGCCCAGCAGCACCGCCACCGGCACCACCCGTACGTGCCGGCGCCCCACCAGGGCGCGCGCGGCGTGCGGGGCGACCAGGCCGACGAAGGCGACGGTCCCGGTGACGGCGACGGCCGTCCCGCTCAACAGGACGCCCAGCGCCAGGAATCCGAGGCGCGCCCGGGGTAGTCCCAGCCCCAGCAGCCTCGGACTGTCCTCGTCGAGCGAGACGAGGTCGAGTTCGGTGCGCCGCAGGACCGCCACGACGACCGCCACGACGAGGACGACGGCGAGCGGCAGCAGGTCGGGCAGGGTGCGCCCGTACGTCGAACCGGACAGCCAGGTCAGCGCCTTGGTGGCGTTGAACGGGTCGGTGAGGACGATGACCAGGCTGATCAGGGCGGCGCTCGCGGTGGCGACACCCATACCGACCAGGACCAGGCGGTTCTGCCGGAAGCCGCCGCGCGCGGACAGTCCGAAGACGACCGCGGCGGCGAGGGCCGCGCCCGCGAAGGCCGCGCCGGCTATACCCACCGGCCCGGCCCCGGGCGCCGCCGTCACCAGGATCACCGCGCCCAGCGCGGCCCCGCCGGAGACGCCCGTGACGCCCGGTTCGGCGAGCGGGTTGCGGGTCACCGCCTGGACCAGGGTGCCCGCCAGCGCGAGAGCCGCACCCGCGAGCACGGCGGCGAGCACCCGGGGCACCCGGGTGTCGAGGACGAAGGAGACCGCCCGGCCGGCCCTGCCCTGCGCCCAGTTCATCACGTCGCCGAGCAGCAGCTTGGAATCGCCGAGCAGTACGGCGGCGACGGCCACCGCGATCAGCACCGCCACCAGCGTCCCGGCCACGGTCAGGAAGACGGCCCGGCTGCGGATGCGCAGCCGGTCGGGCGGGGCGGCGGCTCCGGTGTCCCGGCCCCGGGTCGCCAGCGTCACCAGGAAGACGGCGCCGACCAGGCTCGTCACCACGCCGGTCGGCACGGCCACCGCCACGTCGGACGGCACCAGGGCCCGCAGGGCGACGTCCGAGCCGAGCACCAGAGCCGTACCGGTCAGCGCGGACAGCGTCACGTTCGCCCGCGTCCGGATCAGACCCCGGTAGCGGCGCGCCAGCAGGCGTACGACGGCCGGGGCGCACAGTCCGACGAAGCCGATCGGCCCGGCGAGGGTGACGGCCGCGGCGGACAGCAGCGCGGCCAGCACGACGGCGGTCACCCGGGTGGCCCGTACCGGTACGCCGAGCCCCCGCGCGGCGTCGTCGCCGAGCGAGAGGGCGTCGACCCGGCGGGCGGCCAGCAGCAGTCCGGCCAGCCCCACGACGATGAGCGGCAACATCCACAGCACGCCGCCGAAACCGTTCTGCGCGATGCTGCCCTGGTTCCAGGCGTACAGCCCCTCCGTCCGCTCGGGGAACAGCAGCAGCAGTCCCTCCGTGACGGAGCCGAGGCCGAGGGTCAGGGCGCTGCCCGCCAGCACCAGCCGTACGGTCCCGGCTCCCAGGCCGGACAGCCCGAGCACGACGGCCGCCGCCGCCAGGCCGCCGACGAAGGCGACGCCGGAGGAGGCGAGCAGCGGCAGCGAGACGCCGGTCGTGGCGACCAGCCCGAGCGAGAGGTAGGAACCGGCGTTGACGGCGAGGGTGTCGGGGGCGGCGAGCACGTTGCGGCTGACGGCCTGGAGGGCGGCGCCCGCCATGCCGAGCGCCGCGCCGACGAGGAGTCCGGCGGCCATGCGCGGCAGCCGTGAGGCGACGACGACGGAGGAGTCGGCCGCGTCGGCCCGCCCGGTGAGCGCCTTCCACACCTCCGCGGCGCCGACGCCGGAGGTGCCCTGGGCGATGTCGACGACCGCGAGGACGGCGATCAGCACGACGAGCACGGCCGTCACCGCGACCGCGCCGCCTTTCCGGGGTGCCGGTGCCGTGGTGGGGGCGGAGGGAGCGGTGGTGGTGACGGCCATGATGTCTACGCGTGCCTCGCCGTCACTTCTTCAGCGCGGCGACGACGGAGTCGACGTACGACTCCATCGACGCGGTGCCGCCGAACATCCACACACCGTCGGGCAGCCGGTGCACCTTGCCTCCCTTGACGAACGGCAGCGACTTCCACACCGCGTTGTCGGCGAGCACCCCGGTGAACGGCGTGGCGCCCTTGTCGTCATCGCTGCCGATGTACGCGAACTCCACGTCACCGAGCTTGGTCAGTCCCTCGACATCGGTCTTGGCGAGCCCGGAGCCCGGCTCGGCCTTCACCTTCCAGGGGTTCTCCAGCCCGAGCCGGTCGTTCACCGCGCCGAGCAGCGAACCGCGGGTGTACGGCCGGATGGTCACCTGGCCGCCGGTCACGTACCCGTCCGCGAAGGCGAACTTCGTGCCCTTGCGTCCGGCCTTCTCCAGTTCCCGCCGGCCCTCGGCGAGCTTCGCCTCGAAGCCCTTCTTGAGCTTGGCGGCCTGCTCCGTGGTGCCCGTGGCCTTGGCGATCAGGTCCAGTTCCCCGGTCATCTGCCCGATCGGGTCGGTGTCGTCGGCGGACTTCAGGTCCAGCACCGGGGCGATCTTGCGCAGCTGCGTGAGGGCGGCCTTGGGCAGGTCGCTGGTGGCGACGATGAGGTCGGGCGCGAGCGCGGCGACGGTGTCCATGCTCGGCTCGCCGCGCAGGCCGATGTCCTTCGGCTCGTTCTTCAGCGGTGCGGCCCGGTCCCAGGTCTTGTATCCCTTGACGTCGGCGACACCGGCCGGCGCGACGCCCAGCGAGACCAGGTGCTCGACGACGTTCCACTCGGTGCCGACGACCTTCTTGGCGGGCCCGTCCAGCTCCACCTTCGTACCGGAGGCACCGGTGAGGGTGATGTGACCGCCGGACTTCTTCGACTGGTCCGCGGCGGGCTGAGTCGTACCGCACGCGCTCAGGGCGAGCGCGGCGGCGGTGGCCGCGGCGGCGGTGAGGAGGAGTCGTCTCATGAGGTGGCACTGAGCCTTTCGCTGTGCGCGTCGCGCGCGTGGTGCTTGCTGTCTTGGGGTGGGGTGTCGTCCCGGGGCGGTTGGCCGGGTGGGGACGGGTCGCCGTCCGGCGTCCGGCGCGTGTGGTGCCGGCCGATCGCGCGGGTGCGCAGCCGCCCGGTCAGCGGATCGGTGGAGACCTCGATCCGGATGCCGTAGGTGTCCGTCAGCCGCTCCGCCGTGAGCACGTCCTCGGGCGTTCCGTCCGCGATCACCCGTCCCGCCCGGAGCAGCACGATCCGGTCGGCGACGGCCGCCGCCTGGTCCAGGTCGTGCAGCACCACGCCGACGGCGATCCCGTGGTCGTCCGCCAGGTCCCGTATCAGGTCCAGCAGTTCCACCTGGTACCGCAGGTCGAGGTAGGTCGTCGGCTCGTCCAGCAGCAGCACGCCGGTCTCCTGCGCGAGGCATCCCGCGAGCCACACCCGTTGCAGCTGGCCGCCGGAGAGGTGCTCGACACCGCGCTCGGCCAGCTCGGCGACGCCGGTCATCTTGAGCGCCCGCTCCACCGCGGCGCGCCCGCCCGGGTCGGCCCGGCCCCAGCGCCCGCGGTACGGATACCGCCCGAATTCCACGACGTCCCGGACGGTCAGCCCGCTGGGCGTGGGCCGCCCCTGGGGCAGCAGCGCCACGTGGCGGGAGAACTCGCGGGGCGTCAGCGCGAACCCGTCCGTCCCCTCGTCGAGGTCCAGGGCCGCGCTCCGTGCCCGCTGCAGCCGCGACACGGCCCGCAGCAGCGTCGACTTGCCGCTGCCGTTGGGCCCGACCAGTACGGTCACCTGCCCCGGCAGCAGCTCCAGGCACGCCTCGTGCACGACATCGACACCGTCGTACGCCACGGTGACGCCCGTGGCGGCGAGGGTGTGGCCGCGGGAACGCGCGGCCCGGGAGAGTTCTTCACCGACCTTCACGACGCAGAGGTTAGCCTAACCTAACCTTGGCTGAAAATCGCCGGGTGCCGCTGCCGCCGCACACCCGCACCACGGAAGACCGCCTTCACCATCGCCCACTCCCGTCTGATACAGGTGGTGGGGAGTTACGCGCGCCCCTGTTCCCCGGGCGCGCCGGGCCATTGATGACAGGAGGGGTTATGAAGTGGACCAAAGGCATGGCGACGCTCGCGGCTACGGTGCTGGCGGCCGGCACCGTGACATTCGTGGGGGCGGGGAGCGCCGAGGCCGCTTCCTCGTGCCCCGGAAAACGGATCAAGCGGGTCAGCTACGACACCGGCTGGACCGACCTGTATTCCAGCAAGAACTACAACTGCGTCATCACCCATAACCGCAAGCCGGGCGTGAAGTACCACATGGGCGCCTATCTCACGGTGGTCGGCGGGACGAAGAAGCAGGACTACGGCTACTACACGAAGCATGCGGGCCCGGTGAAGCTCTACACCAAGGGCGCCTGCGTCAACTTCGGCGGCAAGGTGGGCAATACGGGAGACGACGGCAAGTACCACTGCGGCAAGTAGTTCCAAAAATCGCCGGGAGCAGCGCGCCGTAGGCACGGTACGGGGCGGCGGAAGGGCGGCCGAAGCCGCCCTTCGCACCCCTCACTTGGCCTTCGAGTCGGCCGCCCGGTAGATCCGCCGATAGGTGTTGCCGACGCCGAGCATCCCGTTCTTGATCTCGCTGAGGGAAGCGGTGAAAAGCCGCGCGCGCTCCGCATCCGTACGGTGCGGCCCGCCCTTGGGCGGGATCAACGCCGCCTGGCAGTTCCGGGTTCCGCCGCGCACCTGCCGCAGTGCGTCCGACCACGCCTTGTCCAGGTCCGGCACGGGTACGGGGAAGTAGTCCAGGGCCTCGTCCACCTGCTTGCCCAGGGCGCCGCACACCCGGTGGAACGCCTTGTCGTCCGCGCCGACCTTTCCGTTCGCGTTCCGCTTCTGGGCGACGGTCCTGATGATCTCGGAGTTCAGGGCCAGCACGGCGCTGTTGATCTGCCGCATGTGCCCGGCCCCGCCGCCGTCCATCCAGGACCAGGTCTGCCACAGACGCACTTGGGAAGACGGCGTCGTAGGCGGGGTACGCCCCGGCTTCCTGCCCGGATCGGCCGTGCTCTGCCCGGGCCGGGACAACAGGGGTGAAGCGGGCGCCGGCATGCTCGTCACGGCAGCGGCCAGCAGCACGGCGGGGACGCCGAGCGCCAGGACCGTACCCGCGCCGACGAGCCTCGACAGCGCCGGACGCCGGCGAACCGGCGCGGCCGGCTCCCGGGGCGCTGCCAGGGGCGGGGCGGGGGCCGGCGCCGGCTCCGCGGGTACGGTCTCGGCCCGCCTCCGCCGCACCCGGCGGATCAGTGCCGCCGCGCCCGCGCCCACCAACGCCGCGCAGGCCGAGCCGAGTACGGTGCTGATCAAGGTGAGAAGGACGACCGCGCGATCGACGTTCAGGCCGTTCCCGGGATGCCATTGGCAGGCGTCGAACACGGGGTTCAGCGGCCCCAGGCAGCCGTCGGCGGAGTACAGCAGGAACACCCCGGCGTACGCCACCAGTTGCGTGACCTGCGCGGCGATCAGCGCCCGCAGCAGCCCGTACCGCCGGGAAAAGGCAGCCACGAACGCGGCCGTCAGCAGGCAGGCGGCCATGACCGCCACGATCGTCCACCACATATGGACGACGAGGACGGGGCCGGTGCGCGCTTGGGCGGTGCCCGGCCGCTGGACGTACATCGCGTACGACGCGAGGGCCAGACCCGCCCAGGACACGAGCCCGCCCGCAAGACCGGCGCCCAGTGTCCGGCGCACCCGCAGCCCCGCGCCCGCGCGCTGAAGTAGCAGGAGAACGAGCGGTACGAGCCACATCAGGACCGTGGCGGCACCGGCGGCCCGCGTCGTGTGCAGCGGCGTGATCAGCGCCATGCCGAGGGAGAGGGCCGACATGTCCGTGCCGTAGTGCTGTGCGAAGCCCGGAACGGTCCCGGCGTAGAGGTCGGCCGCCTGCCCGCCGCCCAGATCGCTGCCTCCCATGGCGATCCGCCGGCCTCCCAGCTGCCACCACCGCAGGCCGCACCACAGCACCGCCGTGGTCACCAGCGCGCAGAGCACCACCGCCGCCCGCCGCAGCCCCCGCTTCGGCAGGCCGAGGGACAGCCGCAGGGTCAGGGACCACCACACCGTGGGCACGGCCGCGATGAACAGGAACGCCAGCAGGTACTGGGGCTGCGGCATGAGCCAGTCGACCCGATGACGGCCGCTGCCCACGAACTCGCCGACGAGCAGACCGCAGCCCAGCCAGAGCCCGGCGACCGCGCCGGAACCGGTACGCCCGGCCGCCGTACGCACGGCCCGTACGACCGGCAGGCCCACAGCCAGGCAGACCGCCGGGGCCACCGTCAGAACCGCGAGCCACAGGGCCGTGCCGGAACCCAGGAACGTGAGCGTCCCCATCGCGCTGTACAGCAGCGATGCCGAGGCGCCGGTGAGGAACATTTCCAGGGGGCTGACCCGGGAGAGGCGGCCGGGGTCGGCGAGCGCCTGCCGGCGTTCCGCCCAGCCCGGATGCGTCCGCAGCAGCGCGGAGAAGCGGTGCAGGAAGGAGAGCATGGCGCCGGGCGGATCGGGCCGGTTCCAGCCGTCGGGGCACGCGCCCCACGCCACCGCCTGGATGTCGGCGTAATGTTCGCGCCGACGCAGCAGGTCGGCCCGGGCCAGATGGACCAGGCCCGCCAGCAGGATTCCCGACGCGGCGGAGGCGAAGACCAGGGACGCGGCGTCGGGCCACCACGGCGAACCGGTACCGGACAGGGCGAGGACGACGATCCAGGCGTCCAGGGCCAACGTGGGCACCAGGGCGAACAGGACGAAGACCCGCCACAGCGCCGTACTGGCGTACGCGTAGTCCACGTCGCGGTGGTGGACATGGGCGAGTTCGTGCAGGACCACGGCGCGGAAGCCCGCGAGATCGGTGCCGCGCCGGGCCAGCAGGCCCGCGTGCAGGCAGACGGTGTAGCTGCCGGTACGGCCGTGGACGGCGGCGCCGGACGTCATCCGGGCCGGATCGACCCGGAAGCGAAGAGCCGAACGGATTCCGGTACGCCCGAGCAGCGCGGCCAGCTCCGCGCCCAGCGTGCCGTCCGCGTCGACCTCGGCGACGGCCACGGTCCGGCGCCACCTGTCGCGCAGCTTCGGCAGGAACCAGTACACCAGCGCGGCCAGGGCGAACAGTCCCAGGGTCGCGAGCACATCCCGGTAGGGACCCTCCATATGATCGGCGAAACACTTGCTCAGAAGCCCGCCGCGCCGCATGGTCGCCTGGAGGTTGTCCAGGTCGCTGCCTCCCGGGTCAAAACCCGCCGCGTACAGACAGCCCATGAAGCCGCGCAGCTGACTCGCGCTGTCGCGCCGGCCCAGGGCGGCCGAGAGCAGGGTGTGGAACATGGGGACGCTCGACGCCGTCACCAGGACCATCAGCAGCGCGAAGCGGGCGCCGGTCCCGGTGACGCTCCTGAGCGCGGCGAAAGGTTTCACGAGGCGCCCGGCGGCCGGGAGGAGTCGGGGTCGTGGGGCCCGTCGGGCACGTCGCGGGCATCGGGGCTGTGGGGCGCGTCGGGCGCTTCCGGTGCCGCAGGCTCCTCCTGACCGCGC
This sequence comes from Streptomyces sp. NPDC059788, assembly GCF_042732265.1. Taxonomy (NCBI): domain Bacteria; kingdom Bacillati; phylum Actinomycetota; class Actinomycetes; order Kitasatosporales; family Streptomycetaceae; genus Streptomyces; species Streptomyces sp. NPDC059788. Next base: position 102,745 of record NZ_JBHWHY010000014.1, on the reverse strand, counting down.
CCCGTCGCGATCCGCGCCACGACGCTGTCCGCCAGGGCCTCGGCCTCCCGGCGTCCGATGCCGCGCTCGGCCGCCCGCTCCAGGATGTGTGTGCGTACGAGCGCCAGCTCGGCGGGCCCCAGCCCGGGCAGCACCCGGTCCGGCGCGGCCGGAGGCCGGCGCAGCAGTCGGCGCACCCCCGCCCGGCCGCGCGCCGTCACGCTCTCCACGGCCGCGTCGACGCCACGGCGGGCCGCCTGGTCGAGGACCAGCCACACCACAGGCGTGACCAGCGCGGCCAGTTCGGCGTAGCCGAAGCCGAGGGGTTCCCGGTGCTGTTTGCGCCGGGTGAGGGTCCTGACGACCCGGTCGTCGTCGAGCCTGCGCAGGCTGTCGACGAGCGGCAGCTCATGCGCGGCCCGCTCCGCCACCACCTCGCGCACCACGTCACGTACCAACACCGTGAGCAACCCCCGTCGTTCACCAGCTCGTCGAACCCATTGGAGCACGATTCGCCGCAGGTGCAAGAGACCCGATCGGGTGCCGGAGAGCCGGTTCCGGACGGGGGACCGTTGTCAGAGCTTTTTACCGGCCGCCGACCACACCTGATGAGCCAGCGTGTCGGCAGGCAGGATTCCGTCCAGGACCAAGTCGCTCTCACAACGGGCCGGTTCGACGTGGAGTTCGTGCGCGGCGCGGCGGTGGTGCAGGTAGTTGCGCAGGAGGACGTCGAGGGGGAAGCCGTGCAGCAGGCACTTGCGCTGGATCTTCCGTACCAGCCGGAGGTCGGCCGGCAGGTCGACGAAGACGTCGAAGCGTGCGCACCGGGCCGTGGGGGTGACGTGGCGGGCGAACAGGCCCTCGATGATGACGACGGCGGCTTTGGCCAGGGCCGCGTTGGCGTCGCGGGTGAGCCGTTCGATGTCCATCGACTGCGGGGACCCGAAGTCCAGGTGCGGCACCCCGGCGTCGTCACGCATCCATACGCCGCGTTCCGGAGTGTCGAAGTAATAGTCGTCGCCGTGCAGCACCCGGGTGGAGACGTAAGGTGCGGTGGCGGTCAGTGCGCTCGCCAGCGTGGTCTTGCCCGCGCCGGAGCCTCCGGTCACCGTCAGCAGCATGTGGTTCCCCTTCCCCCTTGGTCGTAGGGCCGCGGGACCGCGGGCCGCTCATGGCGCGGCGGCCTGCCCCGTCGGCTCGCTGCCTGTTCTTCGGAGCTGACGGGTGAGGGGGACGTGGGAAGGCGGCCGGGCTGTGGCGAAGTCCGGGGCGCGCTCTCGCCGCCGGTGGAGTTGCTTTCGCACGTTCACCGGCGGCGGTTCCGGGCGTCGGCCACAGTGGGCCGGCAGCCGGGGGCCTCAGTTCTTGCGGGCGACGGCCCCGTACATCGCGATGTCCCGGTCGTCGACCGGCTCCTGGTCGGCGTCCGGGCGCCAGTGGTGGACCTGTGTCAGCCCGGGGTCGACCAGCTCCAGCCCCTCGAAGAGCGCCTCGGACTCGGCCTTCGTCCGCAGCTTCATCGGCATTCCACGGCGCGCGTACTCGTCCGCGACCCGGTTGACCTCGCGCGGCGCGAAGTCGGCGGTTCCGATGGTCATGGCCAGGAAGCTGCCCGCCGGCAGCGGCTCCAGGAGGCGGTGCACCAGGCTGTGGTCGTCGGGCGGGAGGATGAAGTGGAGGATTCCGATGATCATCAGGCCGACCGGCTGCTTCAGGTCCAGCAGTTCCCGGAACTGCTCGGAGCCGATGATGGCCTCGGGGTCGCGCATGTCGGCGTCGACGTACGCGGTCCGGCCCTCGGCGGAGCCGGTCAGCAGCGCCCGCGCGTGGGTCAGCACGATCGGGTCGTTGTCGACGTACACGGCCCGCGCGTCCGGGCGCACCTGCTGGACCACCTCGTGCAGATTCGGCGAGGTGGGCAGGCCGGTGCCGATGTCGAGGAACTGCCCGATGCCCTCCTCCCGGGCCAGGTGGCGGGCCGCGCGGTGCATGAACTTCCGGTTGGCCCGCATGTGCACGGGCAGCGCCGGCCACTCCCGGCACATCACGTCACCGGCTTCGCGGTCCACGGCGTAGTGGTCCTTGCCGCCGAGGATGTAGTCGTACACGCGCGCCGAGTGAGCCGTGCCGGTATCGATCCGGTCCACCGGGTATCCCTGCTCCAACACCCCTGCTCCTTACGGTCGTACCTGCGCCATGACGGTCCGGCGCCACGGTGAGTCTAGGCGCTGTCGTGATCTTGACCGGCCGGCGGGTGCGCCGCCCCGCTCAACCGGTCGGCAATCGCTTCGAATTGCTCCACTTCGTCCTGATCGAGGTCGAGCAGCGGGAAGTCGGAGGGGGTGTGCCCGCCCGCCTCCGGGGTGACGGTGTGGGTGGCCAGGCCGTCCAGCAGGTCCAGCCAGAGGCGGCCCAGGCGCGCCGCCACCGCCTCGTCCAGCAGCCGGCCCGGCCAGGTGAGGGTCAGGGTCAGGGCGGCGCCGTCCGGGGTGTCGCGGATGAGCGCGCCGGCTTCCAGTACGTGGGGCGCGGGCATGTCCGGGTCGGACGAGGAGCCGATGACGGGATCGCCGGTCAGTGCCCAGGCCTCGGCCGGGCCCGTGTCCGTCCGGGTGTGCGCGGGGAAGCGGCCCATGTAGTTGAAGCCGATGCGGGGTGCCGGGTGGGCTCGGGCCGGTTCCGCTTCGGGTTCGGGTACGCCGGGCGCGGATGCGGCCCGGGTCTGCTCCTTGACCGCTTTGAGCAGTCGGCCGGCCGCGGGGCCGCCTGCCGAGGCCTCGTCCAGGTCGACGCCGGTGAGGTCCAGCCCCTGCGGGCGGATGCCGGTGAACCAGCCCACCGTACGGGAGAGGTCGGCGCCGTCGACCGTGTCGCGGCCGTGCCCCTCGATGTCCAGCAGGACGGTGCCGCTGCCCGGCCATCCCCGTACCAGCGCTCCCGCGAGCGCCGCGAGCAGCACTTCGTGCGCGCCGCAGTGGTACGCCGCCAGGGTGCGGGACGTCAGAACGGCCGCCTGGCCGGCCGGCACCGGCCAGCTGCGGTCGCGCAGGGTCGCGGCGGTGTCGGCGGCCGGGTCGAGGGCCCGCCCGACCGGCAGCGGATCGGCGGGGAGAGGGCCGGTCGGGAGCGGGGCCGGGGTCGGTGTCGCGGGCGGGAAAGAGGCGCGCTCTCCCCCGCCCGCCACCGCACCCGCCCATCCCCGGAAGGACATCCCCACCGGATCAAGGCGCGGGCGGCTGCCCGCCATGGCCGCCTCGCAGGCGGCCCGCAGGTCCGGGAGCAGGATGCGCCACGACACTCCGTCGACCGACAGGTGGTGGACGACCAGCGCCAGCCGCCCCGGCCGGTCGGGGCCCGCGTCGAGCCACACCGCTCGGAGCATGACGCCCGCGGCCGGATCGAGCCGCCCCACGGCGTCGTGCGCCGCGCGCTCGGCGGCCCCGTCCAGGTCATCGGCGGTGACCGGCAGGCGGGTGACCAGCGGCGCGGCGTCCACCGAGCCCCGCTCCCCCACCTCCAGCGCCCGTCGGGCCCGGCCCCCGTCCGGCACCACCCTGGCCCGCAGCATCGCGTGGGTGTCGAGTACGGCGCCCAGCCCGGCCACCAGGGCGTCCCGGGTGAGTCCGGCGGGTGCGGCGACGACCGTCCACTGCGCGAACCTGCCGCCGGTGATCCGCTCGCCCAGCCTCCGCATGAGCGGGGTCCAGGGCACCCGGCCGGTCTCCGTACCGGCTCCGGCGTCGGCGGATGTCCGGGGACCGGTTCCGTCGTCGGCCGTACGGGCCAGCCGTGCGAGCCCTTCGGGGGTCTTCGCCTCGAACACCTGCGGCGAGGTCAGTACCAGCCCGGCGCGGCGGGCGCGGGCCACCAGTTGCAGCGAGACGATCGAGTCGCCGCCCAGCTCGAAGAAGCTGTCCTCGGCGCCGACCCGTTCGAGCCCCAGGACCTCGGCGAACAGCGCGCACAGGGTCTCCTCGGCCGGGGTGCGCGGTGCCCGTCCCGCGGCCCGCGCGGTGAAGTCGGGCGCGGGCAGGGCCGCGCGGTCGACCTTCGCGTTCGGTGTCCGCGGCAGCGCGTCGAGCACGACCACGGCCGCGGGCACCATGAACTCGGGGAGCCTCCCGGCGACGTGTGCCCGTACGGACCGGCCGTCCGCCGTCCGCCCGGCCGGCACCACGTAGCCGATCAGCCGGCGCTCGCCCGGCCGGTCCTCGCGGACTGCGGCCACCGCCTCGCCGACGGCCGGGTGGGCGGCGAGTGCGGCTTCCACCTCGCCGAGTTCGACGCGGTAGCCGCGGATCTTGACCTGGGTGTCGGCCCGCCCGGCGAAGACCAGTTCGCCGTCGGCGGTCCAGCGCACCAGGTCACCGGTGCGGTACATCCGCTCGCCGGGCGCGTACGGGCACGCCACGAACCGCTGCGCGGTCGGCGTCGCCCGGTCGTGGTAGCCGCGCGCCAGGCTCTCCCCCGCCACGTACAGTTCCCCGGCCACGCCGGGCGGCACCGGCTGGAGGAACGCGTCCAGCACGTACAGCCGGGTGTTGGCGACGGGGCGGCCGACCGTGGGTGTCTCGCCGCCGGTCAGCGGGGCGGTGGAGGTCTGGACGACGGTGGCCTCGGTGACGCCGTACTCCTCGTGGACCTGCCGCCCCGGCGCCCACCGGCGGCGCAGGTCCTCGGTGAGCGGCTCGCCGCCGGTGACCAGCGTGCGCAGCTCCGGCAGGTCCCCCGGCGGGAGCCGCGTCAGGAAGGACGGGGTGCCGCCGAGCTGGGTGATCCGCCGGGTGCGCAGCAGACGGGCCAGGTCCTCGCCCAGCGGCGGCGGGCCGGGCGGTGCCAGGACGAGGCGTCCGCCCGCGCAGAGCACCGGCCAGGTGTCGGCGATCGACACGTCGAAGCTGGGGGCGGCCAGTTGGAGGACGCGGCTGTCCGGGCCCAGGGCGAACCGGGACACCCGGTCGGCGACGAGGTTGCGCAGGCCGCGGTGGGTGACCGTCACGCCCTTCGGTACGCCCGTGGTCCCCGAGGTGTAGATCACGTAGGCCGCGTGGTCCGCGCCCAGCGGCGTGCGGCGCTCCGCCTGCGTCACGAAGCCGCCCTCGCGGCGCGCCACGGCCTCGGTCACGGCGGGGTCGTCCAGGTCCACCACCCGGGCGCCGCGGCCGTCCGGGACCGCGTGCCGGGTGTCGGCGGCGCACAGCACCACGGCCGGGTCCGCGTCCCGGAGCAGGAACGCCCGGCGCTCCGGCGGGTAGTCCGGATCGACGGGTACGTGGACGCCGCCCGCCATGATCACGGCCAGCGCGGCCGTCAGGGACTCGGCGGACCGGCGCAGCACCACCGCGACGCGGCGCTCGGGGCCCGCCCCCAGCTCGATCAGGTGGCGGGCCAGACGTCCCGCCCCGGCCGCCAGTTCGCCGTACGTCACGGTCCTTCGGGTGTCCTCGACGGCCACGGCGTCGGGCGACCGCGCCGCCCGGCGCCGGAGCAGTTCCGGCAGCAGTACGGCCGGCAGCGGCGTCTTCGTACGGTTCCAGTCCGTCACCACCAGGCGGCGTTCTTCCGCGCCCAGGACACCGACCCGTCCCACGACGGGCGCCGGGCCGTCGGCGACCAGCTGATCGAGCACGCGTGTCAGCCGTCCGGGCAGCGCTTCGACGACCTCCCTGGGCAGCAGACCGCGCTGGTGGATGAGGTGGATACGGAAACGGTCGCCGGGGGTGACGTTCAGGCCCAGCGGATAGTGGACGACGTCGGTGACGTCCGAGAGGCGGATGGTGAGCGCGCCGGGCCGGGCCGCGGTGGCGGGCGGCGGGCCGGGCAGGTTCTGGTAGACCACGATGCTGTCGAAGAGCGCGCCGGGGCCGCCCAGCCGCTGCGCCTCGGACAGGCCGAGGTGCCGGTGGGGCAGCAGGGCGAGCTGGCGCGCCTGTACGTCCTTGAGCAACGCGAGCACCGGCTGCGCCGCGTCCAGCGGGACCCGTACCGGCAGCGTGTTGATCAGGAGGCCCACCATGGTCTCGACGCCCGCGAGTTCGGGCGGGCGGTCGGCCATGGTGGCGCCGAAGACCACGTCCGTACGGCCGGCCAGCCGGGCCAGCACCAGCGCCCACGCGCCCAGTACGACGGTGTTGGCCGTCAGGCCGTGCGTCCGGGCCAGTTCCACCAGCCGGCGGGACAGCTCTTCGGGCAGGTCCGCGTGGAGGTGTTCGGGGTCGGTCGCGCCGTGTGTCGGTGCGGTGGGCGCCACCAGGGTCGGTTCACCGGTGCCGCGGAACTCGGCGCGCCAGGCGTCCCGTGCGCCTGCCTTGTCCTGCCGCGCGAGCCACGCCAGGTACTCCCGGTAGGAGGTGACCGGGCCGGGCCGCGGGCCGTCGCCGCCCGTCTCGTACGCCGCGGACAGCTCCGCGACCAGCACGGGGAGCGACCAGCCGTCCATCAGGACGTGGTGGGTGAGGACGACGAGGCGGTGCCGGTCGGTGCCGAGGCGGATCAGCAGCAGCCGCCACAGCGGCGCCTCCGCCAGGTCGAGCGGCCGTTGCTGCTCCCGTACGGCCAGTCCGTCGGCCCCGGCCGCCGCCTCGTCCTCCGGCAGGTGCGACACGTCCGCTTCCTGCCAGGGCAGCGGAACCTCCCGCGACACGACCTGTACGGCCACGCCGGACGCGCTCCGGCGGAAGCTCGTCCGCAGGACGGCGTGCCGGTCCACCAGTGCCTGCCAGGCGGCCCGCAGCCGGGCGGTGTCCAGCGGGCCGTCCAGCTCCAGTGTCCAGCGGCTCTTGTAGACATCCGGTCCCTGCTCGTCGTGGACGGCCTGGAACAACAGCCCTTCCTGCAACGGTGCCAGCGGCCAGATGTCCGCGAGCCGCGGTACCGCCGCCTCCAGTTCCGTCACGTCCTGCTGGGTGAGGCCGAGCAGCGGGAAGTCCGAGGGTGTGTGCCCGCCCGCGCCGGGGGCGCCGGTGTGCGCGGCCAGGCCGTCGAGCAGGCCCAGCCACAGCTGTCCCAGCGTTCGTACGGCGGCCTCGTCCAGGAGGTGGTCCGCCCAGCTCAGAGCGAGGGTCAGTGCGGGGCCGCCGGGGGTGTCCCGTATCGCGGCCTCGGCTTCGATGGTGTGGAGGAGGGGCAGGGCGGGGTCGGCGGCTTCGCCGATCGTGGTGGAACCGGCGGGCTGCCAGGGCACGGCCGCGCCCGGCCGCGTCCCGGCGGTGACGAACCTGCCCAGGTAGTTGAACGAGACCTGCGGGGCCGGGAGCGCGGCGAGCACCGGCGCCGTTTCGGGGTTGAGGTGGCGCAGCAGGCCGTGGCCGAGTCCGTCGCCGGGCACCGCGCGCGCCTGTTCCTTGACCGCCTTCAGCAGCGCACCGGCTGCCGGACCGCCTGTCAGTGCCTCGCCCAGATCGACACCGGCGGTGTTCAGCCGGACCGGGTGCACGTCGGTGAACCACCCCACCGTACGGGAGAGTTCCGCTCCTTCGGCGAGCGGCTCGCGGCCGTGGCCCTCCACGTCCACCAGGACCCCGGAGGCCGGGACGGCGTCGGGCCGCCAGTGGGTGAGCGCTCCCGCCAGTGTGGACAGCAGGACCTCGTGGACGCCGCAGTGGAAGGCGGCGGGTGTACGGCCGGTCAGGGTCGCCGCTTGGTGTGCCGGAACGGTCCACTCCGTACGGCGCACGGTGGCGGCGGTGTCCCGCGCCGGGGCGGGCGGGCGCGTCCCCAGCGGCAGGTCGCCGCCGTCCAGCAGCGCCGTCCAGTCCGCCAGTTCGGCGGTACGGCGCTCGGACGTGGCCTGCGCGGCCAGCAGTCCGGCCCACCGGCGGAAGGAGGTCCCGGCCGGGTCGAGGGCCGGCTCCCGTCCCGCGGCCACCGCCTCGCAGGCGGCCCGGAGGTCCGGGACCAGGATGCGCCACGAGACGCCGTCCACCACCATGTGGTGCACGACCAGCACCAGTCGGCCGGTCCGCTCGGGCCCCGCGTCCAGCCAGACGACCTGTACGAGCGTGCCGGAGGCAGGATCGAGCCGCCGCAGCGCGTCCCGCGCCGCCTGCTCGGCGGCGGTGTCCAGGCAGGAGCCGTCCTCGGGAGGCGGCTGGGTGACCGGCGAGGGCGCGTCCGTCGTGGTGGGCCAGGAGGCCGCGTCCACCGCGGTGATCAGCGGGGCCGGGTCCACCGTGCCGCGTGCGGCCACCGTCAGGACCGGCTCCGGACCGTCCGTCACGGCACGCGCGCGCAGCATGTCGTGCGTGTCCAGTACGGCGGCCAGCCCGGCCGTCAGCACATCCCGCGTCAGCCCGGCGGGCGCGCCGACGATCACCCATTGCGCGAACCCGCCGCGCGCGGCCCGCTCTCCCAGCGCCCGCATCACCGGGGTCCAGGGCACGTCCCCGGTCCCCACGTCCTCCGTGGCGCGCCCCGCCTCCCGCTCGACGGCCCCGGCCGCCTCCGCCAGCCGCTCCGGCGTCCTGAGGCCGAAGACCTGATCGGGCGTCAGTTCCAGGCCAGCCCGCCGGGCCCGGGACACCAGCTGCATGGAGCTGATCGAGTCGCCGCCCAGCTCGAAGAACCCGTCCCCGGGGCCCACCCGGTCCAGCCCCAGCACCTCGGCGAACAGGCCGCGCAGGGTCTGCTCGGCCGCGGTCAGGGGGTGGTCGTGGGGGGTTACGGAGCGGGTTACGGTACCGGCCGCGGCTCCATCCCCGGCTTCATCCCCGGCTCCGGCTCCGCTGAAGTCGGGCGCCGGGAGGGCCTTGCGGTCGACCTTCCCGTGCGGGGTCAGGGGCAGCCGGTCCAGCGGTACGAGCGCGGCGGGGACCAGGTATTCCGGCAGCGTCGCGGCCAGGTGATCGCGCAGGACGGTGCGCGGCGCGCCCGTACGGCGGCCGGCGGCGGGGACGACGTACCCGACCAGGCGCCGTTCGCCCGGGTGGTCCTCCCGGGCCACCACCACGGCCTGCCCGACGGCCGGGTGCGCGGCCAGGGCCGCCTCCACCTCGCCCGGCTCCACCCGGAATCCACGGATCTTGACCTGCTCGTCGGTCCGCCCGACGAAGACCAGTTCCCCGTCCTCGGTCCGCCGCACCAGGTCCCCGGTCCGGTACATCCGCTCGCCCCGCGCGAACGGGCAGGCCGCGAAGCGCTCCCCGGTGAACGCCGCGCGCCCCAGGTACCCGCGCGCCAGCCCCGCCCCCGCGATGTACAGCTCCCCGTCCGTTCCCGGTGCGGCGGGCCGCAGACTCGCGTCCAGTACGTAGAGGTGGCGGCCGGTCATCGGCCGCCCGATCGGCAGCACGTCCGGCACCACGTCGCCCGGCGCCACCGGACGCGAGGTCGCGCACAGCGTCGTCTCCGTCGGCCCGTACAAATGCTGCACGGTCAGCTCGGGGCACGCCTCCCGTACGCGTGCCACCGCCGCGGCCGGCACCACGTCCCCGCCGCACATCACCTGCCGGAAGCCCCGGAAGCACTCCGGCGCCTCCTCCGCGATCACCCGGAACAGTCCCGCCGTCAGCTGGACCGCCGTCACACCGCCGGCCGCCGCCTCGCCGAGCCGCCGCGCGTCCAGTACGCCCGGTCCCGCCATCACCACCCGGCCGCCCACCGCCAACGGCAGCCACAGGTCGAACAGCGACGCGTCGAACGCGTACGGCGCGTGCGCGAGCACCCTCTCTCCCGGCCCCATGCCCCACCGCGGATCGCTCACCAGAGCCGCCACGGCCCCGTGCGGCACCACGACGCCCTTCGGCACCCCGGTCGACCCGGAGGTGTACATCACGTACGCGGCGTCCTGCGCGGCCACCCGCGCCACTGCGCCGTCGGCCGGGCACCCGGCCACCGCTTCCGTCACCCGCGGTGCGTCCAGCACCACCGGTTCCGGCACCCCCGCCTGCGGCGCCGCCGGGACGACGGGCCGGGTCGCGCTCGCGCACAGCACCGCCACCGGGGCCGAGTCCGCCAGCAGGAACGCCACCCTCTCCGCCGGATATCCGCTGTCCACCGGTACGTACGCGGCACCCGCCTTCCACACCCCCAACAACGCCACCAGCAGCCCCGCCGACCGCTCCAGCACCACCGCGACCCGGTCACCGCGCCGCACTCCCCGGGCGGACAGATACGCGGCGAGGCGGCCCGACGCCGCCTCCAGCTCCTCGTACGTCAGCTCGCGTTCGCCGTCCGTCACCGCCACCGCGTGCGGTGTGCGGGCCGCCTGGCGGCCGATCAGCTCCGGCACGGAAGCGGCCGGCGTCCCGGCCACCGCGGTTTCCGGGCCGGCCATCGTGGCGGTCATCGCCCGGCTCCGGTGTGCCGCCGGCGGCCGTGCGCGCGACGCCCGGGGAAATGCGTGGGCGAATCCCCCGTTTCGGTGGCGGAGCGCCGCCATTTCCGGCCGGAGAACGAAGTTCGCCACACCCCGTTGTGGAGCGCGGAGAGGGGCGGAGTGGGATACGCGAAGCCGTTCATACTTCCCCCTTCGGCGGGCGGCACGCAGTTTCGACCGCGCCGCACACAAACGCGTGCACCGGCACCGGATACGCACGGAAACCGCCGGGACGGCGACGTCCTTCACCGCTGCGGCCGCGGCAATCGGAAAAGTCTCAAGGACATCGGCGCGGCACATGCCGCGCGTTCCGCTTCCGCGTCGGAGCAGGTCCGGTGAATTCAGGGTCGACTGCCCTCACTTTGCGGTCCCCTATGTACGGGGTCAACTGCAACCAGTTGGACGGGCGTTCGGGCAATTGCGCGTCCAACTGGTTGTTTCGCCGAGGGCAGGGGGTGACGGCGGGTTTGCCGCGAAAGGAGATTACCGGCCGAGGGCCTCAAGCGCCGATGGCCTCCAGTGTGGCGTCGAGGTCGGTGGCACGGGCCCGGTTGTGCGGAAGCCTGGCCAGGAGAGCGGCCATTCCGCAGGTGTCGGTGGCGGCGGAGAAGACCAGGCCGCCACCGATTGCGGCGGACAGCCAGCGGGCGTGACGGTAGCGGATACCGAGCGCGAGACCGGCGACGACGAGGGAGCCTGCGGCGAGGCGGACCTGACGTTCCATGGGCCAGACGGCCGTGGTGTCCGCCGCGCGCTCGACGGGCCGGCCCTGCGCGGCCCAGGCGGCGGTGCCGCCGGTGAGGGTGGCGGCATGAACACCGGCTTCCGCGAGTCGTTCGCAGGCGGTGGTGGAGCGGTTGCCGGAGGCGCAGACCATCAGCAGCTCGCCGCGGGCGGCTGCCGTCTTGAGGGCGGGCAGGGCGATCGCGAGACGGTCGAGGGGGATGTTGTGCGCGCCGGGCAGGTGGCCGGCCGCGTACTCGCCGGGAGTGCGCACGTCGATGACGGTGTAGGCGCTCAGGCGGCCGGCCGCCTGGTCGGGGTGGACGGCGACGTGGGTGATCATGAGTGTGGGGTTCCTTTGCGTTTCTTCGTCCGGGAAGGCGTGCCCCGTACGGAATGGAATACCCTCGGGGGTATCCACGGCCTGGCTATGGAGGAGGAAGCGTGGAGTTGGAGATGGCGGCCGATGAGCTGAAGAGCGTGCTCAACCGGCTGCGGCGGGCGCAGGGGCAGATCGCCGGGATCATCAAGATGATCGAGGACGGCCGGGACTGCGAGGACGTCATCACCCAGCTCGCCGCGGTCTCCCGCGCGCTGGACCGGGCCGGGTTCGCGATCATCGCGACGGGCCTGCAGCACTGCATGGCCGACGGGGAGCAGGCCGCCGGCGACCGGGAGCAGATGCGCGCGAGGCTGGAGAAGCTGTTCCTTTCGCTGGCCTGAGCTACGGGACGGGCCACGGCCCGCCGACGCGGCGCCATCAGGGGCGGCTGACGACCAGGCCCGCGTCGACGGCGGCTGCGAAGCCGTCGTCGACGGCGACGACCCGCCGCCCCGCGGCGTCCAGCAGGGAAGCGGCGATCGCCGCGCGCATCCCGCCCGCGCAGTGCACCCAGACGGTGCCCTCCGGGACATCGCCGATCCGGCCGTACAGCTCATGGACCGGGATGTGCACCGAGCCCGCCACGTGCCCTTCGGCGCGCTCCGAGGCGCGGCGCACATCGAGGACCACCACCGCTTCGCCGCGCTCCCGGACGGCGGCGAGGTCGGCGAAGGCGGCGCGGGGGAACGAGGCGAGCCGCTCGCCCCGGCGGATCCAGCCGGCCGGGTCGCCGGTGGCGGCAGCGGCCGGGCGGTCGATGCCGACCCGGGCCAGCTCCCGCTGCGCGTCGGCGATCCGCTCCGGGGTCCCGGCGAGCAGGGTGACGGGCTTGCCCCACGGAATCAGCCAGGCCAGGTACGTCGCGAGCTTGCCGTCCCCCTCGAAGTTGTACGAGCCGGCCACGTGCCCCGCCGCGAAGGCGACGCGGTTGCGCAGGTCCACCACCCACTCCCCCGCGGCCAGCCGTTCGGCGATCTGCCGCGCGTCGGCCGGTTCGGGCGGGGTGAGGTCGACGGGGGCGGGGCCGGCGGCGTTGACCGGGCCCATGTGGGCGTAGTAGGCGGGCACGTCCTCCAGGCCGGCGAGGGTACGGGCGACGAAGGTGTCCACGTCCAGGGTGAGGGCGTCGTTGGCCGTGCGTTCCTTGCCGATCGTGGTGCTGTCCCCCTCGGCCTGCGAGGAGGAGCAGAAACTGCCGAAGCCGTGCGTGGGCAGCACCGGCACCTCGTCGTCGAACTCGTCGGCGAGGCGGTGGGCGGAGGCGTGCTGGGCGCGGGCCAGCTCCTCCGTCAGCCGCGGCTCGACCAGGTCCGGGCGGCCCACCGTACCGATGAGCAGCGATCCGCCGGTGAAGGCGGCGACCGCGCGACCGCGGTCCTCCAGGGCGTACGAGGTGTGGTGCGGGGTGTGGCCGGGCGTGGCGATCGCCCGCAGCACCAGGCCGTCGTCCACCGCGACCGTGTCGCCGTCGGCGACCGGGGTGCGGGCGAAGGACACCTTCGCCGCGGCCGGGACCAGGTAGGCGGCGCCGGTGACGCGGGCCAGTTCCAGGCCGCCGGTGACGTAGTCGTTGTGCAGGTGGGTCTCCGCCACGAACGCGATGCGCACCCCGCGCCTCGCCGCGGCGCCGATCACCTGGTCGATGTCGCGCGGCGGGTCGACCACGACCGCGGCGCCGTCGCCGCCGGCCAGGTAGCTGCGGTTGCCCAGGCCTGCGAACTCCAGGGTGTCGACGAAGAACACGACTGCGCCTCCTTGCTCATACGGGTGTACCCCGGGGGGTATCTGTTGCCCACCTTAACAGCGGTACCCCGGGGGGTATTCCTGAAGGTGTGCCCGGGGGTGCCCCGGAGGGCGCGGGGTCCGGAGTGCTCCCGTCCGGCGGCACCACCCACGACTCGGGTACCCGGTGGGGTATCGGAGAATCCGGTCTTCCGTACCGGGCGCCCGCCCCGGCCGGGACAGCCGAGGCCCGTGCGGGACATGCCCACGGCCGGTCAGGGCTCCGACGGGGACCGCCGAGGGTCCCGCCCCGAGCCCCGGCGCCTTCTCAGCGCACGCGGCGTACGAAGATGTCCGTCGCGCCGTTGGTGTCGTCCGCCACCAGGTCGGTGCTGTCACTGGCGAAGGCCACCAGCCGCCCGCTGCGGTCGGGGGACGCGCCGTACGAGCCCGCGGTGGGGGAACCGCCGTCGGGGGTCGTGCTCAGGCGGGTCACCCGCCCGCTCTCCACGTCGCGCGCGAACACGTCCCAGGTGCCGTTGGTGTCGTCCGGGACCAGGTCGGGGGCGTTGGTGGTGAAGAACGTGGTGCGGTTGTCGGCGCTGAGGCCGCCTCCGGTGACGCTGCCCGTGGGGCGGCCGCCGTCCGGCCGGGCGGCCAGCCGCGCGTACGCACCCGTCCGCAGGTCACGGGAGTAGGAGCCCCACCAGCCCGGCTCGTCGCCCGGCAGCAGCGCGTCGCTGGTGTCGAACTGCAGATAGCGGCCGTCCGGTGAGAAGCGCAGGCCGTACTGGACCCGGGCCGGGATGCCGTTCAGGTTGTACGCGCCCGCCCTGGTTTCACCGCTGCGCAGGTCGTGGACCCCGAAGGACACGTACGGCGGCTGCGGCCTGGCGATGCCGGGTCCGCCCTGGGGCCAGGGGAAGAGGTTCCTGGCCTCGGTGGTGAAGGCGACCTGCCGCCCGTCGGCGCTGATGACCGGGTCGGAGGAGGCCGCGGTGCCCTGTGTGCCGTCACCGGCCACGCTGACGAGCCGGGTGGCGCCCGTCAGCCGGTCGCGCACGAAGACATCCGCGTACCCGTTGGCGTCGCCCGGTACGAGGTCGTCGCGCAGCGAGGTGAAGGCGACGCGGCGGCCGTCGGCGCTGATCGAGGGCAGGAAGCTGCGCGCGGCGTCCGGTGCGCCGTCATGCCGGGTGACCAGCTCGGTGGTGCCTTTCCAGCGGTCGCGGACGAAGACATCCATACCGTCGCCGCTGTCGTGCGGATCGAGCGTCTTCGACGGCGAGTCGAAGGCGACGAAGCGCCCGTCGGCGCTCACCGAGCGCGTGTAGCCGGGCTCGTATCCGGGCGAGCCGTCCGGGTTCGCGCTGACCAGGTCGACCCGCCCGGTCCGCAGGTCCTTGGCGTACACCTGCATGCCGGTCCCCTCGGGAAGGCCCGGCACGAGATTGCGGGCCCGGCTGACGAAGACCAGCACCCGCCCGTTCGCGCTGAGGACGGGGGCGGAGGAGTCGCCGTCGGCCTGCTCTCCGGTGGCGCCGACACTGACCCGCCACAGGCTCCCGCCCTCGCCGCCCGCCGCGGGCCCCGCCCCGACGGCGGAAGCGGTGGGCAGCGTCGCGGCACAGGCCCCCGCCAGGGCCGCCAGAACTGCCGTCCATCGACGCACGGTTCCTCCCTCACCCCAGGGGCACCAAACGGATTCGGGGCAAGCCAACCCCCAGGCACCACGCCGGGCAACGCGGGAACCGGCCATTCAGGACTTGTCCGGCGGGCCGGCCGGGCGGTCCGCCGTGACCAGCCACGATGTGCTGCGCAGCCGCACCGTGCCGTCCGCCGCCTCGTGGGCGCGCAGACGGTCCGTCAGGGTGCGGCGGGCCCGGCCGCGTACGGTCGCGTCGGCGCGCTCCAGCAGGTGGCGGCCGGGGCCGGTGTTCAGCAGGAACTCCGCCGCGTCCTCGGCTCCGTCGCCCCATGCGCCGCACACCTGGGCCCGGTTGACGGTGACGGCGGCGAACCCGGCCGCGGCGAGCACCTCGCGGATACGGTCCGGAGCGGCCAGGGAGAACATGCCGGGCAGCCCCGTCCACCCGTGGCCGGCGGCCGGCAGGAGGTCGCGCAGCGACGCCATCGCCGTCGCCCAGCCGTTGAGCGCGGCTTCGGCCGGGCAGACGAACGCCAGGCGCCCGCCGGGGCGCAGCGCCCGGCCGATGTTGCCGAAGGCCGCGACGGGGTCGGCGAAGAACATCACCCCGTAACGGCTGATCGCCGCGTCGAATGCGCCCTCCTCGAAGGGGTATGCCTGCGCGTCGCCCTGCGCGAAGGAGACGTTGGCGATGCCCTCCCGCCCGGCGCGGGCCCGCGCCTCGGCCAGCATCGGGCCGGACAGGTCGAGGCCCAGCGCGTACCCCCGGGGCACCCTGCGCGCGGCCAGGCGCGTGGTCTGCCCCGAGCCGCAGCCGAGGTCGAGGACCCGGTGGTCTTCGGCGGTCCGGTCCCCGGTGATCCGGGCGGCGTCGAGCAGCGGGGCATTGAAGCCCTCGTTGACGGCGTTCCAGCGGTCCTGGTGACGGGCCCAGTGGACGCCTTCGGGGCCGTTCCACGCCTGGGCCTGTTCGGTGTTGACGATGTCGGGCATGGTGCGGCCTCCCGTGGCGGACGACGGAGAATGGGCATGCGCCCAAACAGTATGGGCAAGTGCCCAAACTGGCAATCCCGGTTACGATGCACGGAAGTTGCGCCCGTGGGGGCGTCGGGTCGTGGCCCTTGAGGGCGACGGAGACGGATCGGAAGAGGGGCTCATGTCACCGCGCGGAGTGGCGACGCCGGACGTGTGCGAGCGGCTGTTCGCCGCCGCCGAACGCATCGTGGAGAGGGACGGGCCCGGCGCGCTGACCAGCCGGGCCGTCACCACGGAGGCGGGCTGCGCCAAGGGGCTGCTGCACGCGCACTTCGCGGGGTTCGACGAGTTCGTGGCCGCGCTCTGCCTCGACCGGTTCGCGCGGACGGCCGCGAAGGCGCGGGCGCTGGCGGAACTGGCCGGACGGAACACGGTGACACGCAACCTCGACGCCGTCGTCCTCGCGCTGTTCGTCTCCGGCGGCCCGTCCATCTCGGGGCTGGCCCTGACCCGCCCCACCGCCACCCTGCGCATCCGCGAGGCCCTGGAAGGCGGGGCGCCCGGCTTCGGCACGATCCAGGAGGCCGTCACCGGCTATCTGGAGGCCGAACAGGAACTCGGCCGGGTCGCGGAGCGGGTCGACCCGCGCTCCGTGGCGCTCGCCGTCGTCGGCGCCGCCCACCATCTCCTGATGACCGGCCGGCCGGGCGCACCCGACCCGCGGCCTTCCATGACACGACTGGTGGCCGCTTTGGTGGGCGACGGCGGATAGCCGGAAGTCCGCCGCGCCGGCTCGCGGATGGTGTTCCGCCGCTGCCGCCGGGCCGGACTTCCGGAAGGTCCCGTCACTTCGTGGGGCCGCTCCAGTACGCGTCCTGCCACCGCTTCGCGTCGGGGGTGAACTCGACCTCCATGCTGTCGGCGGCGTCCGGCGGCAGCGAGAAGGCGTACTTGCCGACGGCCTGCCTGCCGGGCAGGACGTAGCCGGAGATGACCTTCTGCCGTCCGCTGCCGTCGATCACCAGCTCCGCCGAGGCCCCGTCGGCGTCGTTGACGCTGGGCAGCCCGGTCTCGACCCCGACCCGCTCGGTGCCCGTGTTGACCACCGTGATCGTCACCTGCACGGCCTTGTTGCCCTTGGCGTGCCCGGAGGCGTAGTCGTCGGGGACGAACGGCTGCGGCTCGGCGACCGTGACCTTCAGACCGTTCGCGAAGGTGTAGGACTCGCCGAAAGCCAGCTGGCGGGCCTCCTCCGCGGCCGAGGCCGAGGACCGCACCTCCTTGATCCTCGCGCGCCCGTCGTCGACCGCCTTCTTCACCGTGAAGACGGTGAGGACCAGGCCGCCGGCCGCGATCAGCAGCCCGACGCCGCCCAGGATCGCACCGGCCAGGGCCATCGCCCTGTTCGTCGCCAGGCCCTTGCGCGCCTGGCTCACCCCGATACACCCGAAGATCACGGCCAGCAGCGCCGGCAGCCAGGACAGCCAGAACAGGATGACGAGCAGGCCGAGCGCGACGCCGACGATGCCGAGCACCAGCGCCGTGATGCCCATCCCGTTGCGGGGGCGCGGCGCCATGAACGGCTCCATCGCGGGCGGCGCCCAGTGCGCGGGGCCCTGTCCGGGGCCGTGTTCGGGGCCCTGTCCGGGAGCCGGCGGCTTCCACGGGTCGTGGTCGTCCGCGGCCGGGGCAACGGGCTGCGGGCCGTCGGGCGATGGGGTGGGTGCGGTCACGAACAGTCCTCGAATCGGGTCGAAACGGAAAAGCTGACGAGCATATCAGTCGCCATGTGCACGTCGGCGTTCGGGCAGGCCTCTCAATCGGTGCCCGGGCAGGTCTCTCGGCCGGCGTTCGGGCAGGTCGCGCCAGTCGGGCAGGACCTCAGCCGCCGCTCACGGCCCCCTTCAGCGCCTTGCTGCGGAAGTGGCAGAAGACCACGGCCGGTTTCGTGTAGTAGCACCACGGCCGCGCGTTGACGTAGCCGTCCACCGCCCGGAACTGCTCCAGGGCCACCTCGTAACGGCCCTGCCTGGTGAGGAAGTACGCCAGCAGGTGCCTGGCCGACGCCAGCGCCGGGTGGTCCGGGCGCGCCGCGCCGACGTCCACCAGCGCCGCGTCCGTCATGCTCATGACCTCGGGCCAGCCGTAGGCCTCGTCCGGCGCCTCGTCGTCGTGGTGCTCGTACCAGGCGACCAGCCGCAACGCCGTCAGCAGGCTGCCGGGCGGAGCCGCCGCCGCGGCCTGGCCCGCGAAGTCACGCGCGGTCTCGGCCGAGCCCCGCCACTTCGCGCACCAGTACTGGAGCGCGCTCGCGTGGGCCGCGTAGTGGTACGGCGCGCGGTCGGTGACCTCTTTCCACAGTTCGAGCATCGCCTCGTGCGGCGCGCTCAGGCCCATGTACAGCGGAATCTTCTCGATGTACGGGGTGGGGTCGCCCGGCAGCGCCAGCGCCTCCGCCCGCGCGAAGGCCTCCCGGGCCTCCGTCAGCAACCGGTGGAATCCGGCGAACTGCTCGGAGGTGGTGTCCTTGGCCCAGCCTCCACCCCGTATTTCCCAAGCCAGAGCCACCTGCGCGGCCGCGCGGACCACGGCCGCGTCCGGGTCGTCGGGGCGCTCGGCCTCCCAGGCACGCAGCCAGGTGTCGTCCTTGGCCGCCTCGTCGGCGATCGCGTCGACCAGATCGCAGCGCCGCTCCCAGTCGGTGCCCACAGCGGTGACCGCCCGCGCGGCGGTCCGCCACTCGCCCCGGGCGAGCGCCGCCGACACGGCGTCCCACTGGGGGTCCGGGCAGGAGCGCAGCGTGTCCTGACGCTCCACCGGCAACAGGTCCGCACCGGCCGCCGCGGCCAGCTTCGCCGTACGTCTCCTCTTCCACAGCCAGACGCAGAGCATGACGGTGAGGACGATGGCGGGAAGTACTCCGTGCATGAGGTAGGTGTGATCCGTTCGAGGGTGGATTCGCCAGGTGTCGGTGATCACCGGCGAAACGGTGGATGAGGGGGATGGCGGGCGCCCGGTTCGACCGGCTCCCCGCACTTGACGGCTGTTCGCCGGGTTCAGCGGCCGAGGAGGGCGCGCAGCGGCTTCGTGTCCGGGGCGTCCGCGACGGCCGCCCGTACCGCCGCCTCCAGTTCCTCCGCCACGTCCCGGTCCCCCGGCAGTCGCAGCCGGGGAGCGGCGGACCAGCACAGCTCCCAACGCGCCCCGGCCGCCTCCACCACGGCCAGTTCCGCCAGGTGGTCCATGCCGTGCTCCAGGTCCGGGCGCAGGAACTCGCGTGCGGCCCGGCCGGTCGCCCGGGCGGCTTCCGGCGACTTGGGCAGGTTGCCGGCGACCTCCCACAGCCGCCCCGAGTCGGCGGCGTCGAGCAGGGCCGTCAGTTCCGCCGCCGGGCCGCCCGGCGCGAGCCCGGCTGCGGCCAGCGCCGCCCGCAGCGGCCGCGCGCGGGTTTCCGTCAGCGCGTACGCCGCCCGGTGCGTCAGGTCCGGCCAGTCGGCCCGTTCCATGGCCTGGGCTTCCGGTGTGAGGACGACGCCCTCCAGTTCCACCAGCACCCGCCCGGCATCACGCAACGGCATCGGCGCGGACCGTGTCGGAGCCGCGGCCGGGACGTCGTCGGGCAGTGCCTCGATCAGCCGCACGCGTTCGGCGACCGGCGGATGCGAATCGTACGGGGACATCTCGCCGGGCGGAGGATCTTCGCGCAGCTTCGCCAGAACGACCCGCAGCTCGGGGTCGTCGAGCAGGCGCCGTACGCCGCCGCAGACCTCGCCGCGCGGCGGAAGCAGCCCTGCCCGGGCGCCCAGTGCGAGGTACCGGCCCAGGTAGAAGTCGTGGGCGGCCTCCAGGACCGCGATCTCGCGCAGTGCCGAGGCTGTCGCGTCCCGGCCCGCGACCTGGGCTGCCACCCGGTCGGCGGCGAGTTCCTGCTGCCGTCCCACACTGTGGGTGGCCCGCAGGTAGAACCGCGCGTACGCCTGGAACGGCCGGCCCATCGCCCTGTACAGGGACGGGCTGAGCAGCTGCCGGTGTCCGAAGCGGGACCGCGTCTTCTGCGCCCGCTCCCGCTGTGGCTCCCGGAAGCCCTCCACCGTCCGCAGCACGCTGTCGCGGCCGCGCAGGGTGATGCCGGCGAGGCGGGTGTCCGCGTTGCCGTAGTGGCCGAGTTCGTGGGCGATGACCGAGCGCAGCTGCGGCTCGTCGAGCCCGATCAGCAGCGGTACGCCGAGGTACAGACGGCGCCGGCCGGGCAGCAGGCCGAGCAGCCGGGTCTTCTCGTGGACGGCCGCGTTCACCTCTCCGGTGAGGAGGACGGCGTCGGGCGCGCGGGTGCCGGTCCGTTCGGCCAGCGAGCGTACGGCGCGCCACAGTTCGGGCTGCTCGGCCTCGGTGACCGGCAGTCCGTCGGCGCCGTCCCGGCCGCCCGCGCCGAGCGTGCCGATGCCCCGCACGACCGGCAGGCCCAGCAGAGCGGCGATGACCGTGACCGTGAGCGCGCTCCCGAGCGGAGCCCGGAACCAGGCCACGGCGGCGGCGCCGGTGAGCACACCGAGTACGACGAGGGCGAGAACGTAGAAGCCGGCCAGCAGGAACAGTGCGCGCAGCGCGCGCAGAGATGTGCCCACAGGGCAGAGTCCCCCCACAAACAACCAACAGAAAAACAGAGCGAGAGGATCATATGTGCGACTTGGGGGTGGTCCGGACCATTTTTCGTGATCACCGCACCGCGCCGGGGGCGGGTCCGGGCCGCACCGGGCCGGGCCCGTCACTCCGGGAGCGGCCCCATGCCGGGGGACGCGGTGCCGGGTGACACAGCGCCTGGAAGCGCGGTGCCGGGTGACGCGGTGCGGGCAGCTGACAAGCCGTGGGCGATCTCCTTGAGAATCCGGTCGCGCTCGGTGCGGAGGGCGAAGTGCGTGCCGGGGAGAGGGACGTGCCGGAAGAACCCCCGGGTCTCCCGCTGCCATGCCGGAAGGGTCCCGGGGGGAACCACGGCGTCATGGCGGGCGGCGAAGACCGTCAGCGGGCAGGGCAGGCAGGCGGGGCCCGGATAGTCGTACTGTTCGGCGAAATGCAGGTCGGCGCGCAGGCAGCGCAGGAAAAGACGCATGAACGGCGGGCTGTTGAGGACGTCTTCCGGAGTGCCGCCCATGCGGCGCAGGTAGGCGATCAGCTGGTCGTCGGTCTGGCCGCTGTGGCCGCTGTCCGTCTGCGGCCAGCGCGGGGCCGGCTGCCCGCCGACGAACAGGTGCAGCAGGTTGCCCCGGAGTTCGGGGGCCAGCGACCGCGCCAGCTCGTACATGACCAGGGCGCCGGTGCTGTAGCCGAACAGCGCGAACGGTGCGGCGAGGAGGGGCCGGGCGGCGGCGGCCAGCTGCGTGACCAGTTCCGGCAGGGCGGTGATGCAGGATTCGCGCGCGCGGAATTCCCGGCCGGGCAGGGCGACCGCGGCCACCCGCGCCCGGCCCGCCATGGCGTCCTTCCAGGGCCGGAACTCCCCGGGGCCGGCGCCCGATCCGGCCAGGCACAGCAGCGCGGGCGGTTCTGCGTCCGGTGAGACGCCGGGGAACCAGAGCTCGAACGCACGGGAGGTCCGCGGGGTCATGTCCGGGGCTCCGCGTGGCTCAGTTCGCGCAGTTCCTGTTCCAGAAGGCGGAGGAAGGGGGCGCGCTGTTCGCGGAGGAAGAAGTGCCCGCCGGGCAGGGTGTGGCGGTGGAACCGGCCGGTGGTCAGCCGTGCCCACGCGTCGAGGTCCGCGGCGTCGGCCTCGAAGTCGTCCTGGCCGCCGAAGGCCGTGACGGGGCAGGTCAGGGGCGGTGTGAGGGCGGCGGTGTACGCCTCGCGGATACGGTACGAGGCCCGCACGTCGCGCAGCAGCCAGGTGGCGAACCAGGCTTCGTCGAGCAGTTCCGTGGGGGTCCCGCCGAGGTGGCGGAGCCAGTCCAGCAGGTCGGTGTCGCCGAGGCCGCCGACCTCCCCGTGCGGGGCGGGGCGGCCGGGCGCGGCCAGGCCCGAGACCAGGAGCCCTTGGACGCGGTGCGGCTGCCGGGCGCCGATCCTGCGGGCCAGCTCGTACATGACCAGGGCGCCGAAGCTGTGGCCGAACAGGATCAGCGGCAGCGGCGCGGCGCCTTCGGCCGCCTCCAGTGCCGTCGTCAGCCCTGTCATGAGGGCCGACAGGTCCGTGTACGGCTCCTCGCGCAGGCGTTTTTCGCGGCCGGGGAGCTGGACGGGCCACAGTTCGGTGTCCGGGGGCAGCACCGCGTGCCAGGACACGAACTCCGACGGCCCGCTGCCGGCGCCCGCCAGGCACAGCAGGCGCCGGCGGGGGCCGGGCCGCCGGGTGACGTAGCTGAACCAGGGCCCGGGTCCGCCGGGGCCGGTCTGCCGGGTCGGTGTGCTCATGTCCGCTCCGCGCCGCGCTCGTCGAGGACGGTGGCCAGTTCCGCCGGGGTCGGGTTCTCGAAGACGTCGACGGGATCGAGGTCGACGCCGAGGTCCTCGATCACCTGGCGCAGCAGCCGCGCCATGGTCACCGACGTCATGCCGATCAGGAACAGGTCGTCGCGCGGGGAGACGGCGGGGACGCCCAGCAGCGTCGCCGCGAGAGCCGTGAGCCAGGACTCGGTGGCGGTTCCCGGGGTGGATGTCCGGTCCTGCTGGGCGGCGACCTCTTTGTCCGGCGCGGGCAGGGCGGTGACGTCCAGCTTTCCCCACGGAGTCAGCGGCAGCGCCGCCATGGGCACGTACAGGCTGGGCACCATCTGGATCGGCAGCCGTTGTTCGAGCCATTCGGTGAGGGCGTACCGGTCGACCGCGGCGTCCTGGCGGGGGACGACGTAGGCCACCAGGCGGGGGCCGTCCCGGCGCACGGTGCAGTCGTGGACGGTGGGGTGCCGGCTCAGGACGTGGCGTACTTCGCCGAGTTCGATCCTGACGCCGCCGAGTTTGACCTGTTCGTCGTCGCGCCCGACGAATCTCAGGCCGCCCGCGGCGTCCCGGACGACGATGTCTCCCGTGCGGAAGGCGCGTCCCGTGGGAGTGGCGGGAAAGCGTTCGGCGGTCAGCTCGTCGTGGTCGAGGTATCCGGCGGCCAGGCCGGCACCGCCGATGTACGCCTCGCCGGGCGTCCCCGGCGGGACGGGCCGGAGCTGCCGGTCGAGGACGGTGAGGGAGCAGCCGGGGATGGGGCGCCCCAGGGGCACCGAGTTGCCGCTGCCGGCCGTTTCGTCGCCGTGCCCGGCCGTTCCGTCGTCGTGTCCGGCCGTTCCGTCGTCGTGTCCGGCCGTTCCGTCGTCGTGTCCGGCCGTTCCGTCGTAGCGGCCGAGCGTTTCGTCGTCGAGTTCGGCGTAGCTGGTCCAGATGGTGCCTTCGGTGACGCCGTAGGCGTTGACCAGTCGCCGCCCGGCCGCCCAGGTTCGTGCCGGGCCGGGGAGGAGGGCCTCGCCGGCGCTGACGACCAGGTGGAGGCCGGGGACCTGCTCGGGCCGCAGGGCGCGCAGCCCCGAGGGAGTGATCACTGCGGCGGTGGCCCGCGTCCGGGTGAGGAACCGCTCCAGCGGTGGCCCCGGGTAGCGGTCGTCCGGCGTGGCGACGTGCAGACAGGCGCCCGCGGTCAGCGCCAGGGTGATTTCGAAGAGGAACGCGTCGACGCACCAAGGGGCCAGCTGCGCCACCCGGTCGCCGGGCGTGATCCCGAAGACCGTGCGCTGGGCGTGCGCCACATTGGCCAGCGCCGCGTGGGTGCACACCACCCCTTTGGGAGTGCCGGTGCTGCCGGAGGTGTGGATGACGTACGCGGCGCCGGGCGTCGCGCCGAGGGTGCGGGGCGCGTTGCCGTTGTCGGTGACCGCGTACGGCTCGGTGCCCGCGCCTTCGGACAGCGTCAGCCGGACCCCGGCGAGACCCGTGATCTCCCGCTGCCGCAACGGTGGTTGCACGGGATCGAGCGGTACGAGCACGCCGCCGGACCGCAGCACGCCGAGCAGCGCGCCGACACCCGCGGCGGACGGCGTCATGCGTACGGCCACCGGTTCGCCGGGCCGGATGCCCCGTCGGCGCAGTTCCCTCGCGCACAGGCCGGCGCGGGCCGAGAGGGCCGCGTAGTCGATACGGCCGTCGGCGGCGTCGACGGCAGCGGCGGTCGGCCGGCGGCGGACGTGTTCCTCCACCATGTCGGGCACGCAAGCGCCGCCGGCGCCGGTGGCGGCCGCTGCCGAGCCGTCCTGGACCAGAGTCATGCGGTTCTCCCCTTCTGCGCAGGGCTGCTCAGCGAGAGCGGAACGTGCAGCGGGCACGGCAGGTTCACGTTGTCCGACCACGGCCCGCAGGGGCGCGACAGGGTCGGGTGCCGTCCGGCGCCGAAGAGGTGCTCCAGCACGAGTCTCCCTTCGAGGCGTGCCAGCCGGGCGCCCGGACAGCGGTGTCTGCCGTGGCCGAACGCGCTGTGCCGGGTGAGTGCGCCACGGTCCCCGCGATCGGACAGCGCGCTCCAGTTGGCGGCGGCGAGCAGCACCACGACCGACTCCCCCGATCGCAGCCGCCGGCCGCCCAGCTCGGTGTCCCGGGTGACCAGCCGTCCCACGAACCGGGACGGGGAGACCCGGGCGAGCAGCTCCTCCACCTCGGCTTCCGGCGGCAGGTCCGTCCCGAGCGGGCCCCACGAGGGGCGGACGCGTTCGAGTACCGCGCCCGCGAGGAAGCCGGTGGTCGTCTGGTGTCCGGCGGCGATGAGCATGAGGAGGTTGGCGGCGATGTCGGTGTCGGTGACCGTCGCGGTGGCGTCCGCCCCGGCGATCAGGGCGCTCAGGCTGTCCGGTCCGGGCGCGGCCCGGCGGTGCCCGACCAGGTCGCGCGCGTAGTCGGTGAACTCGGCGACCCGTGCGTACACTCCGGGATCGGCCTCGGGGGCGACGCCGGTCACGATGCGGGTGTAGGCGTCCGACCAGACCCGCATCGCCGGCAGGTCGGCGGCCGGGAGGCCGAACAGCCGGGCGATCGCTTCCAGTGGGAGCGGCCGGGCGAGGTCGGTGGTGACGTCCAGGTGGTGGCCTCCGCCGGCGTCGGCCAGTTCCGCGACCTTGCGCCGCATCCACGGGGCGAGGGCGTCGATCCGGCCGGGCGCGAGGGCGTGACGGATGACGCGCGCCCAGGTGGTGTGCGCCGGGCCGTCCAGGAAGAGGGCCTGCCGGGCGAGTACGTCGCCGACGAGGTCCCGCGTGTCGGGCGGATCGCCCGGCGTCGTGGAGCGGCCCAGCCCCGACAGCCGTACGGCGCTGTACTCCTCGCCCGTGCACACCCGCGCCGCCTCGACAGGGCCCGCGACCAGCCAGGTCCCCGCGTACGGGTCCCAGTGGACGGGTGCTTCCCGGCTCAGGCGGGAGAACAGGCTGCGGGCGTCCTGGCGCCCTTTCCGCGACGACAGCGCATAGAGGCTCAGCGACCGGTCGTGCGGTGGCCGAGGGGCGGTCATGCGCTGCCTTCCGGCGAGTCGGTGACGGCCGGCGAAGGGGGCCCGTCCGGTCCGGCCACCGCCGTGCAGTCCGCGATCAGGATCTGCGGGCAGGAAAGGTGGTTCCGCCAGAAGGCGTCGCCGAACAGGCGGCGGCCTTCGTCGGAAACCGCCGGTGTCACCCAGGTGAGGTGACCGAATCCGGCTTCCCGGAATGCGCGCTCATGGGCCGCCACCGACCAGCGGTACGCGTCGAGCGTCACCGCACCGTCGCCCACCCGTATTCTCGCCCGGTACGGAAAACCGTCGGCCGCCGTGCCGTGCTCCGTTCCGGGCGCGCTCACGACCTCGTAGCCGTACGGGGCGTACCAGCCCGGCACCGTGGAGATATCCGGGTTCAATACGGCCGTGACGAAGCGCCCGCCTTCGTGCCTGAGCGAGCGGCGCGCCGTCCGGCACATGGCGGTCAGCTCCTGCTGGGTGCTCGCGTAGGGAAGCGCGTACACGCAGAACACCACATCGCAGGTGCCGTCGATTTCCGTGTCCGGTGCGGCGGGTGGACGAGCGGCATTCCGGTGCAGATACCGCAGTCCGCGCGGTTCGTCGCGTTCCCGCTGCCGGGCGTATTCCAGCATCCCTTCCGAGATGTCGATCCCGGTGACCATCGCCGCACCCCGTTCCCGCAGGAGCCGTGTGTACTGCCCGGCACCACAGCCCATGTCCAGCACGGTCTTTCCGCGGATGTCGCCGAGCACTTCCAGCAAGGTGTGGCGCTCGCTGTGCAGCCGTACGGGATTCTCCGCGGCCATCAGCGCGTAGTCGTGGGCCAGCAGGTCGAACCGGCTGCCCGCGCCCTTCTTCCGCACCGGTGACCGGCTCACGCGGAGACGAGGTCGTCCGTGGGGCAACCGGATGCCAGCAGCGCGGCGTCGAGCACGTCCCACAGCGCCGTCAGGGCATCGAGGAAAATATCCACGCCCTCGGTGATCAGCGCCTCGGTGGTGGGGCCGAGGACCGATCCGACGGCGGCGATCGCGTTCTTCTCGTGCTGTTCCTCCGCGCCGATCTCGCCCCAGTGTTCCAGCAGGTAGTGCATTTCGGGGTCTTCGAGGGCGACGCCGTAGTGGCCGGAGTCGATCAGCGCGGCCTTCCAGCCGGGAATCAGGTGCCGGTTGGAAATCATCTCCAGTGCCAGCGCCGTTCCGAGGTTGCGGAGCGTGGCTTCCCGGCCGGTCCGCTGCCTGCCGGCGAAGACCGCACGCGCGCGGCGTGTCTGCGCCAGCAGTCCGGTTTCCGGGTCGTATCCCGGCAGGTTCCCGAGGAGGTGGTCGGAGTACTCCTTGAGACCGGATTCGACCAGGCCCTGGTCGTGGATGTCGGGGAAGACCGTCCGGCCGGCGGCGCGGTTGACGAGGTGTCCCGCCATCGTCGCGAGGTCGGCGCCGTGGTTCTCCTCGCTCTCGACGATCTCCTGGAGCAGTGCGCTCTCGGCCGAGAGCCGGTGCGTCGCCAGGGCCCGGGGGAACTGCCCGCCCGGCCGGGTGGCGTCGCAGAAACTCCGGATCTGGTGGAACAGGGCCGCCAGAACGGCGCTGCCGGGCGGCGCCTGCCGCCAGTGGTCGAAGATCGGGTGGTGGTGGCACCGGTGGTCGCGGATGCGGCTCACCAGGTCGTCGACAGCGGTCGCGGTCATGGCGTCGTACTCCTCCGTGGTCGAAGATCAGGGCGCATGGCCGTGATCGCGCGATGTTGCGGCACGGTCGTCTGCGAACCGGTGCCGACCTGCGGGAACGCCCTTGTCATGGCAAGGGGTTCCCGCAGGTCGCGGGGTCGGGCACGACACGTCCGCCAGCCGTGCCCGAGGTGTGCCGGCGAGCGCTCCTAGCCGAGCATCCCGATGTTCGACTCCCCGAGGACGTAGCTCTTGATCGCCGAGATGAACTCGTCGACGGAGACCTTGCCGTCCTTGTCGGTGTCGATGGCCCGGTACGACTCGGCCGCGGCCTCCTTGGGGACGCCGATGACCGTGAGCCACTTGCCGTACTCCTCCTGGCTGATCTCGCCGTCGGCGTCGCACAGGTTGGCGCAGGCGTGTGCGTACGGTGCCAGGACCTCGCCGAAGCCCGCGCCGCCCCGGTCGGTGATGGCGGCCTTCGACGCCGCGACGAACTCCTCGCGGCGCAGTTCGCCGCCCGTCGCCCCGGCCTTGCGCACGAGGTACTCGTAGACCGCCAGGTAGCTGTTCTCCAGGGCGAGAGCGCGCGGCGAGTCCGGGTCGGCGCCGAAAGCGCGGATCAGACTGTTCGCCTCCTGCTCGAAGTCGGAGCGGTCGATACGGCCGTCCTTGTTCGCGTCGAAGTGCTCGAAACGCAATTCGAAGACCTGAGCCGCGTTGTCCGTCGCCATGTTTCGCCTCCACGCGCATCGGTGAGTCCGACGGTCGAATGTGGAACGAGCGCTTCACGAGAGATTTCTCGGCGCCGCTGCGAAAACTACTGGGGGTCCGTACCGCTCGCAAGCAACCGTTCAAGCCAGGCGGCCGGCGGATGAAATCGCGCCCCGGCTTGTAATTCGGGTGCTGTTGTTGTGCGGTGTGGCAACCGGTGAGTTCGCGGAAACGGGAGTGCACGGTGCGGGTGGCGGAATCAGCCGTCGGCGAGCGAGACGTCGACGGCCTTCGCCAGCGCGCCGAGCCGGGGATCTTCATAGAGCTGCTCGGGTGTCAGTACGTCGGGGCCGAATCTCTTCTCCACCCGCTGCAGGAATCGGATGGCCATGACCGACGTGCCGCCGGCCTCGAAGAAGTTCTCCCCGGTACCGGCCGCGGAGCGCCCCAGGAGGTCGCGCCACATATCCGCGAGGATCGCCTCCGTAGGGGTCGTTCGGACCAGCCCTTCAGGGGCGGCGGGAGCCGGTTCGGCGACATCGCTCACGGCGCGGACGCTCCTTGCGGATCGGTGAAGTGCGCGAGCAGGGCCCGGCCGTCGACTTTTCCGTTCGGGGTCAAAGGAAAGGTGTCGCAGAGATATATCTGTGCCGGGACCATGTAGCGAGGAAGTTTCGCCGCCAGGTGGGCACGCAGGATTTCCGGCGTGATGTCCGGGACGGCGGGGACGACGAACGCCACCAGTGACCTCTCGCCGCGACGGTCGCGGACCGTCACATAACTGCGTTTGACCGCCACGTTTTCGTTGAGGTGGTGGCTGATCTCACCCAGCTCGATGCGATAGCTGTTCACCTTGACCTGGTCGTCCAGGCGCCCGTCGAAGACCACGTCGCCGCTGGGCAGCAGATGCCCCCGGTCCCCCGTCCGGTAGAGGCGCTCCGGCACGCCGTCGACGCGACGGTGGATGAAATGCTTACGGGTCAGCTCCGGCAGCCCCAGATAACCGGCCGCCAGCCCGTCCCCGGCCAGGCAGATCTCCCCGCTCTCCCCCGGTTCGCACAGCCTTTCCGCGGCGTCGTCGAGAAGGTAGAGCCGGGTGTTCTGGATGGGTTTCCCGATCGGCAGCGGGGCGTCCTCGCGCGGCGGCTCGTCCACGGGGAAGAAGGTGCCGATGCAGGTGCACTCGGTGGGGCCGTACAGATTGACCACGCGGCCGGGCCCGTACGTCCGTACCGCCTTGGCCATGTGCCGGATCGAGTGGGCCTCGCCGCCGGAGGTGATGGTGGCCACGGTTTCCAGGGCTTCCGGAGCTTCGTCGACGACCAGGTTGAACAGGGCCGTGGTCAGGAGCGTGATGGTCACGCGCCCGTCCTTCACGACCTTGTCGAGCACGGACAGGCGGATCGGCTCGGCGGGATACAGCACCGACACCCCGCCGTTGAGGAGCGCTCCCCAGATCTCCCAGGTGGCGATGTCGAACGTGACGGGTGTGATCTGCAGGACGCGGCTGTGCGCGTTCATCGGTCCGTACGTGGGGCCGTGCACCAGCCGGTTGATGCCGCGGTGGAAGATCGGTACGCCTTTGGGCCGGCCCATCGAGCCGGAAGTGAAGTTGACGCAGGCGATGCTGTCGGGACCCGACCGGCGCGGCGGGTTCGTGTCCTCACCCGCCTCCGTGTGCGCCCAGCTCGGCAGGACGCGGCAAACGGCACCGCCGAGCCGTTGCGCGAGCGCCGCCGGCCGGTCGCCGAGCACCCAGGTACTGCCGGCGTCGTCGAGGACGTACCGGAGCCGCTCGTCCGGCCAGCCGGGGTCCAGCGGCACGTAGGCCGCGCCCGCTTTCAGGATTCCCAGCAGCGCCACCAGCATCTCCGGCGAACGGGCCACACACACGCCGATCGTGGCGCCCGGCCCGACGCCTCTCCCCCGCAAGGTGCGCGCCAGTCCGTTGGCGAGCCGGTTGAGTCGGCCGTAGCTCAGTTCACGGCCCCCCTGCACGACCGCGGGCGCGTCCGGGCGGCGCGCGGCCCAGTACTCGAAGCGCTCCGGCAGGCTGCTGTCGCGCGGATAGGGCCTCGACGTCCGGTTGATCTCGCGGTGGGCGGCCAGGGCGGTGTCGGAGCAGCTCAGCTTCTGCATCGCGGATTTCACGCTTTCAGGAGGCTGGACGGGGTGCGGCGGCCTGCTCGCTGCTCAAGGGCCGCACCTCCGGCGCAGGCGCATGCGCAGTGCGTGCGGGGCGAGCGCGAGGCGTGGTGCGGGGCGTACCCGTTCGCGAGGGAGGGGTTCGAGCCGCCAGCGCGCGGCCATGGAGGCCAGCGCGAGCGTGGCTTCGGTCTTGGCGAATTCGTCCCCGATGCACTTGCGGGCCCCGCCGCCGAACGGTGTGAAGGCCTGCTCGGAACGGGGACAGACGGTCCCGTCCTCCCACCGGCCGGGGTCGAACCGGTCGGGGTCCGGATAGAAGCCGGGATGGTGGTGCAGGACGTACGGGCTGAAGACCAGGACACTGCCGCTCGGCAGGCGCTGTCCGGCCAGTTCGGTTTCCGCTGAGGTACGCCGGGTCAGCAGCCAGACCGGCGGGTACAGGCGCAGCGTCTCGGTGATGATCCGCGCGGTCGTCCGCAGCTTCGGGATGTCGTCGTAGTGGGCGGTGCGGCCCGCGAGTACGGCGTCGACCTCGTCGTGCAGCCGGGCCTCGGCCTCCGGGTGGTGCGCCAGCAGGTGCCACGCCCAGGACAGCGCGGGCGACACCGTCTCGCTGCCGGCGGAGAAGAAGGTGAGGACCTGGTCGTGGATCTCGTCGTCGGTCAGGCCGTGCGCGTCGTCGTCGCGGGCGGCCAGCAGCATCGACATCAGGTCGCCGTGGTCGACGCCCGCCCTGCGGTAGTCGGCGATCAGTTGGTGGGTGTGGTGCTCCAAGCGGCGCCGGGCGCGCAGGAAGCGGCGGTTTCCCGGCGTCGGAATCCGGTCCAGCCACGCGAACGGCACGATCAGGCGCCGGGCCACACCGGTGAAGATCTCCGTCGTGGCCTGCTGGATCTCGGCCAGCACCGCGGGGTCGACATCGCCGGCGAACAGGGTCCGGGTCGCGACGCCGGTACTGAACGCGTTCATGACCGCGACCACGTCGAGCACCTGCCCGTCGCTCCAGGACCGGGTGACCGCGTCCACCTGCCCGGACATCACCTCCGCGTACCCGGGCAGCCGGTTCCGGTGGAAGGCGGGCTGCACCAGTCGCCGCTGCCTGCGGTGGTACCGGTGCTCACAGGTCACCAGGCCGTTGCCGCCCACCTCGCGCAGCTTGTCGTAGGTCGGGCCGCCCTTGTCGAAGAGGCGGTCGTCGACCAGGACCTGATGGATCAGCGTGGGATGGCACACCACGTAGGCCGGCCACGGGCCCAGCCGAATCCGGACCAGATCGCCGTGCGCGGGCAGGGCGGCCATGAAATCCAGTGACGACCTGCCGATGGCGGGGATGTGGCCCAGCAGGGGCACGGCTCCAGGGGCGGCGCCGAACGTCAACGTGGCGGACATGGCCCGTCAGTCCCTTCTACGCAACGACTGCGGCAGAGGACGGCCTCGGGTGCTCACCGGCAAACGGCTCTCAACCTTGCCGCCGCCACGACCGCCGCACAACGTGCCGATTGAGTCGAAACGGCCGTTCCCTCCCGTGGCACGCGATGACGCCGCCGGGCGGCACGGAGATGCGCTCCTGCGGGTACCGTGCGGCCGCCACGGGGATGACCGGGTCTGGCGGGAAACCGGCACCCGGGCTCCGGGCATCGCGCACCGCCCGCTGTCGGGCCCGTCCGGGAAGGAGCATCATCTAGGCGGTCCGCCACGCCCAGGACGGAGCGACGCCCCATGACCACACCGGCACCGGACACCCCCGCCCCGATCCGCGTCTTCCTGCTGGACGACCACGAGGTGGTGCGCCGGGGTGTGCGTGATCTGCTCGACGGCGAGCCGGACATCGAGGTGGTGGGCGAGGCCGCCGACCGGCGCGAAGCCCTGGCCAGGGCGCCCGCCCTGCGCCCCCGGGTCGCGGTGCTGGACGTACGGCTCGGTTCGGGCGACGCGGGCGGCGACCACGAGGGCATCGAGGTGTGCCGGGAACTGCGCGCCCGGATGCCGGAGCTGGCCTGTCTGATGCTCACGTCCTTCGACGACGACGAGGCGCTGTTCGACGCGATCATGGCGGGCGCCGCCGGGTACGTCCTCAAGCAGATCAAGGGCTCCGACCTGGTGTCGGCCGTACGGACGGTGGCGGCCGGGGCGTCCCTGCTCGACCCGGGCGCCACCGCGCGGGTCATGGCCCGGGTCCGCGGCGAGGAGGACCCCGTACCGCCCGAACTGGCCCGCCTCTCCCCCAGGGAGCGGGAGATCCTCGAACTCGTCGGCGAGGGGCTGACCAACCGGCAGATCGCCCACCGCCTCTACCTCGCGGAGAAGACCGTCAAGAACCGCATCTCCGTGATCCTCGCGAAGCTCGGCGTGGGCCGCCGTATCCAGGCGGCGGTCCTCGCCGAGCGGATTCGTGACCGGGACCCGGAGAACTGAGCCGGGCGGGCGTGCGGCCCGGGGGCGGTCCGGGGCCGGCCCGTCGCCGGTTACCCGCCGTCCGCCGGTCCGAGCGCGGCGAAGGCCCAGTCCGCCCAGATCAGACGTGATGTCTGCGCCGGGTACGGCACCGTGACGGAGTCCGCGGTGAACACCCGGGTCAGCCGGTCCTCGGGCCGGTACGGGACCCAGCCGGGGTCGTCGGTCCGGGCGAAGCCGGTCCAGGACGCCATCATCGACTCCGAAAGGGCCCTGGCCTCGGCGGAGGGTTCCTTCCCCAGGAGCGCTTCCGCGATCTCCCCGTCGAAGGCGCCGAAGACCAGCGGGACGTCGAGCCCGTGGCAGGCGCCGAGCGCGCCGTCCATCGCCGGGCTCGGCCAGGCCAGTTCGTACAGGTACGCGGTGCCGCCGCCGGCGACGTGGGCCTCGGCCAGATGGAGGCTGGGCATGCGGAACAGCCAGTCGGACAGCACCAGATCCTGCATGTCGGTGGGGTTCGCGGCCGGGTACCCCGTCCGGTAGGCGCGCGCTCCCTCGGGGCCGGGCGCGCACCATCCGAGGGTGGCGGCGGCTTCGTCCTCGGTGACCTTTCCGCGCCGCCCCGAGAGCGCGGTGAACCCCCGGCATTCGTCCCGGGTGTGCCCCACGACGAGGCCGATACCGGCGCTCTGCCCGGTGCGCAGCGCTTCCCACGGTGTCCGCGGCAGCACCTCGCCGTCGACCACGGGCGCGAACGGCATCTGTGCACGGGCCGCCCGACCCCACCGCGGGTGGCGGCCTGCCATCCCGTTCCATACGGAGTCCGCCGCGTCCCGCAGGGCGTCGGGCGTCACCGGTGCGAGCGCGGCGCGGGTGGGGGCCACGCCCAGTTCGGCGGCGACGGCCCGGCCGATGTCCGCGGCCAGCGGCACGGTGAAGAAGGTGCCCGGCACGCTCTGCGCCACGGCCCGGTGGAAGAGGCCGGCCGCGCGGGGCATCGCCATCAGCGCGGCCACCGCGCCCGCGCCGGCGGACTCGCCGAAGACGGTCACCCGGCCCGGGTCGCCGCCGAAGGCCGCGATGTTGTCGCGGACCCATTCCAGCGCGGTGATCTGGTCCAGCAGGGCCCGGTTGGGCGGCGCGTCCGCGAACTGCCCGTAGCCTTCCGCGCCCACCCGGTGGTTGAAGGTGACGACGACGGTGTCCCGCCGCGCCAGGCCCGTACCGTCGTAGCCGGGCCCGTCGGCCGAACCGATCATGTACATACCGCCGTAGATCCAGACCATGACCGCGAGCCCCGCCGCGCCGGGATCGGGGCTGAAGACGTTGACGGTCAGCCAGTCGTCCGCGCCCTTCGTGCCGGGCCGGCCGGTGCCGTAGCCGAGTGCGAGGGACTGCGGCGGCGGGGGCCCGAAGGCGTCGGCCTCGCGGACGCCTTCCCAGGGCAGGGCGGGCACGGGCGCCGCCAGGTGCAGGTCGCCGACGGGCGGCCGGGCGTACGGGATGCCCAGGAAGACGGCCACGCCGTCCTGCCATTGGCCCCGGACGGAGCCGCGCGCCGTACGGACTTCGGGTGCCGGGGTGGTTCGGGTCATGTGGTTCCTTTCGTCCGGGGTGCCGTCTGGAGCGGCACGCGCCACACCACCGTGGTGCCGCCCGAGCCCGCGCGCTCCGCCACCTCGGCGGTGCCGCCGAGCAGTTCGGCGCGCCGCCGCATGTTGGCCAGTCCGCCGCCGGGGGCGCTGCCCGCGATGCCCGTCCCGTCATCGGCGATCTCCAGGACGATGTCGTCCTGGACGCTGAGGCGGACCTCCGCGTGCCGGGCGTGTGCGTGCCGGGCGATGTTGCTGAGGGCCTCGGCGAGCACCGCCAGGACGTGTTCGGCGGTCGCCGCCGGGATGTCGGTGTCGACCCGGCCGTCCATGGTGAGGGAGGGGGCGAAGCCGAGCGGCCCGGCCGCCGCGGTGACGGCCTCGACGGCCCGGCGGCGCAGGCCCGCCGGATTCCGCCCGCCGCTGTCGGTACGGAGTTCGAAGATCGTGGAGCGGATGATCTTTATGGTCTCGTCCAGGTCGTCCACCACCCGGCCCACCCGCTCGGCCGCTTCGGGGCGGTCGATGAGCCGCCCCGCGCTCTGCAGCGTCATGCCCGCGGCGAACAGCCGCTGGATGGCGAGATCGTGCAGGTCCCGGGCGATCCGGTCGCGGTCGTGCAGCAGGGCGACCTGTTCCGCCTCGCGGCGGTGGCGACCCAGTTCCAGGGCGAGCGCCGCCTGGGCCGCGAAGCCGGACAGCAGCTCCACCTCTGCGTCGTCGAACGGTGCCCGGCCGGTCAGCCGGCTCAGCCGCAGCGCGCCGGTGGCGTGCTGGTCGAGCGGGAGGGGCACGGTGACGACCGGGCCGTACGCCCGCCGTCCGGAGTGGGGCATGGCATGGGCGCGAGGGTCCGTACGGATGTCCGCCGTCACGACGGGCTCTCCCGTGCGCGCGGCCAGCCCCGCCAGCGAGCCCCGCAACGGCACCACCTCTCCGGACAGCAGTTCGGCGTCCCGGCCGTGTGCCACCTCGACGGCCAGGTCGTCGGAGCCGGGTCTCGGCAGCAGGACCGCCGCCGCGTCCGCGCGCGCGACCTCGCGTGCGCGCCGCACGATCAGGGACAGCACCTCGTCCGCGTGCGTGCCGGCCAGGAGACTGCGGGTGATCTCGCCCAGCGCTTCCAGGCGTTGTTCGCGGCGCAGGCTCTCGTGGTAGAGGCGGGCGTTGTCGATGGCCACGCCGGCCGCGACCGCCAGCGTGGTCAGGACCGCTTCGTCGTCGGCGTCGAACAGGGCGCCGCCGTGCTTCTCGGTGAGGTAGAGGTTGCCGAAGACCTCGCCGCGGACCCGGATCGGCACGCCGAGGAAGGTCCGCATCGGCGGGTGGTGCGCGGGGAAGCCGTAGCTGGCCGGATGCCGGGACAGGTCGGCCAGCCGCAGGGGCTCGGGGTGGCGGATCAGCTCGCCGAGGATCCCGTGTCCGGCGGGCAGCGGGCCGATCTTCTCGATCAGTTCGCCGGACATGCCGACCGGCAGGAAGTCGGAGAGGTACGCGCCCCGGCCGACCGTGCCCAGTGCCCCGTACTCGGCGTCGGCGAGGATCACTGCCGCCTCCACGATGCGCCGCAGCACCTGGGAGAGGTCGAGTTCACGGCCCACGCCCAGGACCGCTTCCAGGAGGCTGTGCATACGGCTCTGGACCACCCGCGCGGCGTCCAGCCGCGCCTGCAGCTCGTCCAGCAGTTCGTCCAGGCGCAACTGCGGCAGGGAACGAGGCATTCGCCGGTCCCCTCCGCCCCCGTCCGTCATCGGCCGCCCCTCCCCGTCCGGCCCCTTGTCTTGCAGCGTAGGCCGCCGGGCAGGGTGCGGGGAGTCCGGCGCGCGGGCGGGTTTCGGCCGCCGGATCAGCTGTGCGGTACGACGGCCACCGGGCACTCGGCGTGGTGGAGCACGGCGTGGTTGACCAGGCCCAGTTGGAGTCCGTGGGCGTTGGTGCGCCGCTTGGCGCCGACCACCAGCAGGGCGGCGGTGGCGGAGGCGGCGAGCAGGGTGTCGCGGGGCGTGCCTTCGGCGGGCCGGAGCGTCAGCGGGACGTCGGGGTGCGCGGCGGCCGCCGACCGCATCGCGCCGTCGAGGATGTCCGTCGCCCGCTGTGTGTGTTCCGCCGTTCTGGCGTGCTGCGGCCCGCCCTCCTCCGGCAGTCCGCTGTGGGCACACCGCCAGGCGTGGACGGCTTCGACCGTGCCGTGGCGCAGCAGCGCCTCCGTGTACGCGAACATCACCTGGGCCTCACTGCGCGAGCCCTCGTCGACGCCGACGACGATCCGGCTCCCGGCATCCGCCCGGCGTGCGGTGCTTCCCCGTACGACGATCACGGGGCACCGGGCGCGCGCCACGACCCCGAGGCTCACCGAACCCAGCAACAGCGAGGAGAGTTCGCCCCGGCCGCGGTGGCCCATGACCAAAAGGGCGGCGGTGTGGCCCGCTTCGACGAGCGCGGACGCCGCGTCCTGGGCTGCCAGCTGCGTGGTGGTGGCCAGTTCCGGGAACTGCTTGGCGACCCGTTCTGCGGCGCTGTCCAGCACGCGCTGCTCCTCGACGCGCTCCGCGGACGGCTTGTCGGTGCAGGACGGCAGCGCCCCTTCGTAGCGTTCCCACGCCGACGCGAGGACGATCCGCAGCGGCAGCCCCCGCAGCCGGGCCTCCTGCGCCGCCCAGTCCACGGCTTCCAGGCTGCCGTTCGAACCGTCGACGCCCACGACCACGGGCCGCTCCACCATGTCCATCACTCCTGCGGGCTGTTCTGCGGATGCGTCGCTCGCACCGTGCTCCCCCGGCGCCCGTCCGTGCAGGGGCGGATCGGGCCATGCCCAGGGCCGTTCGGCCCAGGGCCAGGAGGTGAGCCGCGGTCGCACTCTGGCAGTGCAGGGCTGCGGGTCCGCTTCCCGGCGCCGCCGGTTCGGCGGCAGAGCCCGGCAGCAGGCCCCGCCTCGACCTTGAGGAGCTGTGATGACGCGTGCCGCACGGCCCGGCAGCAGTGTTCACGCGCTGCTTTCCGACGGCACCACGGTCTGCATCCGGCCCGCCGGGCCCGGCGACCACGGGCGGGTGCTGCGGATGTTCACCGGCATGTCCCCCGAAAACCTGCGGCTGCGGTTCTTCACCGTGGGCACCGACTCCGCAGTCCTGGCCGCGGACCGCGTCTGCGCCGCGGAGGACGGGGACGGCGGGGCACTGCTCGCGCTCGCCGGTGACGAGGTCACCGGCACCGCCGAGTTCCACCGCCGGGACCCCGGCCGGGCGTCCGCCGACATCGGCCTCGCCGTAGCCGACGCCTGGCACGGCCGCGGCATCGGCACCCTGCTGCTGGAGCACCTGGTGCACGCCGCCCGCAGGGCCGGCGTCCGCAGGTTCACCGCCGACGCCCTCACCGAGAACCACCTCATGCTGAAGGTCATCTCCGACCTAGGCCTGCGCACCGCCCGGCGCTTCGACGGGCCCGAGGTGCACTGCACCATCGAACTGGCCGAGGACGAACCGTACTTGAGCGCCGTGGAGGCCCGGGGCCGCACCGCCGGCGTAGCCAGTCTCCAGCCCCTCCTGCGGCCCGCCTCGGTCGCCGTCGTCGGCGCCGGACGTGCGCCGTCGTCGGTCGGCCGCGCGCTGCTCGGCAACCTCCGCGCGCACGGCTTCACCGGCCGGCTCGCCGCCGTGAACCCGCACGCCGGCACCATCGACGGCACGCCCTGCCACCCGTCGGTCGAGCAGCTGCCCTACGTGCCCGACCTCGCGGTCCTGGCCGTACCCGCCGCAGCCGTACCCGACGCCGCCGAACAGTGCGGCAAGCACGGCGTCAAGGCCCTGGTCACCGTCGCATCCGGACTCGACGACGGCCAGGCGAAGGGGCTGCTGGCCGCCTGCCGGCGCCACGGGATGCGGCTGGTGGGCCCCAACTGCCTGGGCCTGGCCAACACCGATCGCGCCGTACGGCTGGACGCGACGTTCGCCGCGCAACCGCCCCGTCCGGGCACCGCGGGGGTCGCCGTGCAGTCCGGCGGGGTCGGCATCGCGCTGCTCGGCGCCCTGTCCCGGCTCGGCATCGGTGTGTCCTCCTTCGTCTCGCTCGGCGACAAGTACGACGTCAGCGGCAACGACCTGCTGCAGTGGTGGGAGAGCGACGGCGTCACCGACCTGGCGCTGCTGCACCTGGAGTCCTTCGGCAACCCGCGCGGCTTCTCGCGCACCGCCCGCCGGGTGGCCCGCGCCATGCCCGTCCTGACCGTGGACGCGGGCCGCTCGGAGGCCGGGCGGCGTGCCGCCGCCTCGCACACCGCGGCCGTCGCCACCCCCACCATGACCCGCCGGGCCCTGTTCACCCAGGCCGGAATCATCGCCACCGACAGCATCGGCGACCTCGTCGCGACCGCCGCCCTGCTGCGTACCCAACCGCTTCCGGCGGGGCCGCGGACCGCCGTGGTCAGCAACGCGGGCGGGGCGGCCGTGCTGGCCGCGGACGCCTGCGCGGAGGCCGGGCTCGGGGTGCCCGAGCTGCCGGCGCCGCTCGTCCGCGAACTCCTCGGCGTGCTCCCCGCCGGAGCACGTGCCGTCAACCCTGTGGACGCCACCGCCGCCGTCTCCGGGACGCAGCTGGCGGCCTGCCTGGACCTGCTGACCCGGCACGGCGCCGTGGACAGCGTCCTCGTGGTGCTCGTGCCCACCGCAC
This sequence comes from Streptomyces sp. NPDC059788, assembly GCF_042732265.1. Lineage (NCBI taxonomy): Bacteria > Bacillati > Actinomycetota > Actinomycetes > Kitasatosporales > Streptomycetaceae > Streptomyces > Streptomyces sp. NPDC059788. Next base: position 64,365 of record NZ_JBHWHY010000014.1, on the reverse strand, counting down.
TCTCCGCGGCGACCGGGGACGACCCGACCCGGGTCCTCGTCCCGCCGTCCGGGACAAGGCCCCGCCCGGTCGTCGCGGCCCTGCTCGACCAGGACGTGCCCGTACGGCTGCTGGACGGCCCCGGAACCGCCGTTCCGGCCTACGCCGAGCCGTCCGCCGCCGCGCGGGCCCTCGCCCACGCCGTCTCCTACGCCCACTGGCGCGCCGAACCACTGGGCACCGTCCCCCCGCTCGACGGCATCGACACCGAGGCCGCCACGGCGCTCGTGACGGACTTCCTGGCCCGCCACCCCGACGGCGGCTGGGCCGGCCCGCGGCTGTGCGGGGCGCTGCTGGACGCGTACGGCATCCGGCAGCCGCCCTGGGAGTGGGTGGCCGACGCCGATACGGCGGTGGCCGCGGCGGAGCGGCTCGGCGGCGGCCGGATGGCGCTCAAGGCGTACTGGCCGGGTCTGTTGCACAAGACCGACGTGGGAGCGCTGCACCTGGACCTGGAAGGCGCCGCGCAGATCCGCGCCGCGTACGCGCGGCTGTCCGGGCGCTTCGCGGACGTGATGACCGGCGCGGTGCTCCAGCCGATGGCCGGGCGGGGCGTCGAACTGGTCGCGGGCGTCGTCCAGGACCAGGTGTTCGGGCCGCTGGTGCTCTTCGGCCTCGGCGGCACCGCCACCGAGATCCTCGCCGACCACGCCGCCCGCCTCGCGCCGCTCACCGACCGGGACGTCCACGCGCTGATCACCGCTCCCCGGTGCGCGCCGCTGCTGTTCGGCCACCGCACCGGCCGCCCCGCCGACCTCGAAGGGCTCGAACAGCTGCTGCTGCGCCTGTCCCGCATGGCGTGCGACCTGCCGCAGCTGGCCGAGGCCGACCTCAACCCCGTACTCGCCCGCCCGGACGCGGTCCTCCCCCTGGACGTCCGCATCCGGCTGCTGCCCCACACCGCGCGCGATCCCTACCTGCGCCGTCTGCGCGCCCGCTGAAGGAGGCCTTCGCGATGGCACCGGAACCCTTCCCCGGCCGGGTGGTCGTCGGCTTCGACGGCTCCGGGCCCGCCGTACGCGCCCTCGACCGCGCCGCCGACGAAGCCGTACGCCACGGCGCGTCCCTGGAAATCCTCTGCGGCTGGCCCTGGGGCAAGCACCCGCTGCCCGACTTCGGGGTCACCGACGAGACCGGCAAGCTGCTCTACAGCAGCGCACGGCGCCTGGTCGACACCGCCACCGAACGCGTCCGCGCCCGCGCCCCGCACCTGGCCGTCAGCGAGTCGCTGACCACGGAGTCCGCGGCTCGCGCACTGCTGCGCTGCGGCCGCCACGCCGCGCTGACCGTCGTCGGCACCCGGGGCCACGGCGGCTTCGCCGGGCTGCTGCTCGGCTCGGTGAGCCTGCGCGTGGCAGCCCACTGCACCACGCCCCTGATGGTCGTACGCGGCGACCAGGGGGCCGAACGGGACCGCGTCCTCGTCGGCGTCGAATCGGACGACGACACCGACGCCCTGCGCTACGCCTTCCAGGAAGCCGTGCGGCGCCGCTGCGAACTGCACGTGCTGCACGCCTGGCAGTACCCGGCGGCGCCCCGCGGCTCGCACAGCCCCTCGTACCACCTGAGCTGGGACGAACTGGAGCACCTGCGCAAGAGCGCCGAAGCCGTGCCCCAGTACGCCGCCGCGCCCCTGCGCGTGGCGTACCCGGGCGTCACCGTGCGCGCCGAGGCCGTCCGTGAACGGGCCGCGCAGGCCCTCGTCACGGCGAGCCGGGAGGCCGACGTGGCCGTACTGTCCGCCCACCGCCGCCCCCGCCACATCGGCCTGCAACTGGGCCCCGTCGCCCACGCGATGCTGCACCACGCGCACTGCCCGGTCGTGCTGGTCCCCGCCGGCTGACCGCGGACCCACCACAGCCAAGAGCACCCGGCCTCAGGGGGGAAGAAGGCAATGAACCACCGGCTGATCGACCAGGTCATGAACCGTGACGTCGTCAGGACCGGCCCCGCCGCCTCCTTCAAGGAGGTGGCCGACCTGCTGGCGCGGCACGGTGTCGGCGGAGTCCCCGTCGTCGATGGGGACGACAAGGTCCTGGGCGTCGTGTCCGAGACCGACCTCCTGCTCCGCCAGGCGGCCCGGGAGGACCCGCCGCACCGCCAAAACGCCCTCCTCTCCTGGCGCCCGCGCAGGTCACGCGGCACCGGGGCCCGCGGCCGTACGGCCCGGGAGCTGATGTCCTCGCCCGCCGTGACGGCCGGCCCGCGGCAGACCGTCACCGAGGCGGCCCGCGTCATGGCCTCGCACCACGTCGAACGCCTCCCGGTCGTCGACGACGAGGGCCGTCTCATGGGCATCGTCACCCGCAGCGATCTGCTGTCCGTCTTCCGCCGCTCCGACGCCGCCATCCGCGACGAGATCATCGAGGACGTCCTCGTGCGTACTCTCTGGCTCGCCCCGCACACCGTCGGGGTGACCGTCGACGACGGCGTCGTCACCCTCACCGGAAAGCTCCGGCGACGCAGCGAAGTGCCCATCGCGGTACGGCTGGCCGGGCGCGTCGACGGCGTCGTCAGCGTCACCGACCGGCTCGCCTACCAGGAGGACGACTCCCATCTGCGCCCCACCGAACAGGCCCTGCACGGCATCGCCGAGGCATGGCTCCGCAAGATCTGACCCCTTGCACACGTACGCCACGGAGGTGCACCACCATGGCCAACCAGCGTGTCCTGGTCGCGTACGGCTCGACGAACCAGGGAACCGCGGGCATCGCCGAGGAGATCGCGGCGACGCTCGGCAAGGAGGGCCTCACCGCGGAGGCCCGTCCGGCCGCCGAGATCGGCGACCTGGCGGCCTACGACGCGGTCGTCCTGGGCGGCGGCCTGTACGCCGGCCGCTGGCACCGCGACGCACGGCGCCTCGTACGCAGGCTGCGGGCCCCACTGCGCGACCGCCCGGTGTGGTTCTTCAGCAGCGGCCCGCTCGACGCCAGCGCCACCGAGAAGGACATCCCGCCCGCCCGGGGAGTCCGGCGCGCCATGTCCCGCGTCACAGCACGCGGCCACGTCACCTTCGGCGGCCGGCTCGCCCCGTACCCGAAGGGCCGCCTCGCCCGCTCGATGGCCAAGCGGGGAATGGCCCACGACTGGCGGGACTTCGACCAGGTACAGGCCTGGGCGCGCGCCGTCGCGGCCGAGTTGCACGAGCGGGGGCGGTCTCAGTGATCTTCAACGGGTGACGGTCGGCGCGCTACTCGTCACCCGAAGCGCGACGGGTCCCGTCGGCCGCGGCGTCAAGGCCGGCGGGGGCCGCCGTGCCCGAGAGGTACCGGTCGAGCATCTCGCGGCGCCGAGCGATCTGCTGCTCCTGGCGGGCGAGTTCGTCGCGGACCTGCCGGACGCGGGCCAGGAGCTGCGTGCACCCGCCCGGAGGCGGCGTGGGTGAGGTGCAGGGCAGGATGTCCCTGATGATCTGGGAGGGCAGCCCCGCGCGGTACAGGTCCTGGATGAAGGCGACCTGGCGCACGGCTTCCGCACCGTACTCCCGGTATCCGTTGGGGCGGCGGTCGCTGGAGAGCAGCCCTTGGTTCTCGTAGTAGCGCAGCGAACGGGTGCTGGCCCCGGTGGCCCTGCTCAGTTCTCCGATGCGCACGCCGTTCTCCTCCACCGAGCCAGGCTTGACATTGACGTTAATGTCAAAGTCTACCGTTCGGGGCATGCAGAGGAAAGAAGAGACCAAACGGCGAACCGCGGTCGTGACCGGCGCCGCGACCGGCATCGGGGCCGCGGTCACCGAGCGGCTGGCCGGGCAGGGCATGCACCTGGTCCTGGTCGCACGGGACGGCGCACGCCTGGAGGCGGCGGCCGAGCGGCTGCGTGCCGAGTACGGGACCCAGGTGTCCACCCTGGCGCTGGACCTGTCGCAGCAGGATGCGCCTTCCCGGCTGGCCGAGTGGCTGGCGAACGCGGGAACGGAGGTCGACGTGCTGGTCAACAACGCCGGCGCCGGCCTGACGGGACCGGTCGCCGGCAGCGATCCCGCGCGGGTGCGGCACCTGGTCGACCTCAATGCCGGCGCGGTGGCGGAGCTGACGGCGCGCCTGCTGCCCGCCATGGTCGCGCGGGGCGGGGGCGCGATCGTCAACATCGCGAGCACCGGTGCGTACGCGCCCGCTCCGTATGTGGCCGCCTACGCGGCCTCGAAGGCGTTCGTGCTGTCCTTCACCCAGGCGGTGTGGGCCGAGACGAGGTCGACGGGAGTACGGGTCGTGGCGGTCTGCCCCGGGCCGACCGCCACCGCGATGAACACCCGGCGCATGCCGGGCAAGCGCGAGCCCGACGCCGTCGCGGACACCGTCATGTCTGCGTTGCGCGGCCGGGGCCCGGCGGTCGTCGACGGCCGTCTCAACACGTTGCAGACCTTCGTCTTCAGCCGCCTGTTGCCCGCGTCGGCAGCTGCCCGGATCGCGGAGCGGTCCCTGCGCAAGGCGGCGCTCGGCAACTGACCTAAGACCGGCCGACGGCACCCCGCCGACGGCCGGTCGTGCCGGTCCTCCGGCCTGAGGCCGGTCGGGTTCCGGGACCAGCCGCATGCCCCCCGGCCGGCTCAGCCGCCGGCTGCTCGCGAGCGCAGCGCCGCGCTGACGCCGTGGACGGCACCGTCGCTCCCGCGTCCACCGTGGTCGCCCGGATCTCCTCCTCCATCACCTCCACCAGCGTTATCCGACAGCCGGTCACCGACGCATACGACCGGGCACCACCCGTGCGCCGCGCTCCACTCGTCCACCGAGCTTCACCCGCGGTCCGGACGTTCGTAGCAGTCGTAGTTGCGCTGCGCCACGATCCTGCCGTCGCGGAATTCGAGGAAGACCGCGATGTGGGCGCGCAGTACGTGACCGGCGGGCAGCCCGCCCATCGGAGCGGCGAGGGTTCCGGCCCACGTCACTTCCAAGGCCACCTGGTCGCCGGCCGCGACCGCGTTGTGCACCTCGAAGCGCTGGTGGCCGAGAACTCCACGGCCCCGCTCGGCACTCGCGAGCACGTCGGGCAGGGCGCGCCGCACGCCGTCGGGGAAGAGAAGGTTGGGGAACTCCTGCTGCACCGCCTCCTCGTGGAAGAAGCGGGCCAGTTCGTCGCCCACGGCCCCTCGGGACACCGCTTCGTGGTAGCGGACGGCCGTTGCGACGTTGGGGTGCTGCGGCTGATCCGGCATGGGTCGCAGCGTAGCCGGGGCGGCGGCGACCCGGCACGTTCCGCTCGAACGGAGTTTGCGCCGACGCCCCTTGAGGGGCCGAAAAAAACGTTCGTGCGCGCACGGCGGAACCTCGGCAGTTGGATCGGTAGTTGAATTCGGATATTCCCCGCTCCGGCGGCGTACCGACACCGCCACCCGCCACGCACGAATTTGGCCCCGCGAACACAGACCTCCTCATGAATTGAGGCGAACACATCGGCAACACGCCGCGCGCTATCACCTCGGGACCGTTTCCGCCCAATGGCGGACATCGCGTTCCGGCGTCGCACCGGTCCGCCGACGAGCCGGTGGCGAGGACGGAGCGTCACCGGGCGCAGGCTCCGCGCCGCGCGCTCTCCCAGGCGGACCGGCCTCCGCTTGATGCCCGGACACGCTCCGTATCGCCCCCGCCGGACCGGCGGGGGCGTGTTTCCGACGCCCCGTGCGCGCCGGCGCCCCGTCCGCCGCTGGCCGGTTTCCGTGATTGACGCTGGCATTTTCGGGGCCTAGGTTCCCTGTCGCAACGGGGGAGGAAAACCCTGGACCCGAAAGCGTGAAGCGAGGGGTGGAAATGGCAAAGCAGTACGTCACGCCGGAATGGGAATCCCCTGGTGAGTGGTACGGCACCATGAAGGCCACGGTCTGGAATTTCGAAAGCGAACCGCTTGTCGATCCGGAGATCTCCTTCCGCGTCCAGTCCGACCAGAACGTCACCGACGTCTACGGGCTCGTCTGGCAGCGGTCGGGCAACGTCATCACCGGGCGTCTGGTCCCCGAGCGCAAGACCGTTCCGCCGCGGCGCGGCACCCAGGAGTTCAGGCTCGGCTTCGCCCGGTCCAAGCCGGGCCCCGGCCCGCTGCCGACCGAGTTCAAGATCAACGGTCAGCCCGCCGACGTACCCGACGACACGACGCCGCCGAGCGCGCCGGGCAACCTGCGGGTGGACACCGTCGGCCCGACGCAGGTCACGCTCTCCTGGAACCCCTCCACCGACAACATCGGCGTACGGGGCTACGAGGTGGCCTACGGCGGCGCCCAGCCGCTGCGGGTCAAGGACGAGACGGCGGTGATCTCCGGGCTCTCCCCGACGACCAAGTACACGGTCCGGATCACCGCCCTGGACCTCGCGGGCAACCGCTCCGAGCCGTCCCAGCCGCTGGACTTCACCACGTCCGACAAGCTCCCGGACGGCGGCCCGTGGGACATGCCGCGCGCGCCGTACGTGGACTACATGGCCTGGCCGAACCCCAGCCTCCCCCAGTACGCCCAGGAATCCGGCGTGGACGGCTTCATGCTGGGCTTCATCGTCGCCAACAACAACAAGAAGCTGGCGTGGGCCGGGCAGGACGGCCCCGACTGGGAAGTCGACCAGAGCTCGTACGGCAAGAAGGACATCGAGCAGCTGGCCGCCACCGGCGGCAAGGTCGCCTTCTCCTGCGGCGGGGCCTCCGGAAGGCCCCTGGAAGCCGTCGAGACGAGCGTCCCGAAGATCGTCGAGCAGTACGAGGCGTTCCTGCGCAACTACCCGGTGGCGCGCATCGACTTCGACTTCGAGGGCGACTTCCTGGCCGACGAGGCGGCGCACCTGCGGCACACGGCGGCGATCTCCCAGGTCCTCGTCAAGCACCCCGGCCTCAAGATCTCCTACACCCTCCCCGCCGACGCGCAGCCCGGTGAGGGCTCGGCCGGGTTCAGCCCGGTCGGCGTCAAGTTCCTGGCCAAGATCGCCGCCGCCGGCATCGAACCCGGCCTGGTCAACGGCATGCTCATGGAGTTCGGCCAGAGCGCGCCGCCCGACATGTACGAGTGCTGCGTCATCGGCCTCAAGGCCATGCACGGCCAGATCGGTTCGCTGTGGCCCTCCTGGGACGCCGGGAAGGTCTGGAACCGTACGGGCGCCACCCCGATGTTCGGCTGCAACATCAACAAGCGGGTCTTCACCCTCGAAAACCAGCGCAGCCTGGTCGAGTTCGCCCACGAGAACGCGCTCGGCGCCCTCTCCGGCTGGGACGCCACCCGCGACCACAATCAGGGCAACACCGACGTCCAGCCGCCGTGCACCGTCGGCTGCGAGCAGTGCGACACGTACCGCTGTACCTGCGTGGACCAGCGGCCGTTCGACTTCAGCAAGCTCATCGCCCTCTACAAGAACGGCGCCACCCCGACCATCGGCACACAGAGCCAGGTGTAACGGCTCCACCGTCTCTCCGCACGGCGAACGGCCGCCTCATGCGCGGCCGTTCGTCCGTATGAGGTGGCTCGGCAGGCCGGGCGGGAACTGCTGCGCGGAGTGCCGAACGCGGACTTCAGCCTGGTCGACCAGGTCTCGACCGCCTCGTACGAACAGTCCCGGCGCGCCCCGGCCGTACGGAAGGCGTTCGCGCGCCGGAGCGCCTGTATGCGGGCGAAAGGCTTCTCCTACCAGGACCCGATGGCCGCCGACAACGACCCCGCGTGGAACGCCGGCGCGAAGACCCCCTCGCGGGCGGAGGTCGCCACCGCGCGGGCCGATGTCGCATGCAAACGCCGTACGTCGCTCGTCGGCGCCTGGTGGAAGGCCAAAGCCGCGTACCAGGAGCGGGCCATCGGGGACCGGGCCGAGCGGTTCGACAGGATTCGCACGGCGCGCACCCGCTACATGGCGAATGTCGAGGCGCACAGGTGAGACGGCCGGAGGGGCCGGGTGCGGGCTCAGGCGGCGGGCAGGGACGACACCGGCACCACCCGGGTGCCGCGGACAGGGTGCGGGCGCCGGGGAGAAGGGGTGTGCTGGAGATTCAAGGGGTCCGGGCGCTTCGGGCGGCCCGAGGGATTCAGGCGGTCATCGCCTGACCGCCCCTGGCCGTCGTCCCCGGCCCGTCGGCCCCGTTTCGTTGTCCCGTTGCACAGAGGAGTGATCTGCATGCGTGTACGTCTCGTCCTGGCCGGTGCGGTGCTGGCCGCGGCCACCGTGGTTCCCGCGGCGTCCGCCGCGGTGGCCGACGACGGCCCCGTGGGGGCGCCGAAGAGTGACACCACCGGCGTCGACACCGCCGACGCCGGATTCGGCGCCGTCCCTCAGGGCAACCGCGAGCTCGTCGGCCGCATCATGACCGGGCTCGGCTGAGCCGGTCACCGTACGGACCGGCCGGAGGAGGCGGGCGCGGCGCGGGGGCACCGACACGCCCGCCGCGGCGATGGCGCCCGGCTGCGGCCGTCCGGCTACTTGGCCAGGTAACCACCGTCGACCACATGATCGCTGCCGGTCACGTACGAGGCGTCGTCGGACACCAGGAACGCGATCAGCGCGGCGATCTCGGCCGGCTGCGCGGTGCGCCGCAGCGGTACGGAGGCGAGGAGGCCGTCGGTGGTGCGTTGTCGGACTCGACGCCCAGGCGGTACGGCCAGCCGCCGTCCGGGTTCTGGGCCGCGACCAGGAACGCGATGGCGCCCGGCAGTCCGTGGCGGTCGAAGTCCGCGGCGCCCTGGAAGGCACGTACCGTCAGCGCGGTGTCCCGGACGTCGCTGGTGGAAAAGCGCCACGTCCCGTCGGGGAGCTGACCGGCCGGCAGGGACTCAGCGCAGCGGCGGGCGGCAGCGGTGCCGGGCGGCGGCCTGGAGCGCGAGCGAGGCGAGGGCGGTGGTGACCGGGTTGGCGAAGAAGTCGGCCGACGGGGACTGCTCGTCGGCGAGCGCGCGGGCGGCGCACCGAGCGGCTGTCCGGTCACCGAAATGGGCCTCCACAGTGCGGTCTCGGTGACGCGCGGGGCGGAGGTGGCGAGCCATGAGCCGTTGTCCCGCTGGGGGGTGAGGGCATGCCGGGTGGCAAGGGCGAGTGCACGGTTCACCCGTGGCGCGAGCGTGGGCGACAAGCGCGCGACCGGCACGTGCGATGACGCACGTCGTGCTGACATCTGGCCTCGATGATTTCTGTGATCCCGCCGATTTCGCTGGTTCTGCTGCTTTCACGGATCGCTCTGATCGCTCTGCTCTCGCTGACTCCGCTGATTCCGCTGATTCTGTTGCTGTTCCGGTTGCGTCAGTCGTTCGGTGCGGAGGTACGGGGTGCCGGCGCTCGCGCCGGCGAGCGGGACGTAGCCTGGCGGCGACGACCCCGTGTCGCGCGCTGGCGGAGATCGCCGAGCATCTGCGCCGTGACGGCCGGCCCGAACTCGTCCGCGTCTGGCGGGAAAGCACGCATCAGACGCTGGTCGGCATGCGGCGCGAACACGAGGCTGCCCGTACGGCGGCGGCCGGGGGCGATACGCCCCGGCTGACCGACTACCTGCTGTACGGCGCCTGGAGCATCGGCGTCGAACAGCAGGTCACCGCCCTGTGGGCGCTCATGGACGAGCCGGGACTCCCCCGGCGCCTGCCCGTGCTGCTAAGCGCGCTGCGCCAGGCCGCGATCGCGATCCGGCTGCTCAACGACCTGCGCGGCCACCGCAGGGAACAGGGCGAGGGGAAGTCCGGCGTACTGGCCAGCGGCCTGACCGAGCGGGAGGTGTACCGGCGCGCCGAGGAGGGGCTCGAAAACTGCCGACGGGCCCTGGCTCCGCTCACCGCGACCGGGTACGGTCCCGCGGTGGCCTTGGAGCGGGTGGTGCTCTGGCACGCGCGGATGTACCACCGCTTCGACCCCGTACGGCCCGGCCAGGCGGCCACGCCTCCCCTGCCGGGCAGCACGGCGCACACCCCGTCCGTCCCCCAGCCGAGGGAGAGCCCGCCCATGGGCATGGAGCAGGAAGTCCTGGACACCATCGCGTCCGGAGGAGAGTACGACGCCGCGAAGCTGGCGGAACTCTTCGACCGCCTCGAACCGGTCGACGTCGGTCTCCTCATCGGCACCTGGCAGGGCGACGCGTTCGAGCACAGCAGCGAGAACGCCGTGCTGCTGGCGAAGATGCGGTGGTGCGGCAAGCGGTTCGTCGACGCCGACAACGTGGAGCCGCTGCTGTGCCGCGACGAGGGCGGGGCCGTCTACTCGTACACGGACATGGGCCTCGCGAGCCTGCGTGAGGTCGTCTTCCGTGGCAGGCAGTCCACGGCGATGGTCTACGACCAGCTGCCCGTCATCGACCACTTCCGCCGGCTGACCGACGATGTCCTGCTGTGTGTGATGGACAAGAAGGGTGACCCGGCGGACTTCTTCTTCCACCTCACCCGCGTACCGGGCGAAGAGGTGCGGGCCTGACACCGTACCGCCGATGACGGGTTACGGGTTACGGGCCTGACGCCCGGGAAACGACTGCGGCCGATCGGGTCGCGGCATCGGGTCGCGGTGGAGCACTTGGCGCCGCGCGAGCGGCTGCCGCCGGTGGCCGGGCCGTGCGGCCCGGAGCCGAGCTGCCTCGCCGACGGAAAGATCGCCATCGGCAGCCTTCCGGTCGTACCCCTGACCGCGACGATTGGCTGAGCCGACACTCAGGTTCACGGCGCCGAACCGGCTCTGGGCCCGACCGACGCTTGATCGTGGCCCCATGAACGCCTTGCTCCCGCACGGCTCGTCGCCGACGATGGCCGCGGCCCCGGCGATCAACCGGCGCCGCGGCCATCAGCAATGCGTCTCGGCGCACCTCGACCCACCTCGGCGCATTCGCGTCAGTGGCAGCGCTTGGCCTTGGCGCGGTAAGCGGTGGCCTTCTTGTCGTAGGCCCGCGCCTTCTTCTTGTAGGCGACGGCCTTCTTCTTGTGGCCGAGCCCCATCTCGTGCCGCGCCGCGGCCTCGTACCGGTCGGACTTGAGCTTGTACTGGTCCGCCTTGTGCTTCAGTTCGAGCGGATTGCAACGGGCCTTGCCCGCGAGCGCCGAAACCGACGCCGTGGCGGCGGGCTGGGCCGCGCTCGCCGAAGAAGCGCCGAGAGCGACCGGTCCCGTCACCGCCATCGCGGCAACCGCCACGGACGTGATGACACGGCTGAACTTACGCATACGTACTGGTCCTCCATTCGTGGTGTGCAAAGACATCGGCACACACCCCGCCTCTTGCCAGGAGTCAGCAGTCCATACGCTGCTGACGTCACGGGGCTTCGAAGGACCTTAGGTTCCGCTTCCCCCGGCTGCATGTGCGCACGAACCCAACCCGGTTGAGCCCCCATGCTCTTGACACCCACTCAGCAGCCGTCCCCCACTCCCCCATTCACCCCTCCCCGCCCTCTTCCTCTCCTCCGCCCTCCCTCACCCTCTTGTTGCGCGCACCCACGACCAGCGCGGTCGCGGCAGCCGTCACCGCGAGCGCCGCAGGAACCATCCAGCCTCGGTTGACGCAGTGCCCGGCCGCGTGGTCGAGGGAGAGCCGCCCGGGCCCCGCGACGGCGAGGCCGGTCGCCGTCAGCCCGAGGAAGGCCGGGTGCTCGTAGCCGCCGCTCTGCGCGAAGAACCCGTTGGGGGTGTGTACGGCGGCGGCGCCCGCCATCGCGCCCGCGGCGGCCGCACCGGCGGCGGGTGTGGCCAGCCCCAGCGCCAGCAGCACACCGCTGCCGACCTCGGTGCCCCCCGCGACCGCCGCATTCGCCTTGCCGGGTACGTAGCCGACGGACTCCATGAACTGGCCGGTCCCCTCGATCCCTCCCCCGCCGAACCAGCCGAACAGCTTCTGCGCGCCGTGCGCGGCCAGCACCCCGCCGGTGCCCACACGGAGGAGCAACAGCCCCAGATCACGTCGGTCGAAACAGGTCACGATGGGCTCCCGGGGCAGCTCGCAGCGGACAGTCCCCGCCACGCGTCCATCGTCGCCCGCCCGGCGCGCCACGACCTCACCCATCCGTCCATCCGGGTGACGCGCACCTTTTCCCACCACCGTCCGCGCACCGGGCCGGCATCGCCCATCCAGGGGCCGACCTGCGGGAACGGGGCGGAAAAGCCCGGCGTCTTCCACCCATCGGCCAGGCTCTAGCGTGCCCGCCGCGGCATCTCCGGGCCGTCGTCGAGTTCACGCAGGAACCAGGTCATGAGGAAACCGACGCACAGCACCACACCGGCGACGAGGAACATGACGTGGAAGCCGTGTGCGAAGGAGTCCGTGACCAGGTGCGCCAACCTGGCGTCGATGCCGTGGAACAGCGAGGTGTCCTCGATGTCGATGCCCGCTCCGCGGCCCGATTCGACCATGTTCAGGAAACGGCGGCCGGCGGGGTCCGAGGTGACCGCCGGGTCCGCCAGGACCCCGGCGAAGCGAGGCGAGTGCAGCTGACCGGCCAGGCGTCCGAACGCCACCGCGAACATGACGGAGAACAGCGCCGCGATACCGGCGGAGCCACCGATCTGCCGGCACAGGCCGGAGGCCGCGTTCGCCACTCCCAGCTGGCTCTTGGGCGCCGCGTTCTGCATGGCCAGCGTGATGACGGTCTGCGACAGGCCGATGCCGATGCCCAGCCAGCTGACGATCAGGGCGACGGTCCACATCGGCGTCCCGGCGCCGGTGGTCGCCAGGGTCAGCAGCGCTCCCGCCATGGAGCCCAGGCCCACGACGGCGAGCTTCTTGAACCGCCCCGAGGCCGCGATGAGTTTGCCGGAGACCACCTGGGAGGCGATGGTGCCCACCATGAACGGGATGATCACCAGCCCGGCCTCGGTGGGATGCCGGCCCTGCACCAGTTGGAGGAACAGCGGCAGCGTCGTCACCGTACCGAAGATGCCCACGCCGATCGTGAAGTTGACCGCCGAGCACAGGGCGATGCCGCCCCGCCGGAAGAGCCGTAGCGGCAGCATCGCCTCGTCGCCCCGCCGCAGCTCGACGGGAACGAACAGCGCCAGCCCGGCCGCGCCCAGCGCGAAGAGCGCGAGCGAGGCCGGCGCGCCCCACCCCCAGGACCGCCCCTGCTCGGCCACGATCAGCAGGGGCACCAGGAACAGCGCCAGCGCCGCGGCCCCCAGCACGTCCACCCGGTGCTCGCGTTGCTCATGCGGCAGTGCGAGGGCCTTGCGTACGGTGACCAGGGCCAGCAGCCCCAGGGGGACGTTGAGCAGGAACACCCAGCGCCAGCCGTCGACGCCGAACACCGCACCCGCTTCCGCGAACGCCCCGCCCGCCAGCGGGCCCGCGACGCTGGCCGCCACCCAGGCCATCTGCAGGAAGGCGAAGTAGCGGCCGCGTTCGCGCACCGGAGCCAGATCGGCGACCACCGCGGTGGGCAACGACATCAGCCCGCCGCCGCCCAGACCCTGGACTCCCCGGTAGAGGGCGAGTTCCTCCATGGACCCGGCCGTCGCGCACAGCACCGACCCGGCGACGAACACCGCGATCGAGAGCAGGTACATGGGCTTGCGCCCGTACATGTCGGACAGCTTGCCGTAGAAGGGCATCGCCAGGACGGACGCGATGAGGTACGCCGTCGTCGCCCACGCCTGCCGGGTCTGGCCGTGGAGGTCGTCCGCGATGGTACGCATCGCGGTGGCGATGACCGTCTGGTCCAGTGCCGCGAGGAACACGGCCAGCAGCAGACCCGACATGGCCGTCAGGATCTGCCGGTGCGTGAACACCGGGCCGGTCCGGTCCGCTCCCTCGGCGGTGCCCGGATGCGCGGATGACACGGGTCTTCACTCTCCAGACTCTCGAAACTCTCGAACTTCCGGACTTTCAGGCATCCGGGCTTCCGCACCTGCGGACTTGCGGGCCTTTCAGGTCTTCCGGGGACCCCGGGCTCTCCGGGGTCCCCGGCCCCCCGGAGAGTCCGGGGTCCCCCGGAAAGGCCGGGCTCCGTAGGTCGAAGATTCCGGCCCCGACCTCGGCACCCGGCCCCATCCCCCCAACTCCCGGCCACGACCCCTGCACCCATCCCGCTGTTGCGGTGCCGCGGCCGGACGCCGAGCGTAATCACCACTCCGGTTTTTGACAAGTTCTTGTCGTTCCACCCGGGCCGCGATCACCTCACGACCGAGCACATACGCTGTGACCATGGATTCCTCACCCCCGGACGTGGACGCCCTGATCGAGGTGACCGCCGAGGTCTTCGCGGTCAACGGCCGCTTGCTGCGCGAGGGGGACTGGCTCTCCGCCCACGCGGGCCTCACCTCGGCACGCTGGCAGGTGGCCGGACTCCTGCTGGACGGCCCGTCGACGGTCGCCCGGCTGGCCCGCGAACGAGGACTGCGGCGACAGGCGGTCCAGCAGACCGTCGAACGCCTGCGGGCCGAAGGCGTCGTGACGACCCGGCCCAACCCGCAGGACCAGCGCAGCCCCCTGGTCGAACTCACCACCGGCGGCCGACAGGCCCTGGAGGATCTGGGGCCCCTGGAACAGCAGTGGCTGGAGCATCTGGCCGAGGACATCCCGCCCGAGGACATGCGCGTCGCGCTCGCGGTGCTGCGACGGCTGCGGGAAAAGCTGGACGCCCGCCCGACGCTGGGGACCGACCCCGGCCGACGGCCGTCCTGACGGCCGGCCGACTGACGCCCGCCGCCCCGGCCGACGCCCCCGGCACTCCTCCGCCGGCACCACACCAGGAGCCCGCACGTGAACCACCACCGCACCCTCCCCGGCACCGACCACGAGACCACCCACGGCACCGATCACGAACCCACCCACGAGACCGACCTCAAGACGCTCCACCTGGCACCCGCCCGCGACCAACTCGCCGCACTGCGCCGCGGCGAGATCAGCAGCCGCGAGCTTCTGGAGCAGTACCTCCAGCACATCGCGGAGGCCGGCCCCGGCCTCAACGCCGTCGTCACCCTCGACGCCGACGCCGCGCGCGCCGCCGCCGACCGGGCCGACCAGCACCTGATCGGGACCGGCGAGCCCCTCGGGCCGCTGCACGGCCTCCCGATGACGGTCAAGGACGCTCTCGAAACCAAGGGGATGCGGACCACCAGCGGCTCCCCCGACCTCGCCGACCACGTCCCCGGCCAGGACGCCGACGCCGTGGCGCTGCTGCGGGCCGCCGGCGCCGTCCTCATCGGCAAGACGAACGTGCCGGTCATGTGCCAGGACATCCAGACGTCGAACCCCGTCTTCGGCGCGACGCACAACCCCTTCGACGCCACGAGGACCGCGGGCGGCTCCTCCGGTGGCGCGGCCGCCGCCGTCGCCGCGGGCCTCACCGGCCTCGAAGTCGGCTCCGACCTCGCGGGCTCCCTGCGCCTGCCGGCCGCCTACTGCGGGGTCTACGCGCTGCGAACCTCCCGCGGCGCCGGTCCGGTCGTGCCCACCCGCGGCCACATCCCCCGCCTGCCCGGCTGGGCCACCAGCAGCGACATGGTCACGCTCGGCCCGATGGCCCGTACGGCCGACGACCTGGACCTGCTCCTGGACGTACTCGCCGCGCCCGCGCCCGCCGACCGGGCCGGCTGGCGGATCGACCTGCCGGCCCCCACCATGAGCACCCTCGACCAGTACCGCGTCGGCGTCTGGGCCGACGACGCGTACTGCCGCGTCGATGCCGACATCCGCGCCGTCCTCGAACAGGTCACCACGCTCCTGCGCACCGCCGGCGCGAGCATCGACGAGTCCACGCGGCCCGTCGACTTCGCCGCGAGCAACCTGCTGTTCCAGCGCCTGTTGTTCGCGACGGGGTCCGCCACCGCCACGGACAGCGCGTTCGCCGCGGACATCGAGGCCGCGGACGGGATTCCCGCGGACGACCCGTCGGGCCTGTTCCTCCGCTCCCGGACGATGCGGCACCGCGACTGGTGCGTCGCCGACGAGGCGCGCCAGCAACTCCGCGGGGCGTGGGCCGGCTACTTCGCCGAGCACGACGTCCTGATCACCCCGGCCACGCCGACGGCGGCCGTACCCGACCAGACCGGCACCCCGCCGCCGCAGCGGTACATCACGGTCGACGGTGAGAAGCGCCCGTTCTTCGACCAGACGAGCTGGCTCAACCTGACCGGCCTGGTGGGCCTGCCGTCCGTGGTCGTCCCGGCCGGAAAGACCGCCGAGGGGCTGCCGTTGGCCGTCCAGATCACCGGCCCGTACCTGGCCGACCGCACGGTCCTGGACATGGCCGGGAAACTCGCCCGCCTCCTGCCCGAGCCCGTCCGGCCGCCCGCTTTCACGGCGTAATCCGGCATACGCTGCGGTACGTATCCAGGGGCGCCCCCGCCCCGAATACGACGGTATTTTCGCCCGGCACAGAACAGAACAACACGGCACAGCACGGCAGATGACGGAGACCGACCGAAAAGGGCGTGGCGCGAAATGGCTTCACCATCGAGAAAGGCGCTCATAACCGCCGGAACAGCGGTCGGCGCCCTCGCCACGCTCGGAGTGATCATCCTTGCGGCCGCCACTTCCCGTACACCGGACATCGGGAGCGCACCCCATGCGGGCCACCCGGCCTGCACCGACATCGCCAAGCGATATCCGTCCCGGCTCATGGGGAAGAATCGCGAAGACACGGGAGCGCCCGGGGTGGCCGTCTGGGGAGATTCAACTGTCGTTCTCCGCTGCGGAATGACGCCCCCGAGGCCGACCACCGCCCCCTGCTTCACGATAAGCGGCGTGGACTGGGTGCTGACGGACGGCACAGCGGAAGACGGCAGTAAGACGCTCATCACCTACGGGCGGGACCCCGCCGTCGAAGTGACTGTTGCGGGCGGCCTGCCTTCGGCCGGTGACAGCCTGGTGGATCTCGGCAATGCGGTGCGGGAAATTCCGCAGAAGTCGGAGTGCGTTTCTTAGCGGGCGGGCTTACGGATCGCGGCGTCGAAGGGGAGGTTCCGCCGGCGCCGGGACCGGTACGTGCGGTCAGCCGGCCGACCAGCCGCCGTCCACGGGTACGGAGGCGCCGTTGACGTAGGAGGTGTGCTCCGCGCACAGCCACAGCGCGACCGCGGCGACCTCCTCGGGTTCCAGCAGCCGCTTGATCGGCGACCGGGCCAGCAGGACGTCGGCGAGTACGTCCGCGGCGTCGATCCCGTGAGCGGCGGCCTGGTCCCGGATCTGCTTCTCGACCAGAGGCGTGCGGACGTAACCGGGGTTGACGCAGTTGCTCGTCACGCCATACTGCGCGCCCTCAACAGCAGCGACCTTGCTCAGCCCCTCCAGTGCGTGCTTCGCGGCGACATAGGCGGACTTGAAGGCACTCGCGCGCAGTCCGTGGACGCTGGAGATGTTGATGACACGCCCCCAGCCGTTCGCGTACATGTGCGGCAGCGTGCGGCGCAGCAGCAGGAACGGGGCGGTGACCATCACCTGCTGCATGAGCGCGAAGCGCTCCGGCGGGAAGTCGGTGAGCGGGGCGACGTGCTGGAACCCGGCGTTGTTGACGAGGATGTCGACTTCGACAGGGAGTGTGTCGATGGCGGCGGGCTCGGCCAGGTCGACGATGTGGGCCCGGCCGCCGATCTCCCCGGCGACCGCCTCGGCCGCGTCGCCGTCCTTGTCGACGACGTGCACCTCGGCACGCGCCGCCGCCAGCGCCACGGCACACGCCTTGCCGATGCCGCTGCCACCACCGGTCACCAGGGCAGTACGCCCACTGAGGTGCACGCCGGTCGTGGGCGAGGGTGCGAGCCCGGCGGCCCCTCCGTGCCCGTCGGCTGTCCCGTCCATGCCTCCGGATGCTACGCCGCAGATCCACTCGCGGTGCGGCCTCGCGGAACCTAAAAGACAGCACAGCTTGCCTAAACGCTTTAGGCAGATGCACACTGGTATTCGGAAGTTGAAAGGATCGTCATGGCACCACGCGTAGGGCTCACCACCGACCGCCTCACCCAGGCGGGCGCCGAGCTGGCCGACGAGGTCGGCTTCGAGGGGGTGACCGTCTCGGCGCTGGCGAGGCGGTTCGATGTCAAGGTCGCGAGTCTGTACTCGCATGTGAAGAACTCGCACGACCTCAAGACCCGGATCGCCCTGCTCGCCCTGGAGGAACTCGCCGACCGGGGTGCCGCCGCGCTGGCCGGGCGGGCCGGCAAGGATGCTCTGGCCGCTTTGGCCAACGTCTACCGCGACTACGCGCGGGAGCACCCCGGCCGGTACGCCGCGGGCCAGTTCCGGCTCACCCCGGAGGACGCCGCCGCCAGCGCCGGCGGCAGGCACTCCCAGATGACGCGGGCGATCCTGCGCGGCTACGACCTGACGGAGCCGGACCAGACCCATGCGGTCCGGCTGCTGGGGAGCGTCTTCCACGGCTACGTCAGCCTGGAGCTGGCCGGCGGGTTCAGCCACAGCGCCCCCGGCTCGGACGAGACGTGGTCCCGGGTCCTGGACGCCCTCGACGCCCTGTTGCGGAACTGGCCCGAGGCTCAGCCGCAGCAGCAGGCGTAGCCGCAATCCCATCCGTAACCGCACCCGCACCCGCACCCGCAGCATCAGACGTCCGAGTATTTGATCAACTGGTTGAGGTCATCCACATGAACGACAGCTGGATCAGCACGCCCATCACCGCGGATCTCCTCCGCGGCGCCATTGACCTTGAGCACACCGAGCACGGTGTGCTGCCGCACCGGCTGCCCGCCTGGGCCCGTGCCCAGAACACCGACGGGCAGCTGGCCATGGCCGAGTCACAGCCCTCCGGCGTACGGCTGGTCTTTCGCACCCGGGCCACCGCCGTCGAGCTGGCCACCCGGCCCACCAAGCGGGTCTACGTGGGTGTCCCGCCCCGCCCGGACGGCGTGTACGAGCTGCTCGTCGACGGCCGTCCGGCCGGTCGGGCGAGCGTGACGGGCGGCAACACGCTGACCATCGACATGGTCGCCGGGACCCACGAGCACCGGCCGGGACCGGTCGGCACCCTCCGCTTCACCGGCCTGTCCGGCGAGCCGAAGGACGTCGAGATCTGGCTGCCGCACAACGAGACCACCGAACTCGTCGGCCTGCGCACCGACGCTCCCGTCGAGCCCGCGCCGGACCGGGGCCGAAGGGTGTGGCTGCACCACGGCAGTTCGCTCAGCCAGGGTTCCGACGCCGCCGGTCCCACCTCGACGTGGCCCGCCCTCGCCGCTTCCCTGGGCGGCGTGGAGCTGATCAACCTGGGCCTGGGCGGCGGCGCCCTGCTCGACCCGTTCACCGCCCGTACCCTGCGGGACACCCCTGCCGACCTGGTCAGCTTCAAGATCGGCATCAATGTGGTGAACGCCGACCTGATGCGGCTGCGTGCCTTCACCCCCGCCGTCCACGGCTTCCTCGACACGATCCGCGACGGCCACCCCGATGCGCCGCTGCTGGTCGTCTCCCCCACCCTGTGCCCGATTCACGAGGACACGCCGGGGCCCCTCGCCCCGGACTTCTCCGGCCTCGGCTCCGGCTCCGGGCAGCTGACGTTCCGGGCCATGGGTGATCCGGCGGAGCGGGCGAGCGGGAAGCTGACCCTGAACGTCATCCGGGACGAGCTGGCCCGGATCGTGGCGCAGCGGGCCGCCGAGGACCCGAATCTGCACTATCTCGACGGCCGGGAGCTCTACGGCGAGGCGGACCACGCCGAGCTGCCGCTGCCCGACCAGGTGCACCCGGACGCCGCGGGCCACCGCCGGATCGGTGAGCGGTTCGCCGAGCGGGTCTTCACCGCCGACGGTGCCTTCGCGGACCGCGGTGTCTGAGGCGCACGCCCCGTTCAGGCACCGTCTTGCCGGTGCGCGGCGAACATGTCGAGCAGGCGCCGCAGGGCATCGTCGCCGAACATCCGGTCCAGGCTGTCGGCGGACTCCGCGGCAGCCGCCTCGCCACGGGGGAAGAGTGCCTGTTCGTAGACGGTGAGGGCGGCTTCGGTGTCGCCGGGGTGCGCGGCGAGCGCCCGGCCGAGTTCGGCGCCGTCGAGCATGGCGAGGTTGGCGCCCTCACCGGCGAACGGGGACATCAGGTGGGCGGCGTCGCCGAGCAGCGTGACGCCGGGGACGCGGTCCCAGCGGTGGCCGACGGGCAGGGCGTGGATACGGCGCGGGACCAGTGCGCCGTCGGCGTCGGCGATCAGCGCCCGCAGGCCCGGGTGCCAGCCCTCGAAATGCGCGAGTACGGCCTTCTTGGCGAGGTCGGTGCCCGCGCCGGTGAAGTCGATGGTGTCGATCCAGTCCGGGGCGGTCTTGAGCGCGGTGTAGACGTGCAGGCTGCCGTCGCTCTCGCTGTGGGCGAGGATGCCCTTCTCGTCGCCGAGGCAGAAGAAGAAGCCGCCGCCGATGAGAGCGGCGCTGTCCGGGTGGCGGGTGCCGGCGTCCAGCAGGTCGGTCTCGACGAAGGAGATGCCGGTGTAGGCCGGGGTGGCCGGTGAGACCAGCGGCCGGATTCTGGACCAGGCGCCGTCTCCGCCGACGAGCAGGTCGGTGGTGAAGGCGGTGCCGTCGGCGAGGGTCACCTCGTGGCGCCCGCCGTCCAGCGGCCGTGCGCCGGTGACCTTGCCGCCCCAGCGGACGGTGTCTTCGGGCAGGGAGTCCAGCAGCAGGTCGCGCAGCTGCCCGCGGTCCACCTCGGGCCGGGTGCCGTCCCCCTCGTCCGCTTCCTCCAGACGTACGGTGCCCTGCGGGTCGACGACGCGCAGGGCTTCGCCGCCCGGGTGGATGAGCGTACGGAACCGGTCGTACAGGCCCGCTTCGCGCAGGGCCGCCTGGCCGGAGTCCTCGTGGATGTCGAGCATTCCGCCCTGGGTGCGGGTGTGCCGGTCGGCCTCCCGTTCGTAGACGGCCGCGTCGATGCCGTGTACGTGCAGGACGCGGGCGAGGGTGAGGCCGCCCAGGCCGCCGCCGACGATGGCGATGTCATGGTGCGGGGTGGTGCCGGTGGTCATGGTGGTACCTCGATTCGCTGGCGGGGTGATGGGTGTGCCGACGTACGCACTGGGGCTCAGCCGTGTCGGGGGGTGGCCTCCGTGCCATTGATGACCAGGCGGAAGATCCAGGCCAACCGCTGTTCGGGGGTTCCGGAGTAAAGATCGTCGCCGAGAGCGGCGATCCGGGGATGCGTACGGTCGCAGACCTGCCGCAGCGCGTTCACGAGTGACTCGTGGTCGTCGTCGGCGGCGGCGTCGCGACCGGACTGCTCGGCGGCGGTGGCGGTGGCCACCTGGAGGAGGACGTCCACGCCCCATGCGGCCTGCGCGTCGGGGACCCCGCCCTCGTGCAGCAGGGCGAGGATCGACTCGACGAGCGCGAGGTAGTTCGGTCCGCTGGGGCGGGCCACCAGCGCGGAGTGCGCCAGGCCGGGGTGCCGGAAAAGGGTGAGCGTGCAGGAGCCGAGGAGGGCCACCAGCCGTTCGCGCCAGTCACCGGGCGCGCGGACCGGGCCGAGGTCGACCTCGCCGAGGAGTTCCTCAAGGATCGCGGCGTGCAGCTCGGCGGTGTTGGCCACGTACACGTACAGCGAGGCGGGGCCGGTGTCCAGCTCCTGGGCGAGGCGGCGCATCGTCACCCGCCGCAGCCCTTCGGAACGCATCAGGGCGACGGCCGTGGCCACGATGCCTTCGTAGGTGAGGGCGGGCTTGGCGGGCCGCTCGCGGCGGCTGCGGGAAGCGGGGGTCCGGGGCGTCACACCACAACCGTAACGAACATGTTCGTCACGAACAAGTTCGTCACGGCTCGACCGGTGCGCGAACGGCTTCGGGAGGGGAGTCAGATCTCCTTCAGGAAGCGTTCGACGATCCGGTTGTACTCCTCCGGGCGTTCCAAGTTGGGGTAGTGGGCGGTCCCGTCGACGGTGGTCGCGCGTCCGTTCCGTACGGTACGGACCAGGCGTTCGGCCATGCCGATGTGGTCGGGAGAGTCGACGCCCCCGTGGACGGCGAGCACGGGGACCTCGATCGCGGCGATCCGCGCCCACGTGCCGGTGACCGGGACGAGCAGGTTGGGCTCGTCGCCGCGGTGCTTGGACAACGTGCCCCTGGTCATGTCGCGGAGGTGTGCCGCGACTCCGGGATCGACCTCGCCGATGTCACGGTGCGGCCCCGCGGCGAAGAGGGTGAACGCCTCCACGCACGCGTCGAGGTCGCCCGCCGCCCCCGCCGTCTGCCAGGCAGCCGTGGTCCGGGTGGTCCAGGGGTCGGAGAAGTACGGCTCACTGGTGCCCGCGCCACTGACGACCACGCCGTCGACCAGCTCCGGATACTCCAGCGCGGTGTCGACGGCGACCCCCGCCCCCATGGAGACCCCCATCAGGATCACGGGACCGGTGCCGAGTCGGCGCAGCAGCGCGGCCAGGTCGTCGACGGCCCTGAACGGTTCGACGGCGTTGGCGGACCGGCCGTGACCACGGGCGTCGGGGGCGATGACGCGGTATCGCGAGGAGAGGAACGGGACCTGACGGTCCCACATGCGGTGATCGAGAAAGCCGCCGTGCAGCAGGACGAGAGGGCGGCCGTTGCCGGTGTCGAGCCAGAACAGATCATCCATGACAACCAAGGTGTCATGGATGACGAAAGATGACAACCAGGGTGTCATTCTTGGCGGGTCCGGGCTCGGAGATCCGCCCGCGCCGGTTCCCCTCACGCGCACGTCGGCTCGCGTCGCCCCCGTGTCAGTTCCCGTCGCGTTCGTGCCGGTTCGCGTCGCCCCCGCGTCAGTTCACATCGATGTCGTCGAGGGAGTGCAGCAGACAGGAGAGCACCCTGATACAGGCGGTGATGTCGGTGTCCGTGAGGTCGGCGCCCGCCTCGCGCAGCGTGGTGCGTTCGCGGTCGATCACGGCGTTGATGGCGGCCCGGCCGTCCTCGGTGAGCGCGATGAGCGAGGACTTCTTGTGTGCCGGGTTGGGCAGGAACTCGACCAGGCCGAGCCCGGCCGCGTCGTTGGTCATCCGCTGCACGAACTGCCGGCTCAGCGCCTGCGCCCGGCCCATCTGGGGCACGGTCAGGGGCCCGTCCTCGCGGAGCATGTTGAGCACCGCCCGCACCCCCACCGACAGCCCTTCGAGGGGCGCGTCCTGCTCCACCTTGCGCTGCGCGCGCCGGTACAGCGGCCCCACCAGGTCGAAGATCTCCACGAACCGGTCGCCCGGATCGCCGGGTGCCTGACTGCCGTTGTCCTCACTCACCCCACCATCATGACACCAGGGTTGCCATATGGTTCACGCCCACCCGGTACGGGCCCGCTACGCGTGCGACGCTCCGCCCGCCCGGCGCAGCGTCAGTTCCGCCAGGGCCTCCGGGGCGCCGGACTGCCCCCGGATGCCCGGGAAGGCGTTGATGTCCACGATGAGCGGTGTACCGTCGCCCGCGTCGATGACGTCCACGCCGTAGACGTCCAGTGCGAAGACCTCGCCGACCCGGCGCACCAGGGCCGGCCAGCCGGGCGGCAGGTCGCCGAAGGCCAGCGGCAGGTCGGGACCCCGCCCTGCGGCCGAGAGTTCGGAGCGGCGCAGGGCGGCGAAGAGCCGGTCGCCGACCGCCCAGAGTTTGTGGTCCCAGCCGCTGTTCGGGGCGAACTCCTGGAGCACGACGGGCTCCTGCGGGTGGGTGGCGGCCAGTTTCCGCAGCTGTGCGTCGTCGTCGAGGCGGGCCACCAGGTCCCGCTTGCGGCTGTGCCGGCTCTTGACCACCACGGGGCCGGACAGCCCCGGTCCGTCGGCCAGGTGCGCGAGCGTGTCGAAGGTACGGGTGCCCGCGAACGGGAGGCCGGCCTGCCGGGCGCGTTCCGCCATCACCGTACGGTCCTGGCACAGCGTGGTGGCCGCGGCCGAGTTGATCACCGCGGCGCCGCGGCGCTCCAGGCCGCGGGCGAGGGCGAGGGCCCGGGGCGTACGGGCTTTCAGCAGGTAGACGTCGGCACACGGGTCGGGAATGCCGGGCGCCGCTTCGGGGGCCAGCGTCTCCACGTGGTGCCCGGGGGTGAGGAGGGCGGCGGTCGCGGCCAGCAACGGGTGGTCGGGGTCGGCCGTGATCAGGCCGATCCTCATGCGGTCTCCCCCGCCGACGCGGAGACCTGCACCGGGATCTGCGGTGCGCGTGGGCCCGGCGCGGCCACGGCGGACGGTGCGCCCGGGGCAGGCGACTGTCCCGCGCGCGCCAGCCCGAGTACGGCCCGTGCCACCCGTGCCACGGCGTCCGGGACCTGCCGGAAGCTGGGGAAGTCGTTCACGTCGACGACCACCGGTCCCTCGGGGCCCAGCAGGACGTCCACGCCGTACAGGTCGAGCCCGTAGACCGCCCCGACCTGGCCCGCGATCGCGGCCACCTCGGCGGAGAGCGGCACCCGGCGTTCCCGTACCGAGCGCTCCGGATGCAGCGGGGAGCAGCGTTCGGTGGCGTACAGCTCGCCGCCGACGCAGTACACCTTGACGTCGATGCCCGAATTGGGCACGTACGGCTGGGCGATGAGCAGGCCCTCCCGGGCCAGTTCGGGCGCCATCGCGATGAGCTGCTCCGGCGACGCCACCAGGTGCACGGCCCTCCCCGAGCTGCCGTCGGCGGGCTTGACCACCAGCGGGTATTCCGACGCCGGCAGCTCCGCCAGCAGTTCGGGACGCGCCGCGGCGTACGTGGGCGGCATGGGGAGTCCCCGGCCGCGGCCGATCGCCGCGGCGAGCGCCTTGTCCCGTACACGGCGTATCGACCGGGCGTCGTTGACCGTGGTCATCCCGGCCGAGGCCGCCGCTTCGAGCAGGGTGAGCCCCGGGCCGCCGGAGACCGTCTTGAGCACCCAGGCGTCGTGCGACCCCGCCCGTACCGCCTCGGTCATGCACAGCAGGGAGCCGCCCGGCCGCAGCACGTCCACCTGGTGTCCCCAAGCTGTCAGTTGACGGATCACCTCGTTCGGCATCCCGTCGTGACGGTAATGTTCCTCCACCAGGAAGCAGAGCCTCATCGATCTTCCTTGTAATCCGCCGGCCGCCCGGCGCGCGTAGCGAGATCACAGGATGTCATGTCCCGTCAGCGGCGCTCTCCCCGGCGCCGGGGAGAGCTGTTTCCGCGCGAGGTCGCGCGTACGGGGTGGTCGACGGGCTCCGCGTGGCCGGGCCGTACGGGCGAGTGCCGGAGCGAAGCGGTGTGCGGCGGGGCCGAGGGGCGCGGCGGGGTGGATGCCACCGACCCTGGCAAGTCGGAGACTTCGGTGGGTACGGCTCCGGAGGCGTACGTACGGGGGCAGCGGCGTGCGGCTCCGGTGACGTACGAGGTCAGTGCCCGGCGGGCCCGTGTCCACCGTGCTGGGCGTGCTCGGCGCACAGGCAGCCGACGCCCTTCTCGATCCACTCCCGGCCCGCCCACTCCGGGTGCCGTCGGAGCATCAGCGCCGTGACCTCCTCGACGATGGTCTGCTCGCCGACCGCCGAATCGCGGCGTAGCCACGTCTCGTGCCGGAGCAGTTCGAGGTAGTCGCGGACGTCGGCGAGCAGTTGCGGGCCGCCGACCGCGCCGTGGCCGGGCACCACGGTCCGCGGGCTCCGCTCCGCCAGCCGCCGCATGACGGCGAGCCAGCGGGTGCCCGAGACGTCCGTGTCGTGGGGCGGGAACCAGGGGAAGATGGCGAACTGCCCGGCCTCCACGAGGTCCCCGGTGAACAGGACGTCCGCGTCCGGCACGGAGACCACCTGGTCGCCCCTGCTGTGCGCGCGGCCGGTGGCCCGCAGCCGCACGACGCGGCCGCCCAGGTCCAGGTCGTGGGTCCGGTCGTAGACGAGGTCGGGCCGGGCCAGGACGACGCCCTCCAGCCGGCGTGCGACCGGCGCGCCGAGCCGCCGGAACATCTCCAGGTAGCCGGGCCCCCTGTCCCGCAGGTCCTCGGCCTGGGCCCGGTTGACCAGGTACGTCGCCGCGCCGGCGAAGGCCTGCGCCCCGAAGGCGTGCTCGGGGTGGAAGTGCGTCGACGTCAGGTACAGCCTGCGTCCGCGGGCGTGGTCGGCCGCGAACTCCAGCACCGCCTCCGCGTTTCGCGTACCCATGCCGGTGTCGACGACCAGGACCGCGTCCCGGCCGCCGATGATCCCGATGTTCGGCACCAGCCGCACACCCTCGTCGGGGATGACGATCACGTCAGGGGCAAGCTCCCTGGCTCCTTCGACGCGTACGACGGGCTCCGGCAACGGCTGCTCGGGCAACGCCTGCCCGGCCATCTCGGCCATCTCTGCTCCTCGGCATTCGGCATGCATGGGGACATCGCGATCCGCCGGGACGTTTCTTCGGCCGTCCGCGCGGGCTCGCCACAGCGGCAGATCCGGTAGGACGGCAGATCCGTTGCGACGGCGGATGCGGTACGGCGTCGAGTCCACCGCCCGGGGCACCGTGGCGTCCAACACCGATCCCGTATCCCCGATACCGCGCCGGTATCGTTGCTGGATGGAGCTACGCCTGCTGCGCTATTTCGTCGCCGTCGCCGAGGAACTCCACTTCGGCAGGGCCGCCGCCCGGCTCCGGATGACGCAGCCTCCGCTGAGCCGCGCCATCCGTCAGCTGGAGACCGACCTCGGCTGCGCCCTGCTGCTCCGCTCCCCCACCGGCGTCTCCCTGACCGCGGCCGGAGCCGCGCTGCACGACGAGGCCCGTACGCTCCTGGCACAGGCCGACCAGGCGCGCGTCCGGGTGGCCGCCGCGGCGGGTTCGGCCACCCTGACGGTCGGCAGCCTGGCCGACAGCGCCGAGCAGGCCGGGACCCGGCTCGCCGCCGCGTACCGGGCCCGCCACCCGCACGTACGCGTCCGCATCCGCGAGGCCGACCTGACCGACCCGACCACCGGGCTGCGCGCGGGGCTGGTCGATGTCGCGCTGACCCGCGCGCCGTTCACGGACACCGGCCTGACCACCCGCGTGCTGCGCCCGGACCCGGTCGGCGTGGTCCTGCGGGCCGACGACCCGCTCGCCGGCCGCGGCGGCCTGCGCCTCGACGACCTCGCCGACCGCCGGTGGTTCCGCTTCCCGGACGGCACCGACCCCGTGTGGGCGGCCTTCTGGAGCCGTCCGCCGCACGCCGCACGCCGGGACGGCCCGGTCGTGCGCACGGCCCAGGAGTGCCTTCAGGCCGTCCTGTGGGACGGGGCGGTGGGGCTGACGCCGCTGACCCACCCCCTGCCCGAGGGGCTGGCCGCGGTCCCGTTGGTGGACATGCCGCCCAGCCATCTCGTCATCGCCTGGCGGACCGCCGATCCGGGTCCGCTCGTGCGTTCCTTCGTGGGGATCGCGACGGCCTTGTGGAACCGGCCGCCGCGGGACCGGCGTACGGTTCGGCACCACATAACCACTTCACCCTGATTCCTTCCGTTATACGGCCCGGCCGCCTCTCATGGTTCAGTTCCGGCCGCATTTTCCCCTTCTGACGTGAGCATGGCCCTATGACCTCGTAAGATTTCCGCCGTAACGACGTGGCCAGGGGGAGACGACACTGATGGAATTCCGGCTGCTCGGGCCGGTGTCGGCCTCCTCGGGGGACGTCCAGCTGCCCATCGGGCCGCCCAAACGCCGGGCGGTGCTGGCGCTGCTGGTGCTGGCCGAAGGCGCACCCGTGGCCGCCGACCGCATCATCGAAGCGCTGTGGGACACCCGGCCGCCGAAGCATGCCCGGACCATCGTCTACGGCCACGTCTCCGCCCTGCGCGGGCTGCTGCACG
Source organism: Streptomyces sp. NPDC059788 (assembly GCF_042732265.1). Taxonomy (NCBI): domain Bacteria; kingdom Bacillati; phylum Actinomycetota; class Actinomycetes; order Kitasatosporales; family Streptomycetaceae; genus Streptomyces; species Streptomyces sp. NPDC059788. The sequence continues at coordinate 36,778 of NZ_JBHWHY010000014.1, read as the reverse complement.
CCGAGCCCGCGGCCCAGGTCGTCACCGGGAGCGGCGGCTACGCCCTGCACGCCGCGCCGGAGTCGGCGGACGTGTGGCGCTTCCGCGACCTGGTGCGCCGGGCGACGGCCGGCTCCCCCGGCGAGGCGTCGCTCGCGCTGCTGCGGGAGGCCGTCGGCCTGTGGCGGGGCCAGGTGCTCGGAGGCACCGGCGACACACCGCTGATGGCCGCGGCGGCCGAGCGCCTCACGGAGGAACGGCTCGCCGCGCTGGAGCACTTCGCCACCGCCCTGCACGCGTGCGGCCGAGGCGCGGAAGCCCTCGCCCAGCTGCGGCCCGCCGTCGAACAGCACCCGCTGCGCGAGTCGTTGGTAGCGGTCGCCGTCCGCGCCCTGCACGACGCCGACCGTCAGGCCGACGCCATCGACCTCTACCACCGCACGCAGCGCCTGCTCGCCCGGGAGCTGGGCGTCGATCCCGGGAGCGCGCTGTCCGACGCCTACCTCGCCATCCTGCGTTCCCGGCCGGCTGGCGACCAGCCGGCCCCGGCATCGCCGCAGCCCGAGGCCATCGCGCAACAGCCCGCCGCCCCCACGCTTCCCGTCACCCCGGACACTCCCCCGCCGCCCTGCCTCCTCCCGCGCGCCCCGGCCGGCTTCGTGGGCCGCACGGACCACCTGGCACGGCTCACCGAGACCGCACGGTCGGGCAACCCGCCCTTGAGCGTGGTCACCGGCCCGGCCGGGGTCGGCAAGACCTCACTGGCGGTCCACTGGGCGTACGCGCACGCCGGTGACTTCCCCGACGGCGTCCTCTACGCCGACCTGCACGCCACGGAACCCGACGGCACCGGACCCCAGCCGGCCGGTGTCCTGCACGACTTCCTGCAGGCGCTCGGCGTCCCCGAGGAGCGCCTGCCCGCCGACGCGCGCGCCGCGGAACAGCTCTACCGCTCTCTGCTGGCCACCCGCCGCGTCCTCGTCCTGCTGGACAACGCCCGCGACTCGGCGCAGGTCCGCCCCCTGCTGCCCGGTACCCCCGGCTGCACCGTCCTGGTCACCAGCCGCAACCGGCTGGAGGGGCTGGTGGCCACCGACTGCGCCCGGCTGCTGCCGCTGGAACGGCTGGCGCCCGCGGACGGCGTACGGGTCCTGCGTACCGTCATCGGCGACGTCCGGGTGGCCGCCGAGCCCGCCGCCGCGGCCGAACTCGCCGCCCTCTGCGACGGCCTGCCGCTGGCGCTGCGGCTGGCCGCCGCCCGGCTCGCCGCACGGCCCCGGCTCGCCCTCCGCGCCATGGCCGACGACCTGGTCGACGAACACCGGCGGCTCTCCCTGCTGTCCGGCGAGGACCTCGGCGTCGAGGCGACACTGCGCCTGAGCGTGCAGCAACTCCCGCCGGCCGGTGCGCTGCTCTTCCGCCAGCTGGCGCTGCATGTCGGGTCGGACCTCGACGCCGGTGCCGCCGCCGCGCTCAGCGGCCTGCCGCCGGCCGCGGCCCGTACCGCCCTGGACGAGCTGGCCGCCGCCCACCTCGTCGAGGAGTGGACCGGCGACCGGTATCTGATGCACGACCTGACCAGGCTGTACGCCCGTTCCCTCGCCGAGCGCGCCGACACGGCGGGGCTGCACCGGCTGCTGGTGTACTACCTGGCCGCCGCCCAGGCCGCCGCGGCGGCGGCCGAACCCGGCAGCCAGCCCTGCTCCTCGCTGCCCCCGGACGTGCCCCCGCCCGCCGCGCCGCCGGTCTTCGCCAACCGTGCCGACGCGATGACCTGGTACGTCACCGAGCGCGCCAACCTGACCGCCGCGGTGGCCACCGCGGCCGACGCCGGGCACCCGGGGCTGGCCTGGCGCATCGCCGTACAGCTGTGGCCGGTCGTCGTACGGCAGGTGCACGACGGCTGGGAGCCGACGCTCGAACGCGCCCTGGCCGCCGCCACCGCGCTGGACGACCCGGACGCCGAGTCGCGCCTGTGCTCGCTGCTCGGCTGGGTCCTCACCGAGAACGGGCAGCACACCGCGGCGCTGGAACACCTGCGCCGCGCACCGGACCTGGCCGTACGGGCCGGGGACCCGCGCGGCCAGGTCATCGCGCTGATCAACTGGGCGGCCGCGCTGGAGCACGTCGGCGACCTGACCGGTGCCGGAACCCGGCGGGAACTGGCCGCACGGATGGCGCACGCCCTCGACCACCCGCACACCGAGTCGCTCTCCCTCTACCACCTGGCGGCCCACTGCCTCCTCGTCGGCCGTCCCGACGAGGCGGTGGCCCACTGCCGGCACGGCCTGACGCTGGCCCCGGACGAACAGTCGGACGAGCGGCGGGCGCTGCTCCTCGACACCTGCGGCAAGGCGCTCCAGGCCCTCGGCCGCGACGCCGAGGCCCGCCGCTGCTTCGCCGAGGCGGCGGCCCTCACCGGGACCCCGGGCCCGGACGAGAAGACGGCCGCCGGACGGAACGGCCGCGCCGCCGGGGGAAACCTGCGGGCCCTCGCGGGCTGAACGGACCGGGCACGACCAGCGGGCCGGACGAGCCGAACGAACGCCACGGGGCGGGTGGATGGTGCCGCCGGCCGATTCGCTCCGCTGTCCAACCGTGAAAACGGAACCTTGGATTACCGCGGAACGCGTCGTAGGTTTCTTGTGATCTGCGATCCTCACACTGCCCCGTGCCACGAGGAATCGACCGGGCCGTCGCCCCTGGCCGGAGCCGGGCCGGCCGACCGCACCACCGTCCCGGGCCTGGAATTCGGGGGATTCATCCGGCCGGAGAGGCGGACAGCGCCATGTCACGGACGCGACCGACCACACCCCGGCCGCGGAGCGGCTTCGAGGAACTGCACGCGCTCCAGCGGGAACGCGTCGGTACGGTCCTGCGCCGGGCCGCGAACGCCCCCTTCTACCGCGACAGGTTCCGTCTGGAGCGCGGCGGGACGATGCCCGCCGGCCTCGCCGACGTGCCGGTGACGACGAAGGCGGACCTGCGTGCCGCCTACCCCTTCGGCATGCTGGCGGTGCCGAGACGGCGCATCGCCACGTACCACGAGTCCGGGGCGGATTCGGGACCGGCGACATCCTCGTTCTGTACCGAGGACGACTGGGTGGACATCGGTGAGCGCTTCAACCGTATGCCGGTCGGCATCGGCGCCGCCGACACCCTGCTGGTGCGCGTCCCGTACGCCATGGTCCTGGCCGGGCACATCGGCCACTACGGCGCGCGGGCGAAGGGCGCGACGGTGATCCCCGCCGACAGCCGCAGCTTCGCCACCCCCTACGCGCGCGTCGTCCGGCTGCTGCGCGACCTGGACGTCACCCTCACCTGGTCCAACCCCACCGAGCCGCTCATCTGGGCCGCCGCGGCCCGCGCCGCGGGGCTGGACCCCCGCACCGACTTCCCGCGCCTGCGCGCGCTCCTGGTCTGCGGCGAGCCGCTGAGCGAGGCACGCCGCAGACGGCTGGGCGAACTGTGGGACGTGTCCGTGATCGAGGACTACGGCGCCACCGAGGTCGGGCCGCTCGCCTCCGCCTGCCGCTCGGGCCGCCGTCACTTCTACGCCGACCGCGTCGTACCCGAGGTCCTGGACCCCGCCACCGGGGAGATCACCCCGGACGGCACCGGCGATCTCGTCATCACCCCGCTGTACCGCGAGGCCATGCCGCTGCTCCGGTACAACCTGGAGGACCACGTCCACCTGAGCCACGAGCCCTGCGCCTGCGGCAGCCGGCTCCCCGTCATCCGGCTCGCGGGCCGCGCCAAGCAGGCCTTCGCGGTCGCCGGGCGGCGCGTCTCCCAGGTCCAGCTCGAAGAGCTGGTGTTCCGGCTGCCCGCCGCGTACGGCGTGCTGTTCTGGCGGGCGCGGGCCGGGGCGGACCGGATCGCCACCGAAGTGGAGGTGGACAGCGCGCACGCCGGGGCCGCCTGCGCGGAACTGGCCCGCGCGGTACGTACGCACCTGGGCGTGGACTGCGAGGTGGCCCCCGTGCCGCCGGGCACCCTGATGCCCGGCGAGGTGCTGTCCGCGCCGGGCGACGTGCTCATGCCCCGCAGTCTCTTCGGCCCCGACGAGGACTGGTCCCGTGGTCTCCTCTGTTGACGCGTCCCCGGCCGTCCGTCCGGTGAACCGCCGAGGCGGCTACCGGAATCCCTCCGGCAATGCGGTCCCGGCGTCGCGCAGCCAGGAAAGGGCCGCGGCGAAGGAATAGCAGTCGAACAGCGCCGAGTGCTCATTTCCGGCGGCGGGCCTGGGCAGGCCGAGCACTTCCCACAGGCGGCCGACGTTGACCGGCGCCGTCACCGGCGCGACGGTGTTCAGCCAGGGGCGCACGTTGGAGAAACGGGCGTCGAGAAAGCCGCTTTCGACCTGTTCGCCGCGAAGGCGCGCCCATCCCACGTTCTCCCCGAGGACGACCATGTCGTTGCCGTAGGAGAGTACGGACTGCCCCCGGCAGAACCCCAAAAAGTCACCGAGCGCTTCGGCCGGCGGCAGCCCTTTCCGGTCGACCGACTCCTGGTCGATGCCGGTGAGATCGGTGAAGTACGCCGACAGCCGGGGGTTGGCGACCGGCCGGACCAGCGTTTCGTACTCCTCGACCACCGAATGATCGTCGGCCAGGCGCAGAGCCCCGATCTGCACGATCTCCCGAAGCTGTCCCGGCTTTGACCAGTCGTGCTCCAGCGCTCCCGGCCATGAGGTGAATTCGAGGTCGAACACGACGAAGGTGGACACGGTGGAACTCCCCCTGCACTCAGTCCTTTCCCGGCCCGGAGTCTATCGCCGCCCCCACGCCCTGCCACTCCCGCTCCCGCTGGCGCTGCCGTGATGTGTCCGGCAGTACGTGTCGCGCATCGCGCGGTATCCGGGTACGTGCACGGTGTTCAGCAGGGCCGCCCATCGGGCCGCGTTCGTCTCGATCCGCCGTACGGCTCCGGCGCGGGCGGCGGGGGTGGTGGCGTCGACGAGTTGTTGTGCGTGCGTCCACGCCTGTTCCCGCCACATACGGAAGAGCCGGCCGGCGGTGTAACCGGCGATGGGGTTCCAGCGCGCGTCGGCCAGGCCCAGGACGGGATCGTAGCGGCGGGCGATCTCCTGTACGGCGGGCGCGTAGGCGCGGTCCAGAACCGCCTGGAAACGGTTGTAGTCGGCTTTGCGTGAAGTGCCGCCGGGGCGGGTGAGTCCGAGGGAGGCCAGCACGTACGGCATGTCCCGCTGGATATGGGCGTTGGCGCCGAGCAGGACGTCCTGGCCCGCGTTCGCATCGCCCGCCCGCGCCGCCTCGAAGGCCGTCTTCCACGCCTGCGGGACGGCTCTGCCTTTCTGGTCCGCGTGATAGGCGTCCAGATACAGGTTGACGAACCCGCTGTTGAGGTCGCCGGCCAGCCAGTCCGGCTCGTCGAAGGAACCCGGTTTCGCGGCGGCGGCTTCCAGAGAGCGTTCGAGATGGACGTAGATGACGGGAAAGGGCGCACGGTGATCGCAGCCCAACGTGTCGCGTACCCGGGTCAACGTCCGGCGCGCTTCCTGTACGCACCCGACAGCCGGCCCGTCGCAGGAAAGGCGCCGGACTTGGTCACGCGGTGGTGGCGCGGCGAGAGCCGGCCCTCCCGTCAGCAGCACCGCCCCCGCCACAACAGCGGTACACATCCTGACGCATGCGCCACGCGTTCGAGTCATACTCCCCCGCCTCCTTGCCATCGCGCCGTGGTACACCGCACCGGTCTGCCGAACGACCGCATCCGGTGAAGGTCACGCAGGAAATCGAGGAGGCGTTCAGCGGGGCTTCGGGGTCGGGACGCGGGCCGGGGACGCGCGGGTTACGAAGTGGCCGCTTTGCCGTCGCGGTGATGGGCGGCGAGGGCTTCGGCCGTGGTGGGGTAGGCCGGCAGCAGGGTGTCGAGGCCGGTGATGTTCAGCAGCCGGGTGAGCCGGCCGGAGGCGGCGGCCAGGCTGAGGGTGCCGTCGGCCGCCTTGGCGCAACGCCAGATGCCGACCAGGGCGTTGAAGCCCGAGGAGTCGCAGAAGGCGACCTCCTCCAGGTCGAGGACCAGGTGGCGGTGGCCTCGCCCGATGAGGTTCAGCGCCTCGGCGCGCAGGGCGGGGGCGCTGGTCAGGTCGATGTCGCCGGCCAGCGCGGCCAGGGCGAGATCGCCGTCGGTGTGCTGGGTGGTCAGCTGGAAGATGTCGCTCACGGTCGGCTCTCCGGCGTCGGGCCGGTGGGGGCGGCGAGGAGGCCGGGCGACCCCTCGCGCCGAACATAACGCCGCCTTGGGCGCGGGCCCCGGCCAGCCCGCCGAGGGGATTCACGACGGGGAATTCGGGACTCCGGAAAGGCCGTCGGAAAGGTACGGGCGTTCCTCGGGCACATGCCCCCGGCCGCCAAGAGTAAAGTTTTGGTCATCCTGTGTGGCTGGTTATGCACGCCATGACCGAAAGCTATGGGCTCACGATGGCTCGAACCAGGGACCGGAACTCGGCCGAATTGACGGTGTCCACTGAGTGAGACGGACACGCGTAACGACCTGTCCGGCACTCTCGGCGCAGTTCCGCCACCCATCACAGGACCCTCACAGGTCCTCTACAACCTCCACGGCGAACAAATGCGACGTAACTCCTTTATCTATGCCTTACACGGGCAATCGATGGCGGCCGACATCGGCGCAACACCATCCATGGATGACCGGAAACTTTCGTTGACACCCCAGAATCGCTGTCTCTACTGTTACGGGCAAATTCCGGCCCATTCCCTCCTTTCAGCTCATAGTGGGCGGTATGCCACCCGTTCACCATTTGCACGTGCGCATGTTTTCTGATGTTTGCCGGCCAGGTCCGCGCGCCCGAGCGGCCTGAAGACGCAACTCGAACGCAGCAATCAAGAACGAGGAGACACGGTGACCCCCGCACTCGCCGAACAGCAGATCCACCGCCTGTCCGAGGCCGAAACACGCAAGCTCTGGCAGCTCTCCCAGCTCGCCGCCCACGCCTCGGAAGCGTCTGCGCTGGCACTTTCCGGTCTACTTCTCGACCTGCCGAAATCCGTACGCACCGCGCTGCTCGAATTCGCCGAGGGCAGTGGCGACTCGGGGTTCTTCCTGCTGCGCGGAGTCACCCTCGGGGAGCTTCCCGACACCCCCACCGTCCACCACTCCGGCGCCCTGCGCGGCCACCCCACCGACGGCACCCTCACGCTCGTGGCGGACCTGCTCGGCTCGCTCGTCGGCTACCAGGACGAGAAGGACGGGGCGCTCATCCACGACGTGCACGCCGTGCCCGGTGAGGAGAAGCGCATCGAGAACAGCGGATCGGTGGCCTTCGACTTCCACACCGAGAACGTCCACCACCCGCTGCGCCCCGACTACCTGGGCCTGCTGTGCCTGCGCCAGGACCACGAAGGCGTCGCGGCCACCCGCGTCGCCTCGGTGCGCGAAGCGGTCCGGCACCTGACCGACGAACAGCTGGCGATCCTGCGCACCCCGCAGTTCTACAGCTCCTACCCGACCTCCTTCACCCGGGGCAGGACCGGCCCGGTGCCCCGCTCCGGGCCGCACCCCGCCGTCTTCGGGCCGGACGACCGGCCGTTCATGCGCTTCAACTCGCACACCACGCACGCCGCCGGCGCCGAGGCGACCGTGGCCCTCAAGGCGCTGGCCGAGGCCCTGGAGGCCGTCTGCCACAACGTCGTACTGGAGCCCGGCGACCTGGTCGTGGTCGACAACCACGTCGCGGCGCACGGCCGCAGCCCGTTCGTCCCGCGGTACGACGGCCGGGACCGCTGGCTGCGCCGGTTCTACTCCGTACGCTCCATCCTCGGCTGGACGCAGCACATGATGCCCCGTCAGCGCGTCATCCCGACGATGGAGGACATCCAGGGCGTGCTCTGAGGCCGCTGCCGCGCGTGATCGCGGCGCCCCGCCGAGCGTGACCGCCCCGCGCGGCCGTCCGCTCCTGGACCCGCCCTGCCCGCGCAGCCGCCCCGGACTGCGCGCCCTTGTACCGAGGACCGGAATACCGTGGATTTCATAGATGTCGTAGGGCTGCTCACCGCCGCGGTGGCCGCCGGGTGGGTGGATGCCGTGGTCGGCGGGGGCGGGGTGCTCCTCATCCCCGTTCTGCTGCTCAGCTTTCCGCACCTGCCGCCGGCCACGGCACTGGGCACCAACAAGATCGCCGCCATCACGGGCACGGCGACCGCCGCCGCCATGTACGCGCGGCGCACGACCCTGGACCGGAAGATCCTCGTGCCGGCCGCCGCCTGCGCGGTACCGGCCGGCGCGCTGGGCGCCCTGTCCGCGGCCACCGTGCCCACGTCGTACTTCCGCCCGGTCATCATGGTCCTGCTGATCTCGGTCGCCCTGTTCGTGGCGCTGAAGCCGAGCTTCGGCACCCAGACGCTGTCCCGCGAGGTGACCCGGCGGCGGCGCGTCGTCGCCGTACTCCTCGGCGGCTGTGTGGTCGGTTTCTACGACGGGCTGTTCGGGCCCGGCGTGGGCACCTTCCTCATCATCTCCTTCACCACGCTCCTGGCGACGCAGTTCCTGGAGAGCGCGGCGATGTCGAAGGTCATCAACGCCTCGTCCAACCTCGGCGCCCTGCTGGTCTTCGCGCTCCAGGGGAATGTGCTCTGGGCGCTGGGGCTCGGCATGGCCGTGGGCAATGTGACCGGCGCGCTGATCGGTTCGCGGATGGCCTTGAAGAAGGGCTCCGGATTCGTCCGTACCGTGCTGGTGCTCGTGGTGGTCGGCATGGTGACGAAGATGGCGTTCGACCAGTTCGCCTGAAGAAACGTTTGCGCGCAAGCACGTATACGCGCAGGCAGGCACGCGCTCAAGCACGTACGAGCACTAGCACGAATGCACGTCCAGCACTTGATGGGAACGACGAGAGAACTCACCGACACCTACCCCGAGTGACCGGAGGCCCGCCATGGCAACCGTACGGAACCTCGACGAATACCTGACCCTGCCGGATTTCGAGGCCGCCAGCGATGCGGTGCTCGACCAGGGCTGCCGGGCGTATGTCGCCGGCGGCGCCGGAACCGACCGCACCGTGCGTGCCAACATCGCCGCTTTCGACGACATCTGGCTCCGGCCACGGGTCCTCGCGTCCACGGCGACCGAGCCCCGTACCGAGGTGACCGTCCTCGGGCACCGCATGGCGCTGCCCGTCCTGCTCGCGCCGACGAGCCCGCAGCGGCTGCTGCACGAGGACGCGGAGATCGCCACCTCCCTCGCCGCCGAGGCGGCCGGGGTCGTGCCCATCGTCAGCACCGACAGCCACGTGCCCTACCCGGAGATCGCCAAGGCGTCCGGCGGGGCCAGCTGGTTCCAGCTGTACGCCTACCGGTCGCGCGACGACATCGCCGCGACGATCGACATGGCCGAGACCGCCGGCGCCTCGGCCCTGGTGGTCACGGTCGACGCCAGTCACGCCGCGCTGCGGGTGCACGCCCGGCGCGCCGGGTTCGCCACCCCCGATCACGTGGACTTCGGGACACTGCGTGCCCTCGGCATCCTGGAGGGCGAGGTACCGGCCGGCGCCCGCATCGACCGGCTGGCCCTGAGCTGGGAGGACCTGCTGTGGATTCGTGAGCGCACCCGGCTCCCCCTCCTGGTGAAGGGCGTGCTGCGGGCCGACGACGCCCGTCGCTGCCTGGACAGCGGCGCCGACGGCGTCATCGTGTCCAACCACGGCGGGCGGCAGCTGGACGGGGCGGTGCCCAGTGTGGTCGCTCTGAGCGAGGTCGCGGCCGAGGTCGACGGCCGGTGCGCCGTCCTGGTCGACGGCGGCATACGCTCCGGCGTCCACGTCGTCAAGGCCCTCGCCCTCGGCGCCGACGCGGTCTGCCTCGGGCGCCCGTACCTGTGGGGCCTGGGGATCGCCGGGCGCGAGGGGGTCGAGGCGGTGCTGCGGCTCCTGCGCCGGGAGATCGAGGACACCCTTCGCCAGCTGGGCGCGGCCGATGTCGACGAGCTGGGACCGCACTTCGTGGCCAGGGCCGGAGCCGGAGCCGGAGCGGCCTGAGAGACCTGGGACCGACGGCTGTGCCCGGTGGCCGGACATCGCGCGCCTGATCCCCCTCGTCACCGGGCCCTGCCCGTGGCGACGCCGTCACCGTCCCCGTGACAACGCCCCACCCCCATCACCGCCGTACCCGTATCACCGCCGTACCCGTACGACGATTTTCCGAGAACCGAGAACGGAGACCCACCATGTTCCACTTCTCGCGCGGCATCCCCCCGCAGGAAGCGATCCCCTCGCGACAGATCGCCGAGCACACCGCCGCCGTCCTGCGGGACAGCGAGGACCGGGTGTTCCAGTACGCGCCGATCGGCAACCACACCGGTGACGCGGCGCTGCGGGAGCAGATCGCGGCCTTCCACTCGGTCGGCGCCGACCGGATTTTCGTCACCAACGGTTCGCTCCAGGCGCTCGACCTGCTCGCCGCCCACCTCCTGGCGGGCGACCGCAAGGACGTGTACGTGGAGGCCCCCACCTACGACCGCGCGGTGCAGATCTTCGAGCGGCACGGTGGGCAGGTCTCCGGCGTCACCCTGCGGCACGACGGCCTCGACCTGGACGCCCTCGAAGCCCGGCTGGCGACCCGCGTCCCCGCGCTCGTCTACGTCATCCCGGACTTCCAGAACCCGAGCGGCGTCACCATGAGCGAGGACAAGCGCCGCCGCCTCGTGCAGCTCGCCGAGACCCACGACTTCCTCATCCTGGAGGACATCCCCTACCGGGAGCTGCGGTACGGCGGCGAGGCACCCGCCGGGTTCTTCGAGCTGGCGCCCGCCGGACGGGTCATCACCATGGGGTCGCTGAGCAAGATCCTCAGCCCGGGGCTGCGCGTGGGGTACGTCATCGGCGAGCCCGCCACGCTCGGCGCCCTGGCCGCGCTCGCCGAGGGGACCTACCTCTCGCCCGCCCCGCTGCTCCAGGCCGTCGCCGCGAAGGCCCTGGAGGCCGGGCTCGCCCAGGAGAACGTGGCGCGCGTCCGCGAGCTGCTCGGCCCCCGGCACGACGGCGCGGTCAAGGCCGTGCGCGAGCTGCTGGGCGAGGACGCGCTCATCGCCGTACCGCACGGCGGCTACTACGTGGGCGTACACCTGCCCGTCGCCACGGACGAGGCGACGTTCCTGAAGGCCGCGACGGCCGACAGCCTGAAGCTGACCCGGGGTTCGGGCTTCTACCCGGGCGACGCGGCGCCGCCGGAGGGCAGGGTCTTCCTCCGGCTGCCGTTCCAGTCCTTCGAGCCGGACGAGTTCGCCGCCGGCGTCGAGCGGCTGGCCGCGGTGGCGGCGAAGGGCTGACGACCAGGTACCACCAGGTCTCCCGGGAACCGCCAGGTACCGGACGTGCTCCGGGCGGAACGGACTCCGCCCGGAGCACCGGACCGGCGCGGCGCGAGCCGTCGCCCGCCTCCCCGCTCCCGGCGGTGAACCTCTGCCTGTCTAAGCGTCCCAACTGACCGCTATAAAAGGCCGTATGACTCGTGAAACACCGAAGTCCACGCGACCGGCCACTCTGGAGGACGTCGCCCGGGCCGCCGGGGTGTCGCGTGCGACGGTCTCCCGGGTCGTCAACGGGTCCTCCTCCGTCGACCCGGTGCTGCGCCACAAGGTGCGGGAGGCCGTCTCGGCCACCCACTACGTGCCCAACCACGCCGCCCGCTCCCTGGTGACCCGGCGTACCGACTCCATCGCCCTGGTGGTCTCCGAGCGCGAGCGGAGCCCCGTCGTCCGTACTCCCTTCATCGGCCGGATGTTCACCGACCCGCACTTCGGGCGGGTGGTCAGCGGGCTGATGGAGGTGCTGCGTCCCGCCCGGGTGCAGACCGTGCTGATGCTCGCGGACGACGCGGCGTCCTGCGGGCAGGTCCTGACGTACCTGCGCCAAGGCCACGTGGACGGCGTGGTGCTGGTGTCCTCGCACCCCGACGACCCGCTGCCCCGGATGCTGGCCGGGACCGGCCTCCCCGCCGTGCTGGCCGGGCGGCCGGGCCGTACGGTCCCACTGCCCTACGTGGAGGTCGACCAGCGGACCGGGGTCCAGCTGGCCGTGGATCACCTGGCTTCCCAGGGGCGCCGCCGGATCGGCACGGTGGCCGGACCGCAGGACATGCCCGCGGCGCAGACACGCCTCGAAGGGTTCCGCAGAGCGCTGAAGAGCACCGGTATCGGCGACGCCCCCTGGGCCGAGGGGGATTTCACGCGCGCGGGCGGCGCCGCGGCGATGCGGCGGCTGCTGGAGCGGTGTCCTGATCTGGACGGCGTGTTCGTCGCCTCGGATCTGATGGCGCTGGGCGCCGTGCCGGTGCTCCTGCGCGCGGGACGGCGGCTCCCGCAGGACGTGGCGGTGGTCGGTTTCGACGACAGCGAGGCGGCCACGGCGTGCGATCCGGCGCTGACGACGGTCCGTCAGCCGGTGGAGGAGATGGCGTCCGAGATGGCGCGGATCGTACTGCGGCAGATCGAGGGGGCCAACGGTGCTCCGTCGTCGGTGATCTTCCGGCCGGATCTGGTGGTACGGGAGACGGCGTAGCGGGGCGATGTCGGCGGGCGGGCCCGCTCCCGTACGGCTCACACCCGTACAACCCGCTCCGGTACGGGCTGCCGTCACCTCCTGAACGCAACCAGGCCGCGGCTCACGCCCGTTGCGTGCCTTGATTTCGCCGCCACCGGCTCCCGAACGCTGACATAACGGGACCAGACTCTCCCTCTCCCACTCCCGCCATGCACATGCCCTTGACGCCGCGTTCGTGTCAGCGCCACCATCCCCACACGCAAGAGAGCGCTCTCTCGCCCGTAAGTGTTCGTTCCTTGAAGCCCGGACAGGCCTACCCGGGCACCCCGCACCTCCCGGCACCCCCCCACTCCTCGGCCCCCGACACCTCTCGCCCGGCGGGCCGACGACTCAGGAGACTCCCATGCCCGTACCCCCCGTACCTCCCGGCCCGTCCCCCTCGCGCCGCCGCGTCCTCGCCACCGCGGCAGCCGCGCTTCCCGCCGCCGGCCTGCTCGCCCGGACCGGAACGGCGGCCGCGGCACCGGCACCTCGCGCGCCGGGCCGGTCGGCCGACGCGCGGCTGCCGGGCGGCGGCGACCTCGGCCCGAACGTGATCGTCTTCGACCCCGGCACGCCCGGCATCCAGGCCAAGCTGGACGAGGTCTTCGCGCGGCAGGAGAGAGCGCAGTTCGGCGGCGGCCGGTACGCCCTGCTCTTCAAGCCGGGCACGTACCACGGGCTCAACGCCCAACTGGGGTTCTACACCTCCATCATGGGCCTGGGGCTGTCGCCCGACGACACGCTCATCAACGGCGATGTGACGGTCGACGCCGGCTGGTTCGACGGCAACGCCACCCAGAACTTCTGGCGCTCGGCGGAGAATCTCGCGCTGAAGCCGGTCAGCGGCACCAACCGCTTCGCCGTCTCCCAGGCGGCCCCGTTCCGTCGTATGCACGTCAAGGGCAACCTCAACCTCGCGCCGGACGGCTACGGATGGGCCAGCGGCGGCTACATCGCCGACTGCCGGATCGACGGCACCGTGCAGCCGTACTCGCAGCAGCAGTGGTACACCCGCGACAGCTCCGTCGGCGGCTGGCTCAACGGCGTGTGGAACATGGTCTTCTCCGGCGTCGAGGGCGCCCCCGCGCAGTCCTTCCCGGACCCGCCGTACACGGCTCTTCGGACCACGCCGGTCTCCCGCGAAAAACCGTTCCTGTACCTGGACCGCGGGGAGTACAAGGTGTTCCTGCCCGCGCTGCGCACCGGCGCCCGCGGCACCACCTGGGGCAGCGGCACACCGAAGGGAACGTCCCTGCCGCTGAGCCGGTTCTACGTGGTCAAGGAAGGGGCGACCGCGGCGACCGTCAACGCGGCGGTCGAGCAGGGCCTGCACCTGCTGTTCACTCCCGGCGTCTACCACGTGGACCGGCCGATCGAGATCAAGCGGGCCGGCACCGTCGTCCTCGGCATCGGCTACCCCACGATCGTCCCGGACCACGGGGTGAGCGCGATCAAGGTCGCCGACGTGGACGGCGTACGGCTCGCCGGGCTCCTCGTCGACGCGGGCCCGCAGAACTCCGAGGTCCTGGTGCAGATCGGCCCCAAGGGCGCGTCCGCCGGGCACGCGGCGGACCCGATCACCGTGCAGGACGTGTTCGTACGCATCGGCGGCGCGGGCGCGGGGCGAGCGACCACCAGCCTGGTCGTCAACAGCCACCACACGATCGTCGACCACACCTGGATCTGGCGCGCCGACCACGGTGACGGGGTGGGCTGGGAGACCAACCGGGCCGACTACGGTGTCGTCGTCAACGGCGACGACGTCCTGGCCACCGGGCTGTTCGTGGAACACTTCAACAAGTACGACGTGCAGTGGAACGGCGAGCGCGGCCGCACCGTGTTCTACCAGAACGAGAAGGCGTACGACGCCCCGAACCAGGCGGCCGTCCAGAACGGCTCCACCCGCGGCTTCGCCGCCTACAAGGTCGCCGATTCCGTCACCACGCACGAAGCCTGGGGAATGGGCAGCTACTGCTTCTACAAGGACGACCCGACCATCGTCCAGGACCACGGTTTCGCCTCGCCGCGGGTGCCCGGGGTGAAGTTCCACGGGCTGCTGGTGGTTTCCCTCGGCGGCAAGGGCCAGTACGCCCATGTCGTCAACGACCACGGCGCGCCGACCTCCGGCTCGGACACCAAGCCGTCGAAGGTGGTCTCGTACCCCTGATCCCGCGTACGGCTTGTCGCCGAGGACGGACGACCGCGCCCGGGGCCCACCCGCCACCGCCCTGGCGTATCAGAGGCCGCCTGTGGGGTGGCCTCTTCGCCGCGGGCCCGGTCGTCCCGCCCCCTCACTCCCGCGTCCTCCCGGCGGCCGGTTCGGCCAGCCGGTCCTGGAGGCGGGCGTGGCGGAACTGGTAGACGGCGCCGGTCTGGCGCAGTACGCCCCGGCGGTGGGCGTCCGCGAGGAACCTCGTCAGCCGCCAGGGGATGCGGCCCCGCAGCGCGAGCCAGCAGCGGCTGGCGGCGTACCAGGCCCAGGCGCTCGCCGCCAGGCCGGTCTGGAAGCGCGAGGTGAAGCGTCCGGCCAGCCCTACGGCCAGGCCGCTGCCCAGCCCGAAGAGCGCGGCCGCCTCGATGCCGACGGTGAGTCCGAACTCGCCCCGGCCCAGGAGGACGCCGGCCAGCACGCCCGAGCCCAGGGTCTCCACGACGGCGCGGATCGCGCTGACCGTGCGGTCGTCCCGCATGACGGACCAGGGGGTCGGCGAACGGATCGCGTCCGCCGGCGTGTTGAGGCACATCATCGCCCCGAAGGCGAGCCCCGCGCCGAGCCCGACGGCGAACGACACCTTCGCCATCCCCGCCACGCCGCCCACCAGCCCGAACCCCAGCGAGGCCGCGAGCGCGGCCGCGATCAGCGCGCCGAAGCCGGTGACGAGGCCGAGTGCCTGGCCCACGGCGAACTTCCGGACGATCGGGCGCAGCCGCCCCCGGATCTCCAGGTTGACGCAGCCCGGGTGCGCCGGGGGCGCGGCCATCAGCCCGGCGCCGAACCCGCCCGCGAGCCCGGCGGTCATCCCCACGTCCCACCCGGCGCCCGCCGCCACCCCGAGCCCCGCGACGCAGCCGGTCGCCACTTCCAGGACCACCCCGACGGCTTTGTGCCCGCCCTGGGGCAGGCCGTGGTGCAGGTGCCACAGCACCAGGTCGCGTGTCCGGTTGCGCTGGAGGTGCGCCGCGAGGAAGGCCAGCCAGTGGTGTGCGTGCTCGGGCGGGTAGTGCGGCCGTCCCGTTGCCGTCCGGTCCGATTCGGGTGCTGCCGAGGGAGGTGCGGGCAGGTGCTGGTAGGCGGCGGGGAGGAAGGCGTCCAGCAGGTGCCCTTCGACTGCTGCCCGGTCGGGGAACCGCTCCGGGTCCAGCAGTTCGCCGGGGTCGGCGGACGGATCGCGGTAGACCGTCCGCAGCAGGGAGGTCATCAGCGGCGACGACAGTGCCCCGGCCAGCGGGCCGTGCGGCTGCTGCCGCAGGTGGGCCAGTACGGGGGTCCAGCGCTCCCCTATGGTCACGCCGCCCGCGTCGAGGAAAGCGATCACGTCGTGCGCGCCCACCGGCTCCAGCTCCACCACCGCGGCCGTGGTCAGCACCGTCCCCCCGGTCTCCACGGCCGTCTCGTACTCGATGCTGCGGCAGGTGACCACCATCGGGTGGGCGGGCGCGATCCGGTCGAGCGCTTCGAGGGCGGCCCCGTGCAGCAGGGCGGGCATCTCGTCGAGGCCGTCGAGGACGGGCAGTACCGACCCGTCGGTGACCAGCCCGCGGGCCGCGTCCGCGCCGAAGACGTCGGTGTTGGCGAGCGCCGGGTAGTCCTCGACCAGTCGCCGGACCACCCAGGTGTGCAGGTGCTCGGTGCGCGGGTCCCAGGAGGAGAGCGACAGCAGGACGGGGACCGGCCCGCCGTGGTCGCGCCGGTGTTCCAGCAGGCCCAGCGTGAGCAGGATGGCGAGTACGGTCTTGCCGGCTCCAGGGTCGCCGAGCAGCACGAGCCGTCGGCTGCGCAGGCCCAGGAAGTTCCTGAGGAGTTCGTCGTGGCCGTCTCCCGGCAGGCCTCCGCCCGACCCGCTCAACTCGCCTGACGCTCCGTCACCTGATCGCGTGGCGCTGTCGGCGGCGCCCGGCCGGGGCACGACCGGGCGGCTGGTGGCCGACCACCGCAGCCGCAGGGGGTGGGGGCGGTGCAGCATCCGCATCTCCGCCTCCGCGGACCACTGGCTGAACAGGGTGCGCGCCAGCTGGTCGGCCGCACAGGCCCGCGGGTCGCGTTGCGGCTGGTCCGCCCCCTCGGCGGCGCCGGACGCGGCCCTGCGCCGGCTCTCCACCACGGCCGCCAGGATCGCGGCGACCACGGAGAGGGGCCAGGCGAGCCACAAGTACGGCTCGACGGGCTTCGGTACGGCCGTGCCGGCGATGTTGACGGAGAGGGGGATCACCACGACGGTGATGACGAAGACCACAACGGTGGTGAACTGCGAGGGGCGCCACATCTCCCGGCGTCTCCTCCCTCCCGGGCGGCGGCACCCCCGACCGGCTCGGCCGGGCCCTCCGCGCTGCGACCGTCCCAGCATGTCGGGAGTGGGACGCCGGTGTTCGGTAAGTCACCCGAGTGGGTGAAAAAGTCGCAGCGGAACGGGATGCGGGCGGGGCGGCGGCCTCCGGAGGGCAATTCCGCCGCGGACCGGGCAACTCCCCGCCCGCCCACTTTTGTTGGCCGGCTGGCGGTAACCGGTGTGAAGATGACCGTACGCGTTTCACCCCGGCCACCACTCCTGGAGAAGTCGTGCGCAAAACCTTGCTGCTGTTACCCGTGCTGCTCTCGGCGGCACTCACCGCTTGCGGCAGTACCGCCCCGCCCTCGCAGTCCCCCGACGGCCCGCCTTCGAAGGCGGCAGCCGCCGCACCGGAAGAATCGGCAGCCTCTCCCGCGCTTCTGGCATTCGGCCGCCCACTGGCCTGGCAGCGCAAGGACGGCTCCGGGCGCGGCACCGCAAAGGTCTTCGGCTACCGGCAGTCGGCCGCTTCCGGCGACTCGGCGGGCGACGGAAAAGGGAAAGACGGCTCCGTATGGGCCGCTCTCGACATAGAGGTGTGTGCGGAGTCCGGGAGTGTGACCGCCACCGGCTCCGACTGGAGTCTGCTTTATGCCGACGGGACGGCTGTCGCGCCGTCCGAGACGGAGCGCGACGTTTTCCCGCGGCCCCGGTTCCCCGTCGAAACGCAGGTACGGGCCGGCGAATGCACCCGCGGTGAAGTCGTGTACTCGGTGCCCGCGGACCGCAGGCCGACTCGGATTCATTACGCGGCGACCATGGATACCGGCGACATGCGTCCCCCGGCGTCGGACGGTTGGGCGGTCCCCAAGGCGACCGGGACGCCCCGGCCGTAACCGGCCGCGTTCCGCCTTACGCCGCTGCCCGGGGCACGAGAATGTGTCGTTCAGGTGACCTCCGCACAGCCACGGCCCAACACGAGGAGAACAACTCCCAAAGCTGGCCAATTGACGAAAAGGTGACTTTGTGTCGGCCCGTCGCGGGAGGAATCCGGGGTCGTTTCGTGACGTGGCGTGCCGAGCGGGTCCGCCACCCGGTCCCGGAAGGAGCCCTCGTATGTGGCGTGGCAGGGCGAAGGCGGAACGTGCCGCGGCGGACGCGGCCGAACGGCTTCTGGCGGCCGGGGGGCTGTTGCGGCGGGTGCCGGTGACGGACGACGGTCGGGCGGTTTTCCGCACGGATCAGGGGGTGAATGACGCGCCTTACCGTGAACGGTGGGCGCACGACAAGGTGGTGCGCTCCACCCATG
Source organism: Streptomyces sp. NPDC059788 (assembly GCF_042732265.1). NCBI lineage: Bacteria > Bacillati > Actinomycetota > Actinomycetes > Kitasatosporales > Streptomycetaceae > Streptomyces > Streptomyces sp. NPDC059788. Next base: position 18,441 of record NZ_JBHWHY010000014.1, on the reverse strand, counting down.
GGGTGAATTGCACAGGATCGTGTTCGTGGCAGGTGTTCGTCAAGGACGGTCTGATCACGTGGGAGACCCAGGCGACGGATTATCCGTCGGTGGGCCCGGACCGTCCGGAATACGAACCGCGGGGCTGTCCGCGCGGGGCGTCCTTTTCCTGGTACACCTATTCGCCGACCCGGGTGCGCTACCCGTATGCGCGCGGGGTGCTGCTGGAGATGTACCGGGCGGCGCGGGCGCGTCTGGGCGACCCGGTCGCCGCCTGGGCACAGGTCACCGGGGACCCGCAACAGCGGCTGCGCTACCAGCGGGCGCGCGGCAAGGGCGGGCTGGTGCGCGTCGGCTGGGACGAGGCCCTGGAGATCGCGGCCGCCGCCCATGTGCACACCCTGCGCGAGCACGGCCCCGACCGCATGAATCTCGACACGTGCATCGGCTGCCACACCTGCTCGGTCACCTGCAAACAGACCTGGACCAACCGCACCGGTACGGAATACGTGTGGTTCGACAACGTCGGGACCCGGCCCGGCCCGGCCCGGACCGCCGACCGCCTCCTGGCCCGTACCGGACCACCGCCCGTGGAGACCGTGGGGCCGGCCCCGTTCCCCGGCTCCGGACCCCGAGGAGTCCGACGGTGAACCATCTGCACACCGCGCTGTGGGGCGTGCTCCCCTATGTCGTCGTGACCCTGTTCGTCGCGGGCAGCGCCTGGCGCTACCGCTACGACCGCTTCGGCTTCACCACCCGCTCCAGCCAGCTGCACGAGAGCACGCTGCTGCGCGTCGGCTCGCCGCTGTTCCACTACGGGATGCTCTTCGTCGTCGCGGGCCACCTCACCGGCCTGCTCATCCCCGAGACGTTCACCGAACGCGTACACGTCCACGAGTGGCTCTACCACGCCAACGCCCTCGCCATCGGGGGCGTGGCCGGGCTGGTCACGACGGCGGGCCTGGCCCTCCTGGTCTTCCGGCGGCTGTGCGTCCCGGCGGTGCGCGCGGGCTCCCTGCGTACCGACCGTGTCCTGCATCCGCTGCTCGCCGCGACGCTGATCGCCGGGCTGGCCGCCACCGCCACCACGACCGGCACCCACCCGTACGACTACCGGCAGGGCGTCTCGGTCTGGTTCCGCTCCCTGTTCGCCTTCGACCCGGACGTGCCGGTCATGGCGCACGCGCCGTTCGTCTACCGGCTCCATACGCTCCTGGGCCTGGCGCTGTTCGCACTGTGGCCCTTCAGCCGGCTCGTGCACGCCTTCACCGCGCCCGTCGGCTATCTCGTACGCCCGTACATCGTCTACCGCCCGCGCGGGCCGCAGGGGCACGGGAGCCGGGGACGGAAAGGGCGGTTCGGTACGGGGGAGGAATGGGTACACCGTTCATGATGAGGCTTTTCACCCAGATTGCTCTGAGAGGTGCCCGCCGGACCTGCAGCCGGACGGCGCGGCACGCACCGACACCCCGGCTCCACCGGCATCCGGCTACTGGTCCAGCATCCCCTTCCGCAGCTGCGCCAGGGTCCTGGAGAGCAGCCGTGAGACGTGCATCTGGGAGATGCCCAGCTCGGCGCCGATCTGAGCCTGTGTCATCTCCTTGACGAAGCGCATCTCGATGATGCGGCGCCGGCGGTCGTCCAGCTCGTGCAGCAGCGGGGCCAGCGCGTTCAGGTTCTCGACCAGCTCCATCGCCGGGTCGTCGTCGCCCATGACGTCGGCGATGGCGCGGCTCTCGCCGGCCGCGCCGGCCCCGTCGCCCGGACCGTCGAGCGAGCCCGCCGTGTAGCCGTTGCTCGCGGCGATCGCGTCGACGACCTCGTCCTCGCCGATCTCCATGTCGGCCGCCAGCTCGGGGACGGTGGGCTCGCGCCCCAGGTCGGCGGAGAGCCGCTCCCCCGACCTGGACAGCTCCACCCGCAACTCCTGGACCCGGCGGGGCACATGCACGGCCCAGGTGGAGTCGCGGAAGAAACGCTTGATCTCACCGACGATGTAGGGGACGGCGAAGGTGGAGAACTCGACCTCGCGGGAGAGGTCGAACCGGTCGATCGCCTTGATCAGGCCGATGGTGCCGACCTGGATGATGTCCTCCGCGTGCCCGAGATCCTGGCCCCGGCCGCGGAACCGGGAGGCGGCGAACCGCACCAGTGAGAGATTCATCTCGATGAGCGTGTTGCGCGCGTACTGGTACTCGGCCGTCCCCTCCTCCAGCGCGGCCAGCCGGACGAGGAAGAGCTTCGACAGCTCCCGGGCGTCCCGGGGCGCCACCTTGGTCGCGTCGGGCACATGGGGCAGGCCGGGCGCCCGCGCCGCCCGCCCCGCGCCCGCGGCCCGCGCCGCCTCCGGTCCCGCTGCACTGTCCTGCACGGCAAGCATGGTCACGTCTTCACCCTTCACAGTACGTACGGTCAGGTGCACCTGCCCTACTCTTAGGTGTTCAACCCTTGCCAGTGGGAAACAGTTGCTCATGAGGTGGCGGAAGAGCGAGGGGCACGGGTTCGGGGCGCGGCCGCAGTGGTCCGGCCTTCATGCCCTGGCCTGCGCTCGGTAACATTTGCCGGACGGCAATGGAAGATCGCGTGCGGTTGAACACGCACCGCGCGAGCAGCACACCACGCGCGCTTGTGCTATCGCCAATCACCAGGAAAGGACCATGGGTTGAGTTCCACCGAGGCCGCGGCACGCGAGCGTGTCATCGGCGCGCTGCGCGCAGAGTCCGACACCGTCTCCGACCGCTGGGTGCAGCTGCAGCTGGCCCAGGACGAGATGCGCGAGATAGTCAGCGAGGGCGAACTTCGCGAGGAGGCCGACGCCTTGCTCGGTGCCCTTCTCCAGGGCCTGGAGAGCGACGTCCCGGCGAACCGGGTGGTGGCCACCGACCGGCCGCTGCGCCAGGCCGTGATCGATCTCTCCATGCGCAGGGCCCGGGCCGGCGCCATGCCGACCGTCACCTCGCTGGCCGTCCTCTCGCTCAAGGAAGCGCTCCTGGAGGCGGTACAGCGGCAGACCCGGGACACCGAAGAGCTCTTCGCCAGCGCCGTCCTGGTCAACCGGCTGCTGGACAGCGCCGGAGCGCTCTCCTTCGAGACGTACGTGGAGGGCCGCGAGGAGATCATCCGCCGGCAGAGCCGGCAGCTCCTGGAGGTGTCCACGCCGGTCGTGCGGCTGTGGCGGCAGGTCCTGGCCGTACCGCTGATCGGTACGCTCGACACCACCCGCACCCAGGTCGTCATGGAGAACCTCCTGGAGGCCATCCAGGAGCACGAGGCGCTGGTCGCCATCATCGACATCACCGGTGTGCCGACCGTCGACACCGCGGTCGCCCAGCACCTGATGCAGACCGTCAACGCGGTGCGGCTGATGGGCGCGGACTGTGTGATCAGCGGCATCCGGCCGTCCATCGCGCAGACCATCGCCCAGCTCGGCATCGACCTGTCGACCATCTTGACCCGCACCACCCTCGCCGACGCGCTGGCCGCCGCCGTCAGACTCACCGACGAGGCGGCGGACCAGCCGTCCACGGGCGTGCGGGAGAACCGTTGAACGCCCGGCCCACGGCCGGAGTGCCCATCCTCAGGCTGGGCGACGTGCTGGTCACCGGGCTGCTCAACGAGCTCGACGACGCCACGGTGGTGGCCTTCACCGAGGAGCTGACCACCCGTATCACGGCCGACCGGGCCCGCGGGGTGCTCATCGACATCTCCCGGCTGGAGATCATCGACTCCTTCGTGGCGCGGACGCTGATGGAACTCACCACGATGGCGCGGCTCCTGGGCGCCCGTGTGATCGTCGCGGGTATGCGTCCCCCGGTGGCCATGACCCTGGCCGAGCTGGGACTGCGGCTGACCGGCGTGGAGACCGCCCTGAACGCGGAACACGGCATGGCGGCCCTGGGCTGGCATCAAAGTCCCCGTCCCGCAGGAGAGGTACCGCATGACGGGACCCGGTGAATTCGGCAGTGCCGGCGCCGCCGGTACCACGACGCTGACCGGTGACAGTACGGAACGGGCGGGCCTGCCGGCCGACGCCACGGTGCTCACCGTGCGCAGCGAACAGGACCTGCTGGCGATCCGGCACGCGGTGCGCGACGCCACCCTCACGGTCGGCTTCAGTATCGTCGACCAGACCCGGGTGGTCACGGCCGCCAGCGAGCTGGCCCGCAACGCCTACATCCACGGAGGTGGCGGCACGATAAGCATCGAGTACCCGACCCGGCCCGGCGCGGTGGGCCTGCGGCTGACCGTGCACGACTCCGGGCCCGGCATCGCCGACATCGACGCCGCGCTCACCGACGGCTACACCACCGGCGCGGGGCTCGGCCACGGGCTGGGCGGCGCGCGGCGCCTGATGGACGAGTTCGAGATCCGCACCCGCGAGGGCGGGGGCACGACGGTGACCGCGACGCGGTGGGCCGACCGTTGACCCTGCCACCCGCCGCCCACCCGACGGCGTACGTCCCCGTCGACCACTACAGCGCCGTACACCTGGCCGCCCAGACGGCGCGGTCGGTCGCACAACGCCGCGGGCTCCAGGGGGCGCTGCCCGACCAGGCCGCGGTCATCGCGTCCGAGCTGGGCAGCAACCTCGCCAAGCACGCGGTCGACGGGGCGCTGTACGTCCAGGAGCTGCCGCTGGGCAACGGCGTGGAGATCATCGCCGCGGACCGGGGGCCGGGGATGCGGGAGTTCCGGCGCTGTCTGGCCGACGGGTACACGACGACCGAGACGCTCGGTGCCGGTATCGGCGGCGTCAACCGCATAGCCACCAGTTTCACCGTCCGGACCCACGAGCCCGGCGGCACCGTGGCCTGTGCGCGGCTCACGCCGCCCGAGGACGCGGACGCCGGCCGCCGGGCGATCGGCTCGGTCTGCCTGCCCGCCGAGCGGGAGGAGGTCAGCGGCGACGCGTGCGCGGTGGCCGAGACCGGGCAGGGGCTGACCGCGATCGTCGTCGACGGCCTCGGGCACGGGCCGCCGGCGGCCGAGGCGGCGCAGCTCGCGCTGCGTACCTTCGCCAGGGCCCCGGACCAGCCGCTGCCCGCTCTGCTGACCGGTTTGCACCGCGCCCTGCGGCACAGCCGGGGCGCTGCCGTCGGGCTGCTGCGGCTGCACGCCGGGCGCGCCCAGTACTGCGGGATCGGCAACGTACGGTGCGTGACGCTCACGCAGCAGGACGTCCGGCACCGCCTGACCGGCCAGCCCGGCGTGGTGGGACTGGAGATGCCGCACCCGGTGGTCCGTGACCTCCCCTGGGAGCCGCACTTCACCGCCCTCCTGCACAGCGACGGCATCGACCACCGCTGGGCGCACAGCCCGGACCCCTTCCTCGTACGGCTGCCCGCGCCGCTGCTGGCCGCGGCCCTCATGCACGGCCACCGCCGCAGCCGGGACGACGCGACCGTACTCGCCGCCAACCTCCACCAGAGACTCTCGTGAAACGCCACACCTTCCACGCGCTGCCGGCGCTGCGCCATGCCGTGCGCCGGCTGGGCGCGGCCAACGCCCTGCCCGTCGAGACCCGGGCGCGACTCGTGCTGTCCGTGAGCACGCTGGCCGACACGGCGCTCCGCGCCGGGTACGGGGTCACGCTGGAGTCGGCCCGCACGGCTGCGACGGATCGTTCCTCCTCGGCGGGGTCCGCGGACGCGGGTTCCGGCGGGCCGTCAGGGCGCGCCCCCGGTAACGGGACCGGTCCGCAGGACGCCGCGGAGCCGGGTGCCGGTTCCCCCGCCGGGGCCTCGCGTGCCGACGGCGGCGCCGCGACCGGCTTCCTCGCCGTCACACTGCGCACCCCCGCCCCGCTGCTCGCACCGCCCGCCGGTGCCGGGCTGCTGCTTCCCGCCGAGGTGTCGCCCGATGCGGCCACCTGGCACGTACCGCTCCCGCCCGGGACGCCGGAGGTCCGTATCCCCGCGGGGCGGCGGTCGGACGGCACGACGACCGGCGGCGGACGGGCCCGCGGCGGCGACGCTCCCGCGGGCCCGGCCGGCGACGGGGCCGGCCCGGTGGCCGACCCGGCCGCCGAGACCGGTCTGCTGGAGGAGGAACTGCGGGTCGCCCTGGCCCGGGTGGACTCCCTCGCCACCGACCAGCGCCGTCTGACGCATGAACTGGCCGAGACGAACAGCGGCGTACTGGCGCTGTACGTGCAGCTGGAGGAGCGCGACGAGCAACTGCGGACGGCCCACGGCCACATCCTGCGCGAACTGGAGGACGCGCTGCGCCCGCCGCCGATCGCGGTGGACGGTCTGGAGCTCGCCGTCCACTACGCGCCGGCCGGCACCGACGCGCCCACCGGCGGCGACTTCTACGACTGGTTCACGCTGCCGGACGGAACGGTCCACATCACCGTCGTCGACGCGCTCGGGCACGGCGTACGCAGTACGCGCAGTGCGCTGAACGTCACCCACGCCGTACGGACCCTCGCGCTGGAAGGCCACCCGCTGAAGTCCATCGTGGCCCGGACGGACGAGATCCTCTCACCGCTCGACCCCGAGCTGATGGCCACGGTGCTGCTGGCCCGGATCGACCCGGTCAGCGGGGACCTGGAACTCGCCAACGGCAGCCATCCCCCGGCGCTGGTCGTACGGAGCGCGGGCAAGGAGGAGTATCTGGAGGTCCGCGGGCGCGGGGTGGGTTATCCGTTCCCCGGCAGCGAGCGGCTGCTGCACGCGCGGCTGGACGACGGCGACCTGCTCGTCCTGTACACCGACGGGCTGACCGAGAGCCGCCGGGACCCCAGGGAGGGCGAGCAGCGGCTGGCCGAGAGCGCCCGGCGGCACCGCGACCGGCCCATCGGGGAGATTCCCGGAGCCATCGCCGAGGACATGCACACCGTCATCCTGCACTCCGACGACACGCTCGCCCTGGCCGTGCGGCTGTCGCCGCGCTCAGGCGGCTGACGGCCGGTTCACCCGGGCGACGACGGCGCTGACCGTCTTGCCGTGCGGGGAGGTCTCCACCGAGGTGGAGACGGCGAGGCGGCGGACCATCGGCCAGCCGAAGCCGCCGCCCTCGCCGCGCACGTCGGGGTCGCGCTCGCACGGCGGCCGGGGGCTGGCGTCGGCCACGCCCACCGTCACGATGCCGGGGCCGGCCGCCAGGCTCAGGGTGCACGTCCGGGTGTGGGTGTGCCGGACGGCGTTGGTGACCAGTTCGGAGACGATCAGTACGACGGCGTCGGCGGCGTCCCGGTCCGGTGGCGGTCCCAGCCCTTGCAGAAAGTCACCGGCGACATCCCGCGCAACGGCAGCCGCTTCAGGACAGTTCTCCAGCGTCACCACCAGCGACGGCGCTGTGGAAACCCTGTGCGGGGCCGTGGCGCTGCTCATCGGTTTCACCTCGTTTCCCGTTGGACCGTAAGGCGTACAAGTAGGCACCTTTCCCGCCAGGCAACGACGCAATCACACCGACACATACGGAACTGCGAGTTCCCCATGGGGCGATATCCCGCCCCGGCGGATTGCCCCCGGCCGGTACCCCGGCGGCCGGGTACTTGCCGGGCCACGGGGTACAAGGGCAACCCCGGACCGTGTGCCGACACGACCGGGCAGGGTACCCGGACACCCGCGAACGCGGCCGTACGCGGCCGTGGGAGCGGATGCCCGGTGGCGAACACCCACGAGACCAAGGAGGAATACGTCATGTCGTCCTCGCTGCTGGAGAGTGTGGACATCGAGGCTCCCGTCGCGGTGAGCTGGGCGCTGTGGTCGGACGTCACGCACTGGCCGAAGTTCCTGAGCCATGTGCGGCTGGTCGAGCGCCTGGACGACACGCATTTCGCCTGGCAGCTGTCACTGCCGGGCGCGGACAAGAATTTCGTGGCGGAACTCACAGAGGTGAAACCCCACGAACGCATCGCCTGGAAAACGACGGAAGGCGTCCATCACGCGGGAGTCGTCACCTTCCACCGGCTCAGTGACACGGCGAGCCGCGTCACGCTGCAAATAGATTACTCACCGGAAGGTTTCGTGGAGCATCTGGGTGCCCTGACCAACCTGGACTCCACCCTCGCCAACTATGACCTGGGTGAATTCAAGAAACTCGCGGAGACGGTCGTGGCGGGCTGAGGCGGGGCCCGGCCCCTGGGGTCCGCTTCGTACGGGCCGCCGCTTCACGGCCCGTACGGCCGCTCCCCCGCACCGGCCACGCCGTCGGCCGCCCCGGCCTCCCCCACCGTCGCGTACAGCGGGAGAACGCCGTCCAGGCCGGTCAGCTCGAAGAGCCGGCGCAGCCCCGGGGACGGGGCGGCCAGGCGCAGCCGGGCACCCAGCGCGGCGTGCTGTTGCAGCAGCACGTTGACCGTCGTGGAGTCCGCGAAGTCCACCCCGGACAGGTCGACGACCACCGGTCGCGCGGCGCTGTCGCCCGGTCCGGTCCCGTCCCGCGCGGCGCCCGCCTCGCGCAGGGCCTCGTCCAGTGGCGGGACGGTGTCGATGTCGAGCGGTCCGGTGACGGTGACGAGCAACGCGTCCCCGGCACGGCGGCCTTCCCGCACCACGACCCGCGTCGGCCGGTCTGCGCTGGGCTGTGACTGCACGGTGATCCTCAGGCGATAACGGGGCCGGTGGCCGGAAGCGGACTAGCCGTCCGGCCGGATGGAGTGATCAACAATAGAAGCGATTGTTGCCGTTTGACAATATTCCAGAAAGGCAACAATCTTGTCCCCGTCACTGTGCAACACGGCTCTGCCCGGAGTGACTTCGGATCGAGAAGCGGGGCCTGAATGACATCACGCACTGTCCGCGCTGTCCGCGCCCAGCGAGCGGCGGACGGCGAGCGGACTGCTGTCCTGGGCCGTACGGTGCAAGGAGGCAGCCCTGCGGAACGCCGCCAGGCCGGACGCCAGATCGGCGACCTGCGCCGGGTCCATGCGTGCCACGATGGCGGCGACCTCGCTCGTGCGGGCCGCCCGGTACTCCTCCAGGAACGCCCGCCCGCGCAGGCTCAGCCGCAGCTCGACCTCCCGTCGGCTCGTCGCGCTCGGACACCGTTCGGCCAGGCCCATGGCCTCCAGACGGTCGCAGAGACGACTCACCGCGGGCGGACGCGAGCCAAGTTCGTCGGCGAGCGCGCGCAGGTTAGTACCCTCGTATTCCTCGATCACCAAAAGAGCCCGCAACTGGGACGGCGAGACCTGCGCGGAGCGTGCCGTCTCCTGACCACGACCCCACAGGACCTCCAGCAACTCGGAGGCGGCAAGGGTGGCCTCGGTCACCTGCTCGCGTGGGTACGACTGACCGGGGAAACGGGACACACGACCACTCTGTCACCCTCCGGCCGCCCGCGTCAGCCCGGCCATGTCGAAATCCACCGAAATAAGAATGTTTGAGAGACCGTGACCCTGAGCTGTGATGTGGAAAGAGCGGTCCGCGCAGCGGCACCGCACGCCCTGGTGGACGTGCTGCGCTCAGCGCTCGCCGCGGCCTACGGAGCCACGTCCGTGCAACTGTTCCTCGCGGACTACGGCGGTACGGTGCTCAGGCCGTTCTCCTCGCTCGACGAGGGCACCACGGGCGCGCTGTCCGTCTCCAACACCCCGGAGGGACGCGCTTTCGGCAGCCAGGAGCGGCACGAGCAGCAGCTCCGGCACGGCAACGCCGTCGATCACCACCTGCCCGTGACGGTCCGCGGCGAACGGCTCGGCATCCTGACCGTCCGGCTGCCCAACGAGCGCAACCTGCCCGAGGCCGTCGACGACCTGGCACACGCGGCGGACCTGCTCGGCCACGAGATCCTCGTCGCCGAGCGCGACACCGACGTCTACCAGCGGGCCCGCCGCGCCACCCGGCTCACCCTGGCCGCCGAGATGCAGTGGCAGCTGCTGCCCGCCCGCGCCTGCGCGGCCGAGGAGTACGCCATCGGCGCCCAGCTGGAGCCGGCCTACGCGATCCACGGCGACAACTACGACTGGGCCGCGGACGCGAACGAGCTGACCCTCGCCGTCACCAACGGCATGGGCACCGGCATCGAGGCGTCGGTCCTCTCCCACCTCGCGGTCAACGCGCTGCGCAACGCCCGCCGCGCCGGCATCGGCATCGCGGACCAGGCCGCCCTCGCCGACCAGGCCCTCTACGGGCAGTACCGCGGCTCCGCCTACGTCTCGACGCTGCTGCTCCGCTTCGAGCTCGCGACCGGGCGGGTGGAGGTCGTGGACGCCGGCTCCCCGCAGCTGTGGCGGCGCCGGGGCCGCACCATCGACCTGGTGCCCCTGGAGCCGCAGCTGCCGCTCGGCATGTTCGAGGAGACGCAGTACGTGGCCCAGGAGTTCGAGGTGCTCCCCGGCGACCGGCTCCTGTTCGTCAGCGACGGCGTGTACGCGGCGGTCTCGCCGCCGGGCGAGGAGTACGGCGAGCACGCCCTCGCCCGCGCCATCCACGCCACCAGCCTGCTTCCCGCGGCGAGCGTGCCCCGGGCCGTCCTGCGCGACCTGTCGGAACACCGCGACGCGGAGTCGATGGACGACGCGCTGGTGCTCTGCCTCGACTGGTTCGGAAAGTCCGGCGACGGGCGCCGGTGAGGCGGGCCTGACGGTACGGCCGGGAGCCGCACCGGCGACGGACCGGGCCGCGCGTCCTGAGTGCGCGGCCCGGCACCGGAAGAAGCCGGGTCGGCGCCCTACTTCTTGATCCAGCCCTTCTTCACCAGCGCGTCACACGTGGCCACCGGGTCCTTCTTCCCCTTGTACTGCTTCTTCACCTCCTTGAGGCAGTCGGCGTAGGGGAACGGGGGCCCGCTCGTCCCCGCCTGGGGGTGCGCCGTGGCGGCCACGGCCACCTGGGCGGCAGCCCCCGTGAACAGCACACCGCTCATCGCCACCGCCGCGGCCAGGGCGAAACTCGTCCGTCGCATGGTCGTCCACTCTCCTTCACGTCCGCTCACGCCGGAGCCCTGCGCTCCGGACACGCGAGATCCCTCCCGCGGCTCGCCGGAGGCCGGCGGCTCGAAAGGACCCGTCCACGCCCAACGAGCCGACCGGTCCCGGGAAACGCCGTTCCATGCCATCTCGTCGGGATTGGCCATGTTCCGGGAGCCGGCCGCCGTCCAGACTCCGTGCCGGTGACAGCGGCAACCGGCCGCGCACCGGAGACAGCAGGCAGGGAGAACAGAGCATGGGCGCGTACGTGGACAGCCGCGAGGACCACCGTATGGACGACCGGGTGACCATCGCCGTCATGGACGCGGGCATCGGCCTGCTGGCGGCGGCCGCCGCCGTACGCCACCTGCGCCCCGACGCGGACCTGGTCCTCTCCTCGGACCCCGAAGGGATGCCGTGGGGGCCGCGCACACCGCGGGACATCACGGCCCGTGCCCTCGCCGTCGCCGCATCGGCCGCCGCGCACCGCCCGCAGGCACTGATCGTGGCCTGCAACACCGCCACCGTGCACGCCCTGCCCGCACTGCGCGCCCGCTTCGAACCGGACCTGCCGGTCATCGGCACGGTCCCCGCGGTCAAGCCGGCCGCCGCGGCCGGCGGCCCCGTCGCCGTCTGGGCCACCCCCGCCACCACGGGCAGCCCGTACCAGCGGGCCCTCATCCGGCAGTTCGCCGACGGCACATCCGTCACCGAGGTGCCGTGTCCCGGGCTCTCCGACGCGGTCGAGCACGCGGACCAGGCCGCCACCGGCCTCGCGATCGCCGCCGCGGCGCGGCGCACCCCGGAGGACGTCCGGGCCGTCGTCCTCGGCTGCACCCACTACGAGCTCGTCGCCGAACGCATCCGCGCGGCCGTCCGGCGCCCCGGCCGGCCGCCGCTCGCCCTGTACGGCTCGGCCCACGCGGTAGCCGCCCAGGCCCTGCGCCGCATCGGCCGCCCGCCCGCCCCCGAGTCCCGCGCCGACGGCACACTGACCACGATCCTCAGCGGGCGCGAAGCTCCCCTTCCGGCTTCGGTGCTGACGTACGCGCAGGGGCGGCTTCTGCTGCGGGCAGCAGGAGCGGTGTCGCCAGCATGAGGACGCCGGCGGTCACGATCGCCGTGCGGGGGCCGGTGGCCGCGGCGAGCAGGCCCCACAGGGCGGTCAGTGCCGCGACGACGAGTTTGGTCGTCACCGACCACGCGGACAGCGTACGGGCGACGCGGTCCGAGGGTGTCAGGGTGAGCCGGTAGGTGGCGAACACCGGGTTGAAGACGCCCATGCAGGTGATCAGGCCGAACTCGACGGCCATGACGAGCACCAGCCCGGAGACGCCGGGGTGGACGAAGGCCAGGCCGAGCAGCCAGCAGGCCCGCAGGGTCCCGGCGGTGCGCAGGACGGTGTGCTGCCCGTAGCGGGCGACGAGCCGGGGCGAGAGGCGCGAGCCGAGCAGGCCGCCGAGGCAGGGCACCGCGAAGGCGAGGCCGTACTGCCAGGGGCTGAAGCCGAGGCGGCCGAGCATGAGGACGGCGAGCGGCGGTGCGGTCGCCATGATCAGGCCGCTGACCAGGGCCATGTTGAACAACAGCGGGCGCAGGGACGGGTGGGCCAGGAGATACCGCCAGCCTTCGAGCAGGCCGCCGGCGCGGGCCCGCGCCGGTGCGCCCGTGCGCTCCGGGCGCGGCTCCCCGCCGCCGATCGCCCGGATGCCCGCGGCCGAGAGCAGATAGCTGACCGCGTCGGCCAGCACGGTCACCACCGGCCCGAACAGCCCGACGGCGGCGCCGCCGAGCGGCGGTCCGAGCACCGTCGCGGTCCAGGTCGTCGCCTCGAACCGGCCGTTCGCGACGATCAGGTCCGGCGCCGGTACGAGCGCTTTCAGGCAGGCGCCGCCGGCCGCGTTGAACGTGATGTCCGCCGCCGCGACGACGACCGCCACGACCAGCAGCTGGCCGAAGCCGAGCAGGCCGAGCACATACGCGGCGGGGACACTCGCCAGTGCCGCGAACCGGACCAGGTCCATCGCGATCATCACGGACCGCTTGCGGCGGAACTCCACCCAGGGGCCGAGCGGCACCGCCGCCACCGCCCCCACGGCCGTCCCGGCCGCCGCCAGCGCCGACACCTCGGCGGGCCCGGCGTGCAGCGCCAGGAGCGCGATCAGGGCGAACGCGTCGAAGGCGAGCCGCGTCCCGAACGTACTGATCGCGTACGACGCCCACAGCCACCGGAACCGCCGCCCCAGCGACGGCCCGGACCCCATGCCCCCCATGTCGAGCACACCCCTCGTCGTCCGGTGGCCGGACCACCGGCCGTTGCGCTCCGCCATCGAAGCGGGTCCCGGGCGTACGGGCAAACAACCGGCGCGAGCACGGCGCACAACCGCTGGTTGTGGATAGCGTGAGCGGCGTGGATCTCAACGCCGTACGCACCTTCGCCGCCGTCGCGGACACGGGGCAGTTCCAGGAAGCCGCCGCCCATCTGTCGATCACCCAGCAGGCCGTCTCCAAGCGCATCGCGGCGCTGGAGAGGGACCTCGGGGTGCGGCTGTTCACCCGTACCGCGCGCGGGGCCCGGCTGACCATCGACGGGCAGGCGTTCCTGCCGCACGCCCGCGACCTCCTGCGGGCCGCGGAGCGGGCGGCGGCTTCCGTGCGGCCCGGCAGTCGCGCGCTGCGCGTCGACGTGATCGGCCGCCGCCTCGCCCCGGCCGACCTGGTGCGCGCCTTCCACCGTGCCGGTCCCGCGGCCGAACTCGATGTCGTGACCCTCTTCGACGCCGAGGCGGCCGTCGCCGCGATCCGCTCGGGCACGATCGACGCGTCGTTCCGCGCGGTCACCGTGCCCGCGCGGCAGCTTCCCGACGGGATCGAGGCGGCCCGGGTGCTGGACGAGCCGATCCAGCTCCTCACCGGCCCGGACCACGCGCTGGCCGCGGCCCGTACGGTCACCCCCGCGCAGCTCGCCGGGCACCGGATCTGGATGCCCGGCCTCGTCGCCGGTACCGAGTGGGCCGCCTACTACGCGGACCTCGCCGCCGCGTTCGGGCTCACCATCGAGGTGACCGGGCCGGACTTCGGCACCGAGCCGCTCCTCGACACCATCGCCGGCTCGCCGTCGCTGGCGACACTCGTCGGCGAGGGGACGTCCTTCGTCTCGCCCGCCGGCCACGGTCTGCGGCGCGTCGCCGTGGTCCGCCCGACCCCGGTCTATCCGCACTCGCTGCTCTGGCGCGGCGACAACCCGCATCCCACGCTCGCCGCGCTCCGCGCCTTCCTGGGGAGCGTGCGGCCGGACCGGCGGGACGAGGGGACCTGGGTGCCGGGGTGGGCGTGGTGACCGGCCGGTCGGGGCCATGAGCCGGGGGCATCGGCCCGAGTGCGGCCCAGGGAGGGCCCGAGGCTGGTCCAAGGAGGGGTGAAGGAGGACCCGAGACGGGCTCAAAGTGGGGTCAATCAGGGCTCGGCCACTGCCTGTTCACGTTCCGGACGCGAGCCGGACACGTTACCTATCGGTAAGTCGTCATACGCGGGCTCCAGACTCCCCCGGTCTCTCCACCGCCCTCCGACCTCCAGGAGCCCCCACATGGCCGCCTTCCGCAGCGCCCGGACCACAACACTCGTGCTCGCCACGGCACTTGCCGCGCTCGCCGCCACAGCAGCCCCCGCTCCGGCCGGTGCCGCCCCGTCCGCCGCGCCGCCCGCCGTCACCCCGCGGGCCGAGACCCCGGCCCTGCACGACGACGCGGCGGGCGGCAACGCCGACGCGGACGATCCGGCGATCTGGCGCAACGCCGCCGACCCGGACCGCAGTCTGGTGATCGCCACCGCGAAACAGGGCGGCCTGCGCGTCTACGACCTCGACGCCCGCGAGGTGCAGGCCCTGCCCGCACCCGCCGCGCCCGGCCCCGGCCACGCGCCCGGCCGCTTCAACAACGTCGACCTCGTGCACGGTCTGCGCCTGTCCTCGGGCCGCGCCGACCTCGCGGTGACCAGCGACCGCGGCGGCGACCGGCTGCGCTTCCACCGCATCGACCGCGACCGCGCGGGCGGCCCGCTGACCGACGTGACGGACCCCGCGGCGCCGCCCGTCTTCTCCACGTCCCAGCAGGAGATCGACGAGCAGCGCACGGCGTACGGCCTGGCCACCTGGACCGACAAGGCCACCGGCCGCGCGTACGCCCTGGTCAGCCGCCGCGAACGGACCACCCTCGCCCTTCTCGAAATCCTCCCCGGCTCCGGCGGCACGGTCGGCTACCGCAAGGTCCGCACCCTGGACCTGCCCGCCGCCTTCCGTCTCCCGAACGGCACGTCCTGGTCCCCCTGCGCCGAGCCCGGCGAACTTCCGCAGGTCGAGGGCATGGTGGTCGACCCGGACACCGGCACCCTGTACGCGGGCCAGGAGGACGTCGGCATCTGGCGGCTGCGCGCCGACCTGACCGGCGCGCCGAAGCTCATCGACAAGGTCCGCGAGTACGGCGTCCCCGCCACGTACGACGAGGCGGCCGGCAAGTGCGTCGCGGGCGCCGACCCGGGCTACGGCGGCCGACGCCTGAAGGCCGACGTGGAGGGGCTGACGCTGGTCACCGAGCCCGGCGGGGACGGCTATCTGCTGGCGTCCAGCCAGGGCGACGACACGTTCGTCGCCTACGACCGGGAGATATCCGACGGCAACGAGTACGAGGGCGGCTTCCGCGTCACCGCGGCCTCGGCGGTGCTGGACGGTTCGGAGGAGTGCGACGGGGCCGCCGCGCTGGCGGCGCCCCTGGGCGCCCGGTACCCGAAGGGGCTGCTCGTCGTGCAGGACGGGCACGACACTCCCGGGGACGAGGTGCGGCCCTCGACCGGTTTCAAGTTCGTCGGCCTGGGGGACGTGCTGGACGCCGTGGACGACTGATCCGCGGGCGGCGGACCGGGACCGGCCGCCGGGCGGGATCTGCGACGCGCGGTTCACCCATGGCGGATGAAGCGGGCCGCGCCGGGCGGCGCTGCGATGCGGCCATGGGTGGACACCGCGGCGCCGAAAGCCCGCTGGAAACGATTCTGCTGCTCGGGCCGCGGCTGGCCCTGGGCGCCGTGGCCGCCGCGGATGCGGTGGCCGGACGCGCCGGGGCGGAAATGGGCCGTCTCCGGCGCGCCGCGCTGCGGCGGCTCGTCGCCGCGGTCGTCGACCAGCTCGACCTGGACGACCTGGTGTCCCGGGTGGACGTGAACAGGGTGGCGGACCGGGTGGACGTGAACCGCGTCGCGGACCGCGTCGATGTCGAACGGGTCGCCCGCCGTGTCGATGTCGACGCGATGGTCGACCGGGCCGATCCGGTCGCGCTCACCCGGCAGGTGCTCGACGAGATCGACGTCGGGCGGATCGTCCGGGACACGGGCGGCGGCCTGACCGGCGAGGCGCTGGATGCCGTACGGCTGCGGAGCGCGCGGGCCGACCGGCTGGTGGACGCCTTCACCGACCGGCTGCTGCGACGGAACGGGACCGTACCGTCGTCACGACCGCAACCGCCCGACCGGCCTCCCCGGTGACCCCTCCCCCGCCCACCGACGGGCCCTCCCCACTGCAGGGCCGCACCGCGGGTCTGGTGTCCCGCGCCCTGGCCGCCGTCATGGACGCCCTCGTGGTGCTGGGCCTCGCCCTGCTGGCCGGGCTGGGCGCCGGGACCGTGCGCTTCCTGGTCCTCGGGCCGCCGTTCGACCTGCCGAAGCCGTCGGACTGGCTGACCGGCGCGCTCGGCTTCGCCCTCGCCACCGGATATCCGGCCGTGTGCTGGACGGTGACGGGCAGGACGGTGGGCGGCCTGCTCATGGGGCTGCGGGTGGTGGACCGTTCGGGACGGCGGCTCCCGCCCGGCCGCGCCCTGCTCCGCGCCGTACTGTGCGTCGCGCTGCCGCTGGGGCTGCTCTGGGTGGCGTTGAGCAGGCGGGACGCGTCCGTTGCCGATGCCGTCGTGCGCAGCGCTGTCGTGCACGACTGGTACGGGAGCCAGGTCCGCGACTCGTCCGTCCCGTCAGTCCGCTCCCTGCCGGTGAGGGAGCAGCAGGGCGGCGACGAGACCGGCGCATCCGATGGCCGCCAGGACGATCAGCGCGGCGGCGTACGAGCCGAAGGCCAGGTCGGCGACGAGGACGGTGCCGGCGACCGCCGTGCCGAGTGACGAGCCGAGGTTGGAGACGCTGCGCGACAGACCGGAGATCTCGCCCTGCTGTTCCTCGGGGAAGCTGGACTGGACGACGTTCACCGACGGGGTCAGCATCACCCCGAGCCCCAGGCCGATCATGAGCAGTCCGGGCGTGCTGGCCCAGGCGCTCGACGTGTCGCCGGCCAGGGCCAGGAGCGTGGCGATGCCGGCGACCGTCACGGCGAAGCCGGTCGTCACGAGGGTCCGCGGGGTGCGCCGCTTCGCGAAGCGCTCGGCGGCGAGCGAGGCCGCGAGGAGGCCGGCGGTGGCCGCCGTGAAGACCACGCCGGTGCGGATCGCGTCGTAGCCGCGTACGACCTGGAGGTAGGCGGCCACCACGAAGGACACACCCATGAGGATCAGCCACTGGAGGTTCTGGGTGAGCAGGCCGAGGTTGGACGTGCGGTTGCGGAACAGGCTCGTCGACAGGAGCGGTTCGGCGCCGGCGCGCTCCTTCGCCCGTATCCACCGGAAGAACCCGGCCTGGACGAGGACGCCGAGCGCCAGCAGCCCCGCCGCCAGCCAGCCGTTGTCGTCGGTGGCGAGGATGCCGGTGACGACGAGGACCAGGCCGACGGCCGACAGGGCCGCGCCGCCGAGGTCGAAGGGGCGCGAGGGCTCCGGGGGCAGCGGATCGGCGATCCGGCGGCTCAGGACGACGATCGCCGCGACCACCAGCGCCTGGAAGACGAAGGCCGCCCGCCAGCTCAGGCCGGAGGTGATCAGTCCGCCGATCAGCGGACCGGCGGCGGCGCCGATACCGCCCATCGCCATGATCGCCCCGAACGCGCGGGCGCGGTCGGCCAGTTCCGTGAAGTACAGCGTGGTGAGGATGTAGACGGGCGGGATGAGCAGGGCCGTGCCGACGCCTTCGAGGATCGAGTTGCCGAGGATAAGGACGCCGAGGCCGGGCGCGGCGGCGCTGAGCAGGGCGCCGACGCCGTAGACGGTGAGGCCGGCCACCAGGCACCGTTTGCGGCCGAAGCGGTCGGTGAGCTTGCCGCCGGGGATCATCAGCGCGGCCATGACCAGCAGGAAAATGGTGATGGCGAGCTGCACTCCCTGCACGCTGGTGTCCAGGTCCCGGCTGATGTCGTTGATCATCACGTTCATGTTGGAGCCGGCGAAGCTGCAGATGAACTGGGCGAGCGCGAGCGGCACGAGCACCTGCCGGGGGGTGCTCGGGGCGGGCCCGCGGGTGCTCGATCCGGTGGGGGTGGGCGGTACGGCCATCGTCTCGACTCCGATCGCGTTCGTCCGGCGTGCGGCGTGTGGTGTGGGGCCGTGCGGCGGGCGCGGTTCAGCATCGTGGCGGGGTGATCGCGGGTCGTCACCCGCCGGGGGTGACGACGGGCCGGGCGGGCGGGGGCAGGCTCGGCGCCGAGGGCGGGGCACTCCGCACCGCCCCTAAGACGGAGG
>NZ_JBHWHY010000013.1:0-184264 GCF_042732265.1 Streptomyces sp. NPDC059788 | reverse complement strand
GCGGCCGCTGGGGCGGGGGGGGGTGGGGGGGGCGGCCCCGGGGTGTTTCGGCGGGGGGGTGGCGCGGCCCGGCTGTGGCGCCGCCGGGGGGCTGGCCCCGCGCGGCGCTCCGGTGTACGTGCGCAAGCAGATCGTGCACAACGCCCATGTGGTGCGGGACCTGGAACGCCGTGGCGCGTTGTTCGTCGAGGAGCTCGACGAGGTGCCACCGGGTTCGCTGGTGGTGTTTTCCGCACACGGGGTTTCCCCGCAGGTACGCGCCCAGGCCCGGCAGCGGGGGCTGGAGGTGGTGGATGCCACCTGCCCGCTGGTGACCAAGGTGCACGCCGAGGCGCGGCGGTTCGCCGCCCGTGGCGACACGGTCGTACTGATCGGCCATGTGGGGCACGAGGAGGTCGAGGGGACGCTCGGCGAGGCCCCCGGGCACATGGTCGTGGTCCAGAGCGTCGCGGATGTCGCCACGGTGGACGTCGCCGACCCCGGGCGGGTGTCGTACCTGACGCAGACCACCCTGGCCGTACAGGAGACCGCCGAGATCGTCGAAGCGCTCACCCGGCGGTTCCCGCACATACGGGCCCCCGGTTCGCAGGACATCTGTTATGCCACCACCAACCGGCAGCGGGCGGTGGAGCAGATCGCCGAGGCCGCCGACGTCCTTTTGGTGGTGGGCTCCGCCAACTCCTCGAATTCGGTGCGGCTGGTGGAGGCGGGTGAGCGGCGCGGTACCGAGGCCCACCTGATCGAGGACGCGACCGCCATCGAGCCGGCCTGGATCGCCGACGCCGAGGTGATCGCCTTGACCGCCGGCGCCTCGGCTCCCGGGTCGCTGGTCGACGAGGTGATCGCGGAGCTGCGTTCCCTGGGGCCGGTGACGGTCGTCGAACACGTCGTCACCGTCGAAGACGTCCACTTCACCCCGCCGGCGGCCACGCGGTTCCGCTGACGTGACGCCCTGCCGCCCGCCTTGCGCACCCAGGTGACCGTCTGCTGAGGGAATGCGTCTGAAGGGGTGACTCCAGCGTCGGCGCGTCGGTCCCGACGACCGTGCCGGGTGGGACAGCCTCGGCACAGCGGTTACCCATAGGGCATGGACGACCCCTTTTCGTTGAGCCCTCCCCCAGTCCCCCGTTATCGACTCATGCCATCCGCCCCCGACATGCGGCCGCCGGGAGAGAACGCCACCAAGGGCGGCGCTGCGCCGACGGAGGGGACGGCTGGCGCAGCGCCCGTGCAGGCCCAGGGTGGCGTCGAGGGCGTCTCACGGCTTACCCGGCGCTGAGGAAATGCCCTGCGTGGTGAGGTGGGAAAGGCGCGATCGGGTCACAGGCGTCTGCCGGACAGTTCGCGGGCCCGGTCGCTGACGGCGCGGGCCTGTGGCTGACGGGGGAAGCTGCGCACGGCCCGGTGCAGGGTGTCCGCGGCGCGTTCGACATGGACGGAGGACAGGTGTGGATAGTGGTCCAGGAACACGTGCCAATGTCGGCAGGCTTCTTCCAGATGGCCCGTGCGCGCCAGCACTTCGGCCAAGCGGGCCTGGGCCAGCGCGTAGGGGCGGCGCTGGGCGGCAGGGCGATGGGCCTCGGCATCGCGGAAAGCCGTGAGAGCCGCGTCCGCGTGTCCCAGGGCGTAGAAGGTCTCCCCGCGCTGATAGTCCAGGCCGGCCCGGGGATAGGAGGTGAAGGGTCCTGCGGACGCCGGGGTCTGCCCGTGGTCCCGTTCCGCGGCCTTCAGGTCCGCTCGCGCCTGGGAGCGACGGCCCGTACGGGCGTGCACCAGCGCGCGTTGCGCCAGCAGGAACGCGCGGGTGTCCGCGGTGGCCTCGCCGGCGCTTCCCACAGCGGCGCAGGCCAGGTCGGAGGCGTACTGCAGGTGGCCCAGGCGCAGGGCCTGGGTGCTGAGCGCGCGCAGCGTGGTGGCGTAGGCGGAGCGGTCCCCTGCCCGGTGGGCCAGCGCCAAGGCGATGCGGTAGTGCGTCTGGGCCAGGCCGTGATGGCCCGCGTCGTCCGTCATGTTCGCCAGCAGGTGCGTCAGCTGCGCGCACCCCAGGAGGTGCTGCCCATGCCACTCGGCGCCCGCCGGAGCCAGCAGGATCGGGGCGGCGTCGTCGGCGAGATAGGCGGCCAGTGCGGTGCGGGCGTGCCCGCCACCGCTGACGTCGGTCAGCGAAGCGAACACGCACCCCATGTTCTGCAGGGTCGATACCTCGGCCTCCGAGCGCCCGCCTGCGCCACCGGGCGGCGCGGACGTGCGGCCGGCCGGCCAGGACGGCAGCTTCACGGGGTGCACTCCGTAGGCGGTGCGCCGCAGGACCACGCGCCGGGCGGGGTCGGTTTCCGCGCGGCACAGGGCCGCCAGCCGTTTTCTGGGGTCCAGGTCCGATGTCCAGCCCATGCCCGGTGGAGCAGGGGGCGGGGGGTCCGGTGCGAGCCCGGTCTCCTCCACCGTGATCAGACGGCCGCTGCGCTGGCTCAGCGCCTGCGCGACGAGACCGGGCACCCTCTTCCTGGGGCGCGAGCCGGCCAGCCAGTGCGCCACCGACGTACGGTCGTAGCGCAAGGTCATTCCGTGGCGGCCGCCCAGAGCGTTGACGGCTCTCGCCAGCTCGGCGGCGCTCCACTCGGCTTCGTCCAGCAATGCGGCTAAGCCGTGGTTACGGCATTTTCGTGACACTCGCACCCTCCTCGCCCCGCTACGCCATGGGGATTCTGCTGCTGATACCGCAGGATGAACGTGGGTGTTTTCACGAATGCCCCGCCATGCGCTGCCCATTCCCCCCACCGGTCATGATTTTTTAAAAGCCGCAGACCTTTCCCGAACAGGCGCATTCCACCTGCCGCACCTCATGCATCGCAGCACCTGCCATCATTCGCATAAGTATTTTCCATATACATGTGCATCAGCCTCCGGCGCGCGCGGTGCGCTCCGGCGCAGGGAAGCGGGGGCCGCGCCGGCGCCACATAGCGTGCCGATGCTCGGCGCCGCTCCGCGCGGTTTCACGGAGCCGTGGACGTTCATCGCGTGCACGCGTTCACCACACCGAAGCCCTGTCCCCCGTCGGGGTTCTGGTGCCAGATGGACGTATGACCGTGTGGCGCCGCCGTCCCGTCCGCTCGCTCAGCCGTGCCGGGCGGAGCGCCAAGGCAGTCCGTACCGAACCCCGCGATGGAGGATATGCGATGCACTCCCTGTCCGCCGTTCTTCCCGGCACCCCGAATATGCCGGGCCGGGGTTTGCGCAGGGACCGGTACGGGTGGGTCCGGTCATGACTGCGCCATCGGCCTCGCCCGGTTCTCCGGTGCTGATCACCGGGTGCTCCACAGGAATCGGCTTCGCCACCGCGGAATATCTGTCGGCCAGGGGATACCTGGTGTACGCGACCGCACGCCGCCCGGAAGTCCTGGATGATCTGCGCGCAAGCGGATGCCGTGTGCTGCAACTCGATGTCACGGACCAGCACTCCATGGCGGCCGCGGTGGAGCAGGTGCAGCGGCATCACGGCGCGATCGGCACTCTCGTCAACAACGCCGGATACAGCGAGATATCCCCGTTGGAGACATGTTCGCTGGAGCGCTATCGGCAGCAGTTCGAGACCAACGTCTTCGGAATGGCCCGCATGTGCCAGCTGGTCCTCCCCGGTATGCGGGAAGCGGCAGGCGGACGCATCGTCAATGTCGGCTCCATCGGCGGGCGTTTCGCACTGCCGCTGTGGAGTGGCTATACGGGTTCCAAACACGCCATGGCGGCGTTGAGCTCGGCGCTTCGCATGGAAGTCGGACGGTTCGGAGTCGAGGTGACGCTCGTCGAGCCCGGTTTCGTCAGGACCCACTTCGTGGCTTCCCTCAGCCGGAACATGGCCGATCACGCCGAGGAGATGGAATGCGAGGCATACGCCCCGGCTCTCCGGTCGTTCGAGGCGGTCACCCGGGGCGTCCTGGCCGGCGCGGAATGCGCCGATGCCCGTCGGCTGCAGAGCCGCGGCCTGCGCGCCCGCGCGCTCACCTGGGCCGCGGTCGATCCCGATCGCGCGGCCAAAGTGATTCACAAGGCGGTGACCGCGAGGCGGCCACGGCCCCGCTATCTCGTCACCGGGCATGCCCGCGCGGCCGTTCTCGCGCATCGCCTACTCCCGGCACGGTGCTGGGAATCCGCTGTCCGTTCCTTTTTCACCGAAGAGACCGACCCTACGCACGAGAGGTGATGACAGTGACCACTCTGCAACAACCGCCCCGCGAGCAACCGTTTCTGCCGCGCGAATGGCTACAGCGGTACGACGCGGTCCGGCTCGTTCGGCACAGTGACGGCAAGAAGCTGGACGTCCCCGGAACCACCTCCGTACTCTCCTTCCTGGACTTCAATCCCCGCTGGTACATCGACCAGTTGGTGCGCACCCAAGGCCGCACACTCTTCAGCGTCGCCCTCGACATGACGAACTCGTGCACCGATTCCTGCCCCATGTGCTTCACGATGGCCAAGCGCAAGGCCGAGGGCATGAAGAACCACATGGACGGGGCGCTCGCGCTGCGTCGCCTCTCCGAATTGCACGAGACCTACCCCGACACCTTCCGCATGGTGTTCATGTCCGGGTCGGGCGAACCGCTGAGCATGCCCCACGTCACGGATCTGATCGACGGGGTCACGGAACTGGGCCTGGCCATCCGCGTCTACACGGCGGGGAAGAACCTGCGCAAGCCCGGTATCCGGGCCTCGCTCCTCGCGGCCGGAGCGGTGATCCGGGTGAGTCTGGACTCCGCCGGCGAGCAGAGTTTCCGCGCCACCCATGCCACCAAGGGGTTCGACGAGCGCTGCGCGATCATTCGCCGGGTCGTCCAGGAACGCGACGCCACGGGCAGTTCCTCGCTCATCGGGGCACATTTCGTGATCCAGAAGGGGAACCTCCACGAGATCGTCGCCTTTGCCGAACAGGCCAGGGAGCTGGGCTGCGACTTCGTCGCCTACAGCCAGGAGACCTACGGACAGGTGGCCGGCGGGTTCACCGAGGACGATCTGCGCCGGGTGCTGGACGATCTGCTGACGGTCGAGGCGATGCACACCGACCGCTTCGGAGTGATGGTGCCGAAGCTGGCCCGGCGCCCCACCATCACCCGCTTCGACAAGGAATACATCGCGTCGCAGAGCGAACTGGACCTGTGTCACCGCAGTCGGCACCATCTCTTCTTCGGTGTCGCCGACGACTATTCGGCCTGCTGCCTCGCGGGGCTCGACACCTCGTTCAAGGAGCATTCCCGCGTCGGCCCGCTCGCCGAGCAATCGACGATGCGTACGCTGCGCACGGTCGTCGACGAAGGGGTCGGCAGCGGACTGGGCAGGCCCGCCAAACTCAGCTGCAACTCCTGCATGGTCAACAACTACAACCGGACGCTCGACAGCATTCTCGCTCACCTGTCGGGAGAGTCCGGCTGGGACTGCGACCTGTTGCCGTACACCCCCGGCATGCTGCGCGACGACTACGAACTCACCGTCTCCGGAACGTCCGACGAGATGCTCGCCGCGCGTCCCGGGAAGCGGGCGGGCGATGCGTGAGGAGCCCGGCTACTACCTGTTCCTGGGGGCGACGGGAGTTCTCTGGGCAACGACATACATCCTGATCGTCAAGGTGTCGTTCCGCGACCGCAGCTACGGGATGCCACTCGTGGCCCTGTGCGGGAACATCTCCTGGGAGTTCCAGTACGCGTTCGTGCATCCCTACGACTCGCTCCAGCGCTGGGCGTGCGTCACCTGGTTCCTCTTCAACCTCGTGATCCTGGCGACGGCGCTGCGGTTCGGCCCCTCGCACTTTCCCGTCATTCCGGCGAGGCGGGCCTTCTACCCGGCCTTCGCCGCCGTTCTGGTCCTGGCCTATCTCGGAATCCATCTCCTCGCGCGTTATCTGGAGCATGGCGCCGGGGTCTACACCGGCTTCGCCCAGACGTTCTTGATGTCCGGGCTGTTCCTGTCCATGCTGCTGAGCCGCCGCAGTCTGCGGGGGCAGTCCCTGGCCATCGCGTACGTCAAAATGGCGGGAACGCTGTGTGCCTCCGTTGCCTACTACGCGTTCAGCACGCAATACCGGGGCTCGGTACTCCTCGCCTATCTGTGCACGGCGATCCTCCTCGCCGACCTGGCGTACGTGGCGGCCGTCCACCACCTGCGGCACAGGGCAGGACCGCAGCCCGACAGCGGCGCCCCTTCTCCGCTGTCGCGGCAGGCGCCACAAGCCCGGTAATCCGCCCGAGATCTCCGCGCACCCCAATCCGATCGGAGCTGTCCATGAAGCCGTACGACACCCTGATCCAGGGCGGCACCGTCATCGACGGACGACGCAACCCCCGCTACCGCGCGGATGTGGCCATCAAGGATGGCCGTATCGCCGCGATCGGCCGCCTCAGTCCCTCCGACGCCGAAGAAGTACTCGACGCCGACGGGCACATCGTCGCCCCCGGCTTCGTCGATCTGCACACCCACTACGACGCCCAGCTCTTCTGGGACCCCTACTGCACCATCTCCGGCTATCACGGTGTCACCTCGGTGGTCATCGGCAACTGCGGCTACGGATTCGCCCCCGTGCGTGCCGGCCTGCGGGAACAGGCCATGCAAGCCCTCACCCGGGTCGAGCAGATTCCGTACCGGGCGATGAAATCCTCCCTGCCGTGGTCCTGGGAGACCTTCCCCGAGTTCCTCGACGCGCTGGACGCCACCCCCAAAGGCGTCAATGTCCTGCCCTATGTGGGCGCGTCTCCCCTCCTGAACTATGTGCTGGGCCCGAAGGCCGCCAAATCGCGCGCCGCGACTCCGCGGGAGAACGCCGAGATGGCAAGGCTCTTCGACGAGGCGCTGCGGGCCGGCGCCTGTGGCTGGTCGGCCATGCGCACCCCTCCCGACTCCTTCTCCAGCGTCCACCGCGACGCGGACGGCACGTCCTTTCCCGCCGACCTGATGAGCAACGACACCGCGTTCGCGCTCGCGGACGTCATGGCCCGCCGGAACACCGGCTTCATGCAGATGACGATGGTCTCCAACGACCAGGCCGCCGACATGGCACACCTGGAAGAGCTCGCCCGCGCCAGCGGGCGCCCCATCGTGTGGAACGCGCTCCTGGTGGACGGCGAGCATCCGGAACTGCACCGCCAGGTCCAGGCGTGGTTCGACAGCTGCAGGCAGCGCGGACTGAGCCTGTACTGCCAGGGCATGACCACCGACGTCAGCATGCTGTTCAACCTTGAAATCTGGAACCTGTGGGACGCCAATCCCAGCTGGCAGCAGACCTTGATGGGGGACCGCGCCGAACGTGCCGCGAAGCTGCGGGACCCGGAGATTCGGCAGGCGCTGCGCCGGGACCAGCCGGTCCTCTACCCCTTGCGCCTGGTGGAACTGCACCGCACCGGCCTGCCGGACTACCAGAGGTTCACCGGTCACAAGCTCCCCGACATCGCAGCGGCGCTCGACAGTGATCCCGTCGACACCCTGCTCGACATCTCTCTCGCGGAGGGCCTTCAGACCACGTGGAAGGTGCCGCTCTTCGAGCAGAACGACGACCTGATGCGCGAGGTCGTCCAAGACCCGTGGGTCCTCCCCGGGGTCTCCGACGGCAGCGCGCACACGAAGATGCTCACTTCCGGGCGCTATCCCACCGAGCACATCGAGGAGTACGTGCGCGAGCGCGGCTGGATACCGCTGGAGGACATGCACTGGAAGCTGTCCGCCTACCCGGCGTGGGTCGCGGGCTTCCAGGACCGTGGCACTCTGTCCGAAGGCGCACCCGCCGATGTCGTCGTCTACGACTTCGACCGGCTCCGCTGCCTGCCCGACGAAGTCGTCCACGACGTGCCCGGCGGGGACTGGCGGCGCATCCGACGCGCCGAAGGCTACCGGTACATCCTCGTCAACGGCCGCGTCACCTTCCACGACGGTCAGTGCACGGGTGCCACTCCCGGCGCGCTGCTGCGCCATGGCCACCAGGCCGAGGCGTCGTAGTCATGAGCACGACGCATGTCCACGTTCTCGTTGTCGGCGGAGGCCCGGCCGGTGCCGCCGCCGCGGCGACGGCGGCGCGGGCCGGGGCCACGGTGGCGCTCGTGGAGCGGGGGCGTCCGTACCGTCCCAAGGCGTGCGGTGACGCCCTCCTCGGGGAAGCCGTCACCGCGATCGGCTCGTTGGGAATCGACCTCGCACAGCGGACGGACGCGCTGAAGCCGCAGTCCTTCCGGCTCACCGCGCCCTCCGGCCACGCCCGGAGCGGGCAGGTCCCCGGGGGCTGCCTGGTGATCGCACGCGATGTGCTGGACCAGCTGCTCCGCGACCGGGCCGCGGCGCAGGGGGCCGACGTCAGCTACCGCACCATGGCCATCACGGTCCGGCGCCGCCGGCCGGCCGGACTCGCCGTGGAGACCGTCGTCACGGCGCGGACGAGAGAGGTGGTGCACGCCGACGCGGTCGTCCTGGCACACGGTTCGAGCTCCCGGCTCAGCACCGCGCACGACATCGACGGAGCCGCGGTCCGTGCCCCGGCGCTCACCTGCTACCGGGAGGACAGCGGTTGCGACGACCTTGAGTTCGAGTTCACCGCACCGTTGGCACCGGGATACCGCTGGCGCTTCCCCGCCGCCGAGGCCCGGTCCAACGTAGGCGTCATACAACTGCCCGGTGCGGGCATTCCGGCAAGGACGAACCTCGTCTCCCGACACCGGCCGGAAGGGCCGTCCGGAGAACCCTGGCGTGGCGGCCACGCCCCGCTGTGGACGGGGAAGGGGCACCGCTGGCACACCGCGGACGGCGTCCTTGCCTGCGGCGACGCGGCCGGCCTGGTCGATCCGCTCACCGCCGAGGGAATCGGCTCCGCGGTCGTGAGCGGGACGCAGGCGGGACTCGCGGCAGCGAGCTACGCGCTGGGCCGCGCACGGAGCCTCGACGACTACAGCACCTGGGTCGCCGACTGGGCCGCCACCCGCTATCGCCCGGCCAAGTGGCGCGAGACGTGGCAGAAATTCACCGTCGGCGCCTCGTCCGAAGAGCCGTCAAGCCCACACCCGTCCGCCGCTCCGCCGCCCGGACAGCGCTGACCCCGGCCCGCACAGTCAGGGAGCCCTGCCGCCCGCAGCGCTGCACTCCCCCGCCGCACAACCCGATTCGGGGAATTGGGGGCGGATTCACAACAGCGGCAGGGCTCCGCCAGGAGCCCGATCGGAGCCCACCATGATTCACCCCGTACGACCGCCCCATCCATCGCGGCCGGGCGCCCCCTTGCGAACCGGCTCCCGCCTGGCCGACACCCGCCGGGCAATCGACGCACACCTCACGGACTTCCTCGACGCCAAGACACACGCGTCGAAACACTCCCCCGTACCCGACGACGTACCCGAGATACTCGGGCAGTTCCTCTTCCACGGCGGCAAACGGCTACGGCCTCTGCTGTGCGTCAACGGATGGCATGCGGCGGGAGGACAAGCGATAGAGGAGGGCGGAGGGGAACCTCACGAAGTCATCCGCGTGGCGGCGTCCCTGGAGATGTTCCACGCCTTCTGCCTCATCCACGACGACATCATGGACAGCTCCGATCTGCGCCGCGGGCACCCCACTCTCCACCGCGCTTTCTCAGCCCGCCACAGCATGGGAAGAAATCCGCGGCAGACGGAGCGCGTGGGCACCAACCTGGCTCTTCTCGTGGGCGATTTGGCACTGGTCTGGTCGGACGAACTGCTGCACGACGCCGGCCTTGCCCCGGCCCGGCTCTCGCGTCTGCTGCCTTTGATCGACACGATGCGATGCGAGGTGATGTACGGACAGTACCTCGACGTCGCCGCCACGGGCAGGCCCACTCCCGACCTCGGACACGCCATGGAGATCGTGCGCTACAAAACCGCCAAATACACGGTGGAACGCCCTCTCCACATCGGAGCCACCCTCGCCGGAGCCACCCCGGAACTCCTTCGCGGACTGACTGCATACGCCCTGCCCCTCGGCGAGGCGTTCCAGCTCCGCGACGATCTCCTCGGCGCCTTCAACTCCCCCGCCATCACGGGAAAAGCCGATACGGACGACCTGCGCGACGGCAAACACACGGTCCTCCTCGCCACCGCCCTCCAGAGCGCCGACCCCACCCAGTACGCAACACTGCACGCTCTGCTCAGCGCGCCCCGTCGTACCCACGACGAAACCGACCGGCTCCGTCGGCTCCTGGCCGCGACAGGTGCGCGTGACCACGTCGAAAACAAGATCAAAACCTGTCGCGCGCAGGCTCTCCACGCCCTGGAACAGATTCCCCTCCCCTCCGCGGCAGGCGACGCCTTACGGGAAATGGCCGACGCGGCCACATTGCGCACGAAGTGACCGCCGCCCTCGACCGGGGACGGTCCGGACCGGGGACCGGGCGGAGGCCCGTCGGCGGCGAGTGCTGTAATCGGGCCATGAAGGCACTGCTCTTGCTGTCCGTGCTGTTCCTGGTGTTCGTCATGCCGACGGTCGGCGTCTGGCTGCTGGGACGACGAGCGAAGGTCCCCGCCTGGATGGTGGCGGTGTTCTTGACGGCCGGGTGGCTGGCGGTGCTCGTCGGCGGAATCCTCTCGCAGCGGGCGTACGGGGCCCTGTTCCCGGAGACATCGCCGTGCCACCACGCCGGCACTCCGGTCACGCGGTATTTCCCGCCCGACTCGTTCTGCCTGCACGATGACGGGGAGTTGCGGACGGTCAACGGGCCGAACGGCAAGTTCGTATTCTGGGCCGCTTTCGGCACCGCGGTCGCCGTGCCGGGGGCTGTCCTCGTACGCCGCCGTCGCTGTCGGTGAACTTGACCCAAGCAGTGGCGCCCTCGCGGACCGCGAAGACCGCGACGCTGCCGCCGGTCCGGTACGGGCAGCAGGCGCTGGGGCGCTGTCTGGCCGAGTTCTACAAACAGCGGAAATCGGGCCACGAGGCATTCGAGTGCCTCAACAAGCAGGGACAAGGGGTCGAGGGCATGTACGTGAAGCCACTCACCTGACCGGCCGGGCGCAGCACCGCGGTCCCGGCCCCGGTGGCGCCCGGGTCATGACGGACGACCGGCGTCCGTACCCGCCCGCGCGTCAATTCACCTCCGGCCCGAACCGGTTCTTGTACGCCGAGGGGGTGATGCCGGTCTCGCGGCGCATCAGTGTGCGCAAGTTGGCGGCGGTGCCGAGCCCGCTGCGCCGTGCGACCGTCTCGAAGCGGGTCTCACCCCGCTCGATCAACCGGCAGGCCAGGGCGAGTCGTTCCCCCGTGAGCCACGTCAACGGGGTCGTGCCCAACTGGGCCCGGAAGCGGCGGTGCAGCGTCGCCGGACTGACCGCCGCGCGTGCCGCGAGGTCGGAGACCGTGAGCGATGATTCCAGCCGCTCCTGGGCCCAGGCCAGGAGCGGCGCCAGGGACTCGTCGGGCAGGTCGGGCATGGGGCGCTCCACGAACTGCCGCTGCCCGCCGTCCCGGTGCGCCGCGAAGACCAGTCGCCGGCTCACGGCGTTGGCGATCTCCGCGCCGTAGTCACGGCGGACCACATGCAGCCCGAGGTCGAGTGCGGCCGCGCTCCCCGCCGCGGTGAGGATGTCACCGTCGTCCACGAACAGCACGTCCGACGCGAGGTCCACAGAGGGGAAGCGGGCCCGGAAGGAATCCGCCCACTGCCAGTGCGCGGTGGCCCGGCGGCCGTCGAGGACTCCGGCCTCGGCCAGCGTGAAGGCACCGCTGCAGAAGCCGACCAGGCGCGCGCCGCGTGCGTGCGCCCGTCGGACGGCGTCGAGCACGGCGGGGCGACGGGGCACCTCGATGTCCGGGCGGTTGGGGACGATCAAGGTGTCCGCCGCGTCGGCCGCTTCCAGCGGGGCGACTCCCGTGAGCGTGAAGAATCCGTCCCGCATCAGGGTGCGGGGCTCGGGGGAACAGAGGCTGAAGTCGTACAGCTCACGGCCGATCTCCGGCCTGCGCAAACCGAAGACCTCGGTCGCGCAGCCGAGCTCGAAGGGGTTCGAGTTCTCGTCGACGATCACGACGACCCGGTGTACGTCGGCCGCGTGGCCCGCGTGCGAGGATTCTTTCGTCATATGCGATTTCTAGCACTCACGCCGATCATGCGAAACAGCGCAGGATGAGCCCATGAGCAACGAACCCATCCTCCTCAGCAAGGCTCTGACCTCCTTCGACGCCCTGTGGAGCCCTCACATCGTCACGCGCGTCAACGACTACGACGTCCGCGTCGCCAAGGTCGGGGGCGAACACATCTGGCACGCACACGACGACACCGACGAGTTCTTCCTGGTGCTCGACGGGGAGCTGCACATCTCCTTGCGCGAGCCCGACGGGGAGCGGACGGTCCTGCTCCCGCGGGGGGCGGCCTTCACCGTCCCCCGCGGCACGGAGCACAAGCCGTACGCCCCGTCCGGCGCCTCGCTCCTCTTGTTCGAGCCCACCGGGACACTGTCCGTAGGCGATCGCCACGATGAGATCCCGGGCCACGTGGACTCGACGACCGGACACGCACTCAAGCCCTGAGCCCACAGGCTTCGCGCCTGCACCGACCGGCCTGTCGATCGATGTCAGTGCAGCATCCGGGGCCGATGGAGCGAAACGCCCGTGCGGTCGTCCTAGCCGGCGGCGGTGTAGGCGCCGCTTTCGATGTCTTCCACCAGGGTGGGGCCGGTGGGCTTCCAGGAGAGCAGCTGCCGGGTCAGGTCACTGGACGCGGTCATGGTCTTGGCGAGGAAACCGCCGACGAAGCCGAAGTGCGCCGCGGCGTCCTGCGGATCGACCGAGACGACCGGGAGGCCGAGGTGGCGGCCGATGGCTTCGGCGATCGCCTTGGTGGTGAGGGCCTCCTCGGCGACGGCGTGCAGCCGCGTACCGGCCGGTGCCTGCTCCAGGCCCAGACGGATCAGCCGGGCCGTGTCGTCGCGGTGCACCGCCGACCAGGTGGTGGCGCCGTCGCCGACGTAGCCGGAGACGCCCTGCTTGCGGGCGGCGGCCATCAGGAAGTTGACGAAGCCCCAGTCGCCGGCGCCGTGGACGCTCGGCGCGAACCGGGCGATCACCGTCCGTACGCCCCGGGGGACGTAGCTCAGCGCGAGGTTCTCGCTGCCGCCCCGGTTCGAGTCCAGACCGACGGCCGGGGAGACGTCGGTCTCCGTGGCGGGGCGGCCCTGGACCAGGCCGGAGAGGGGTGCGGCGACGACGAACGGGCGGTCCGTGCCGGCCAGCGCCTCGGCCAGCGCGTGCACCGAGGTGCGCTCGGCCCGGTCGGTCTCGGCCGGGTTGCCCCAGTCGTGCTTGCTGGCCAGATTCACGACCGCCTCCGCCTGGGCGGCGCCGCGGCGCAGGGAGTCCAGGTCGTCCAGGTCGCCGCGGAGCACGTCGGCGCCCTTGGCCGCCAGCGCCTGCGCGGACTTCTCCGATCGGGCGAGCCCGACGACCTGGTGGCCCGACGCCATCAGCTCGTCCACGACAGCCGATCCGATCCAGCCGGTCGCTCCAGTCACAAAAACACGCATGTGCGTGGTCTCCTTTTTCTGTATGAGCAGATGAGATGGGGGGTGTTCGGGGCGAGGGAAATTCACCTGACGAACCCCGGTTACGGAACACCGTGCCTCGAAATTAGCAGATGCGAGGCACGGTGTCTAGATATTGGGGGGGGTGGTTGAGCAGCGCGGATCGCCGCGCGATCGAGCGCCGGTAGCTCCGACTCGGCTACGGCAAAGGGCTGTTGAGCCCATTCACCTACCCGGCCACGGCGTTCCGGCGCGCGCGTGCGGCCCCGGCCACGACGAGGGATCCGGCGAGGAGCGTCAGGAGGCTCGCCGCACGCAAGGCGGTGTCCGCGCCGCTGGTGAACGCCTCGGCGATGGCGCCGTGTTCGGCCGGGTTCAGGGCGAGCGCTTCCGCCACGGTGCGCGGCACCGGTGTGTGATGGCCCAGACCCGCCGGCAGGTGATGGGTGAACCCCGCGGTGACGATGGTGCCGACGACGGCGACGCCCAACGCGCTGCCCAGTTCCCGGGTCGCGGACTGCAGGCCGCCGGCGATACCGGCCTGTTCGACGGGCAGGCCCGCGGCGATCTCGGCGGTCAGGCACGGCCCGGCGAGCATGATGCCGAGGCCGATGACGAACAGGGCTGCCGCATACGCGGGATAGGGCATGGCCGTGGCGAAGGACAGCCCGAACAGGCCGGCGCTCGTGAGGAGGAAGGCGGCCGCGAGGGTCGCGGGCAGACCGGCGCGGCGCATCAGCGCGGGGACGTAGCGGGTTCCGACCAGGAGCGGGAGGGTCAGCGGAATGATGCCGACGCCCGCCTCCAGGACGGAGAACCCACGCCCGTACTGCAGCAGCGAGGCATTGACGTAGAAGAGGCCGAAGCTCCCGAAGAATATGACGGTCATGCCGAGGCAGGCGCTGCTGAGCAAGGGATTGCGGAACAGGCGGGGGTCGAGCATGGGGTGGGGTGTGCGCAGCTCGACCAGAACCCAGACAAGTCCCAGCACGAGGCTGCAGGCGAAGGCGGCGAGCACCACCGTGCTGCCCCATCCCTGTTCGGGGCCCTGGATGATGCCGATCAGCAGAGCGACGACGGCAGCCACGAACAGTGCCGCCCCGGGCAGGTCGAGGCTGCGGGCGTGGCGCGCGCTGACCGGGGCGCTGGTCGCCACCCACACCAGGCAGCAGGCCGCGACCAGCGCCACCGCGACGAACAGCATGCGCCAGGAACCGATGCTCAGCAGGGAGCCGCCGCCGACGTTGCCGACGACACCGCCGACGCCGGTGGCCGCCGCCCACACCGCCAGCGCGTGGGCGCGGCGCTCGGGTGCCGTGGCGTGGATGAGGATGCCGACGCAGTTGGGCAGCACGCACGCCGCCCCGAGGCCGGTGACGGCGCGGCCGACCAGCATGACGGGCACGCTCGGCGCCACCGCCGACAGGACCGCGCCGGCCGCGAAGATGCCCAGCCCCGCCAGGAGCGTGCCCTTGCGGCCGAACTTGTCGCCGGCGGCGCCGGCGGGGATGACCAGGCAGGCGAAGACGACGACGTAGGCGTCGACGATCCACAACAGGCCGGATGACGTCGGATGCAGCGGACTCGCCGCGAGCTTCGGCACCGCGAGATTGATCGCGGCGACGAATCCGACGACCAAGGCAGTGCACACACTCATACCGGCCAGCACCGGGCCGGGCCGCTGCGCCCGACGCACGGGGCGTTCCACCGTGGAGACCATGATCTCGCTTCCCTTTTTCGGATGCTTCTCGAACGAGGGCACGGCGGGACCCGGCGCGAGCGCCGGCTTCGTGCGGCTTGCTCCGCTCCACGGAAGGACCGACCGGGCAGCCGCGGACCGCGGCAATTACGAGTCACCGTGCACCAGAACCGTAACACATACGAGTCACGCTGACTCGTTATAGTGGTGTCATGGTTGAGGAACACGGCCGCAGCGGACGGCCCCGTAGCGAACGCGCCCGGAGGGCCGTCCTGAACGCCGCCGACGACCTGCTCGTCGAGGTCGGATACGCGGCCCTGACCATGAAGGGCATCGCGGAACGAGCCGGCGTAGGACGCCAGACCGTCTACCGCTGGTGGTCGAACAAGGCAGAAATCCTCTACGAGGCCAGCGCCATCGACGCGGAGCAGGAACTCTCCGTACCTCTCAGCGACGACCTGCCCGACGACCTCACCGCCTACCTGGACGCCTTCGTGGGCTTCCTCACCGATTCCCACGCCGGGGCCGCCTACCGGGCCCTCCTCGGAGAAGCCCAGCACGACGCGGCCGTCGCCACCCTGCTCTCCACCAAAGACATCCTCGGCGAAAGCGCCGCCAAACTCGTCGAACCAGCCCTCCGCACGAGCAACAGCGCCCTGTCGGCCGAGCAGGCGACCGCACACCTCATCGGCCCGCCCTTCTTCCACATCCTGACCGGACGCAGCCCGGCAAGCATCGACACCCGCCGACTCGCCACGGAGTTCCTGCGCGTCCTCAACACCGGCTGATACCGGGCGCGCGCAGCGGTGCTCCCCCATCGCAAGACGCCCGCAGGGCGCGGCAGACAAAGCGCCGCGCCCTGCGGGCGGTTGGGGTCGGAGCAGGCGGACGGGCCGGAAAGCCCCCGCGACGTCAGAAGAGCAGAGTGTAGATGTTCCAGCCGCCGCCGACCTGCAGGGCCGCCGAAGGCCGGGGTGGTACGGATATCGACGTTCACCTCGCACCGGTCGGGAGTGACCGAAAAGCCCTCACCGCCGTGGACGGAGGTCACCGACAGCTTCGGCGGCAGCGGAAACGCCGAGGCGCCTTCGAGGCCGGGAAGGTCGGCGGCGTCCAGCAGCCGGCGATGTGGCAGAACATCGCCGCGGCGAGCTTGGAATCGGCACTGCCCCGGCCCAGCAGCCAGCCGTCACGGACCTCGCCGGAGGACGGGGTGAAGGACCAGGCCGTTGCGTCCCCGTAGGGAGCGGTGTCCACACATGCGTCCAGTGCCCACCACTCCCCCGGCCGTCCGCCGGCGATCTCCACCAGCAGTCCCACCGGGCACCCGGCGTCGTCACGCAGGCGCCGGTGCGGCAGGCCGCGGCGGGCGAGCCAGTCCTCCAGCACGCCGAGGACCGGGGTCCGTAGCCGTCGATGCCCGCCCGGCTGGGGCGCCGGATCAACGCGCTCGCCAGCTCCACCACGGACGCCGTACGGGCCTCGGCCGCCTGCCGCAGGTTCTCGCTCACGTCTTCTCCTCACTCCGTGAGCCGTCCCGTACCGGCAGCGCCCGGACGGCCTCGATCGCCCGCGCGGACGCGCACGCCTCCCCGCCCATGGTGGACCAGTCCCGTCGCCGCCTTCTTTGGCCCGTCCGGCTATGGTTCCCGCCGCGCGGGCGCCCTACTGTCGGCAGACGGCCCCAGGACCGCAGCCATGAAGATCACGTCCGGCGAACGGACGGACGATCCGCCCGGCCACGCGTTCCGGCGTCGCGCTGTTCCGGTGAGGCCTTCCGGACGGAGGTAGCCATGGCGGGAGACACATCGGGGTCGTCGGCCGACCCTTCTCCTCCTGCTGATACCGCAGCGACGGCCGAAGGCTTTGGCCCGGCGCCGGAGCCCCGTGGCCGCCGTCGGCTGTTGTCCGTCACCCTGCCCGGGTGTTGGGGGGCGCTGCTGTTCGCCTGCCTCTCCTTCACCCCGTCGCTGCTTCCGCGCGGCGGCATCCTGCAAGGCCTGATCTGCGGCATCAACGCGGCCCTGGGCTACGCGGCCGGGGTACTCGCCGCGCGGGCGGGGCGCGCGTTCGCCGACCGGGAGCCGCGGCCCCCACGGCGCAGGTCCTGGACCGGCTTCCTCATCAGCGCCGTCATTGTCTTCGGCCTCTTCTTCGGCTTCGGACAGTACTGGCAGTACCAGATCCGCCGGCTGATGGGGGTGACCGACTACAACATCCCGCTCGCCGTGGCCTCCCCGCTCATCGCGGCGCTGGTCTTCTTCCTCCTCCTGCTGACCGCGCGGGGCATCCGCGGCCTGTACCGGCGGCTCGTGCGTCTGCTCAAGCGCTGGATCGGGCCGCGCGCCGCGTCCGCCGTCGGCTGGACCGTGGTCGCCGCCCTTGTCTGGGCGCTCGTCACCGGGGTGCTGCTCGACGGCCTCGTCGGCCTCGCCAACCAGACGTTCTCGCTCCGCGACACGACGACCGAGGAAGGGGCGCACCGGCCCACGTCGACCCTGCGCTCGGGCGGGCCGGGCTCGCTCGTACCGTGGGACTCGCTGGGGTTGCAGGGGCGCAACTTCACCGGCACCGGACCGTCGGCGTCCGCCATCGGCGAGTTCACCGGCCGCTCGGCGAAGGACCCGATCCGGTCCTACGCCGGACTGGCGTCGTCCGGCGACGCGGAGTCCCGTGCGGCCCTGGCGGTCGCCGACCTGACCCGTCAGGGCGGCTTCCGGCGGGGGAACCTGCTCGTGGTGACGACGACCGGGAGCGGCTGGGTCGATCCCGCCTCGGTGGACACCTTCGAGTACCTCAGCGACGGCGATTCGGCCACCATCGCGACCCAGTACTCCTACCTCCCGTCGTGGCTCTCCTACCTGGTCGACCAGACCAAGGCCCGCGAGGCGGGCCGTGCCCTCTTCGACGCGGTGTACGACACCTGGTCGAAACTGCCGTCCGACCGCCGTCCCCGGCTCTTCGTCAGCGGGGAGAGCCTGGGGTCCTTCGGCGGCGAGGCCGCGTTCAGCGGAGAGTACGACCTGCGCAACCGCACCGCGGGCACCCTGTTCGCCGGCCCGCCGGCCTTCAACACGCTGTTCCGCGAGTTCAGCGACCACCGTGACGCCGGCAGCCCCGAGGTCCAGCCCGTCTACAAGGACGGGCGGACCGTCCGGTTCGCCAACGACCCGGCCGCGCAGGTTCCGCCGGCGGACCTGCCCTGGAACGGCAGTCGCGTCCTCTACCTCATGCACCCCTCCGACCCGATCGTCTGGTGGAGCCCGCGACTCGTCCACGACGAACCGGACTGGATCGGCCAGCACCCGGGCGACGACGTCCTCGAACCCATGGTGTGGCTGCCGTTCGTGACCTTCTGGCAGGTCACCGCGGATCTCCCGTTCGCCGCCGACGTCCCGAGCGGCCATGGTCACACGTACATCACCGAGTACGTGGACGCCTGGAACGCCGTCCTGCGGCCCCCGGACGTCACCGCGCAGGACCTCGGCCGTCTCAAGGGCGTCATCGCGGCCGAGAAGTGATCGCGTACGGCGGCACCCCTGCGAACGGTACGTGCTGCGCCCGGCCCCGCCCCGGCGGAGCCGCCCCGTCACCGCAGCAGGAAACCGGCCAGGTAGCCGAACGCGTTGACCGCCCAGTGCAGGCCCATGGGCGCCAGCAGGCTCCCGCTACGGCGGCGCAGTTCGCAGAAGAGCGCGCCCGCGGCCCCGGTGAACAGCACCACGGCCACCACGGCGAGCGCCGCGCCGAACGCGGAACGGCCGAACACCGGCGTCAGGGCGGGCTTGTCCGTCGCCAATCCCAGCGACGGCAGGACGTGCCACAGCCCGAACAGCAGGCTCGACACGGCCGTCGCCCACACCGCGCCCCCGGCCCGGCGCACCAGGCCGTACAGCACACCCCGGAAGGCGACCTCCTCCAGCAACACCGTGCCGACCGGCACGGTGACCAGGACGCGCAGCGCCACCTGGCCGCCGGTCAGCCCGCCGTACCGCTCGTCCGCGAACAGGCCTCGGGTGGCGGGCAGCAGCGCAGCCGCCGCGTAGCCCACGCCGACCAGCCCGATCAGCACCATCGCCCAGCGCGCGCCGCGTTTCAGCGTCGCGGCGTCCAGCCCGGCGTCCGCCCAGGTGCCCCCGGCCCGGAACAGCACCCCCAGCAGCAAGGCGCTGACCACGACGGCGGTCAACACCCCGAACGACGGCGCCCATCGGTTGTCGGCCAGGTTGGCGACCGTCAGCACGGACACGGTGACACCCACGGCTGCGCCGGTGCCCATCGGCCGCGACACGCGCGCGGCGCCGTCGGCCGAGCCGATTTCCTTGCGACTCATGGCGTGCTCTCCGAGGAGGCTGCGAACCGGGCACCACTGACGGTCTCAAGTTCCTTTATCCGCAAGTGACTTGATGGAGCGTCATGGAGGTTTCAGAGTGTAGCGGCCGGGTGGGAGCGGGTCATGTGCGGCCGATTTCGACGGTCGCGGTCCCGCCCGGTGGCACCGCTACGTTCACGCAGGTGTGGACCCCTCCATGGAGGGTCTTCCGCTGGACCTCGTACGGCCTGCCGTCGGTTCTCACGGCGTGGTGGCCGCCCGGGAACCGGGCCTGCCACGTGTACACCTTCGAGGTGCCGTTGGTGAGCTCGGACCTGTGGGTGCCGTCGTGCCGCAGGCCGAAGCAGCCGTCGCCGACGGGGAGCTTGTCGATGCGTACCCAGTCGATGCGTACCCAGTCGATGCCGCGGGGCAGGTGCGAGCGGGTGGTCACCCTGGCGCGGGGGGCGTCCGGGCGGAATCCCATCAGTCCCTCGACGGTCTGTGAGATGAGGGTGAACGCGACTTCCGGGTAGTCCCCGTTGAGTCCCTGCGCTGCGACGGGGTGGCGGTCGTCGCGGTGGTCGTAGACGTAGCGCATCCATTTCCACGCCTGCGTGTCGCGGTCGTTGGCGAAGAAGGTGTCGGGCAGGTATGTGATCGCCTCGATGTTCACCGGTTTTCCCGCTCCCCCGGCCATTTCGTCGATGTAGTCGAGATAGGCGTCGTTGCGCGGGCCGGGCAGCAAAAGGCGTTTCATGGGCATGAACCAGCTGTTCTCCCTGCCCCACCCGGACAGCGGTGCGCCGGAGAGGGAATAGGCGCGCGTCATCGCGGCCCCCTGGTTGGCGACCCAGCCGTGGTGGAAGTATGTGCGCAGTTTCGCGGCCCGGTTGGCGTACCGGGCCGCCTGTTCCGGCTCGCCCCGGGCCGACGCGAGGGCCGAGGCGGCCAGGTAGGCCCGGTACTGGGAGGCGAACGCGTCACCGGCCTCGACCAGTTGCTCGCCGCCGCTCTCGTTGTAGCTGGCCGCTCCCGCGAAAATGCCCTGCCCCGTGCCCTCGGCGACGCCGTTGGGTTTGATCCGGTCGTGCGCCTCGACGAATTCCGTGGTGGCATGACGGCAGAAATCCCACATGACGTCGCCGAGGTAGAAGGCGTCGCCGCTCCACCGGTAGGCCTGTTCCGTCTTCTCCACGAGTTCGAAAGGCGCGGGCACCTCGCGCACGAAGAAGTCGGCGCTGTGGTAGTCGATGCTCAGGTATGTCCGGGCGTCGAAGTTGTACGACCACACGGGGTAGTACACGTGAGCGGCCACTGCCGAGACGGCGAAGGAGCCCAGCATGGTCCTGTTCTCTTCGTTCAGCCCCAGGACCTGCGCTCCGACAATCTGGTGAGCGGCATCGCGCGCGTAGTAGCCGCTCCGGTGCGCGTAGCCGGCCCAATACGACGGGGCATAGGCCGCGGTGCCGGTCCCGCCGGGATTCCTCTCGTCCACGTTGAGAGGGCCGACCGTCCCGGCCAGGTGGACCCAGCTGTTGGCCTTGCGCTTGGCCCACGCGAACATCTCCGCCAGCACCGGGGCCGAGGAGGTGACCCGCGGGTCGGCCGGGGCCGCGGGCGACAGCATGACGTCGTCGACGTCGACCCAGGCGTCGCCGGAAGAGAACGCGATCTCCATCCGGTCCCCTGTTTCCAGGGCGACCCGGGAGACGGTGTGGCGGGAGTAGAAGGGGCGGTCCGCGATGGCGGACTCGCCGGCCGGCGCGCCGTTGACCCGTACGAGGAACGCGCCGCGCGGCCCGCCGGCGGCGATCCACGCGGACACGTCGTACGAGCCCTTCCCGGTCGCGGTCACCGTCTGCCCCACCTCCCGGCCCCTTCCGGCGTCCAGCCGGGCGTGGCAGCGTCCGGTGTGCGGCCTGCCGGTGGCGACGCCGGTGCCGTCGGCCCAGGCCCAGCCCTCCGTGCCCTGCTCGAACCCGGGGTTCGCCACCGTCAAGAACGACGGGCCGGCGGAGGAACCGTTTGGTGATGACACGAGCGAACCGTCCTCTCGTTCGATGGGTACGGCCCGGCCGTCGGACGGGGCTCGACGGCCGCCGCACGATGCTCAGGAGAACGAGCCGCCGCACCAGAGTCGTCGCGGCACGGGGTGTGCACAAGACACTGCCCCGCGTGCAAACAGCCCCGAAGAGTTCACGGCACCGGCTCACACGTGCATCGCCGCCCGGTCAGCGGGCTCGGCGTGCGGAGCGGGGCCGGTCGGGGCTGGTCGGCTCGATGCTGCGGGACCGGACGTGCTCGTAGAGCATCGTGGTCTGTACGTCGGCGACTTCGCGGCGTTCGGTGAGGCGGTCGATGACGAACGCGTACATGTTGTCGATGTCGGGGACGGCGATGTGGATGAGGAAGTCGTGAGCGCCCGAGGTGACGAACAGGCCGATCCCGGTCTCGGCGGCCAGGTCGCGGTTGGTCTGCCGTGCGGAGGGCACCGTGCACCCGGGCCTGCCCTGGGCAGGCTGTTCGGTGCTCGTCGCCGACTCCGCCACGCTGCGCATCGCCGGCCCGCGCAACCGGGTCGACAAGGTCGTCGGCAAGCTCCCCCTCATGCCCTGAGCGAGGCGGGACGAGGTGGGGTTTCGGGCGGTCAGATGCGGCTGGGCCGTGGCACCGAGGAGGTCCGCGGCGTGCAGGCGGGCCGCCCATGGTCCATTCCCCGCAGCAGCGCCAGGACGGTCACCGGAGTGCCCGGTGCCTCGGGTGTCCGCGGCGAGGCGCCGGTGGGGCGGTGCAGGGTGGTGTGCCCCGGCGGGTGAGGGCCGCACCGCCCGTCAGCAGCACGGCCCCTGCTGCTGCCAGAGCGCCCAGTGTGCCGAAGCCGGTCTTGGCGAGCGCCGTGTGCCGCTTCGGTACGGCCGCGCTGCCGGACGGGGACCCGTGGGGCCGGGAGTCGGTCGCCCCGGCACTGTCCGTAGCAGGCCGCCGGCTCGGCAAGGGCCGCGACTCCAGGGCCTTCTGGCCAGGCACGTGAGGCTGCGGAGGCTGTCGGCCCGGAAGCCGGGGCCGAGGTGGCGTGGGGAACCCGTCGGTGTCGGCGCAGAGGTTGCCGAAGGCGGGGTTGAGGAGCCCTACGAGGTCGGCGGTGTTGCCGCAGGCGTTGAGCGGCACCTGTACCGGGACCTGCACCGAATTGCCGGACAGGAAGCCCGGCGAGTCGGCCGTTCGTCCTCCGGCGGAGGTGTCGGCGTGGGCCGCGGCGGGCAAGCCTGCCAGCGCGCCGACCGCCGCGGCGACGAGCAGGCTCTGCTTCACCGTCTGCTGCATGGGGACCTTTCAAGAACGCACGGGCCATCGTCGCCATCCGGGGCTCAGGCCCCGGACGGCAGCCCGGCAACCCCGGAAGAAGGTCCCGGGGCCGCTGCCCGCACCCCGGGCAGAGACGGGCCGCAGGCGGCCCGTCGGGCGTGTGATCAACGAACGGGACGCGCACCGGTCACGGCCGGAGGCGGCGGGTGGTGGCCGCGTTCCGGCTCTGGCGGACACGGCGGTCCTCGTCATGGTGGCGCCGGCCACGGTTGCGCCGCCGACAGCATCAGCGGAGCGGAGCGGTCAACTCGACTGATCGTTTTTAGTGCTCCACGAGGGTGACGCGAAGCACTGGGGACGACATTCCGGGCGTTATCGGGGTGATCAAAGCAGCCGATGGCCCCGGTTCCCGACGCAGCGTGTCGTAGCGCAGTCGTCGTTTCCGGGCCCGGCGCTCCCTCCGCCCGCAAAGGGACCCATGCGATTCCTCCGCCCCGTGGCCGCCCACGCCCGCGGATGCCATCACCGGCGTCGCCGCCTGGCCTTCACGGCATCACTGCTGACGACCTTCGTCATCCCTACCTCCCCCAGCGCCACAGCAACCCCGTCCCGACCTCTGGCCTCCCTGGCCTCCCTCGCACCGAGCGGTCGTACGAACCTCACCACCCCAGCCGCACCGGCCACCCGAGCCGTCCCCTTCGTCCCCGTCCCCCTGACCTCACCCGCCATCGACAACTACCCCGCGGCCATCCTGGCCTCCCTCCCCCATCCCGACGCCCCGCCCCCCGGCGCCGACGACTGGGACTGCTCCCCCTCGCCCGCCCACCCCCGCCCCGTCGTCCTCCTCCACGGCACCTTCGCGAACGCCTTCAACGCCTGGAACGCCGTGGCCCCTCAGCTCAAAGCCGACGGCTACTGCGTCTTCGCACTCAACTACGGAGCCCCCCGCGGCGCGATCACCAAGGCCACGGCCCACATCCCCGACTCCGCCGAGGAGCTCGCCGCCTACGTCGACCGGGTACTGGCCGTCACCGGAGCCCGCCAGGTCGACCTCGTCGGCCACTCACAAGGCGGCGGCGTGCTGCCCCGCTGGTATCTGCGATTCGCCGGCGGAGCCGACGCCCGGGACCCGGCACGCAACAAGGTCCGCCGGCTCGTGGGCATCAACCCCAGCAACCACGGCACGACCATTCTCGGACTGGGCACCCTCATCCAGAAGTTCGGCCTCCACCATGCCGTCGGCGCCCTCGCCGGGCCGGCCGTACCGGACCAGCTCATCGGCTCGCAGGTCCACACCACCCTGGACCGGGGAGGCGACACCGTGCCCGGCGTCGCCTACACCACCATCGTCAGCCGCCTCGACGAGGTCGCTACCCCCTACTACCACCAGTACCTCACCCCCGGCCCCGGGGCGTCGGTGCACAACATCACCCTGCAGGACGTCTGCCCCATCGACCTCGCCGAGCACATCGGCGGCCCCTACGACCCCATCACCCTCCAGCTCGTACGCAACGCACTCGACCCCTCCACCGCCACCACCCCGTACTGCCAACTCGTGCTCCCCATCATCAGCTGATGCCTCCCCGGGCAGCTCCGGCCCGGCCCGGCTCGGCCGGGTGCGATGGGAGTCGCCGCTGTCCACACGGGGTCGGCCACCGGCTGCCAACCGAAGCCGACCCCGCGGAGACGCAGGAACCGACCCCGAGGACGTGCAGGAACTCGCGCCGTCCGTTCACGTGCCCGTCAGGCCACCGGCACAGGCGCCCCGGCGTGCGGGGGCCGCGAAGCGGCGAGAGCGCGCACCAGTGCGGCGAGCGAGAACATGACGGCGAGCCCGGCCGCCACGTAGGCCGGAAGCGACGGCAGCAACGTACCGCGCAGCGTGGGCGGGAAAGGCAGGCCGGAAATCAGGCCGCTCCCCAGCAGGAGCTGCGCGATCGCCGCCGCGGAGATCAGGACACCGGCCACCAGACGGGAGACGGTCCTCCTGAGGAAGAGCAGGGAGCCCACCAGGACGCACAGAGCGGGAAGACCGACGGCCACGGCCACCGCCGCGGTCGAGGAACTGCTGCGGATACCCATCGGCGCATACGCCGCGCCGCACACGACCAGCCCCGCCCCGGCCAGCTTCGACAGCCAATCGTCCGC
The DNA here is from genome assembly GCF_042732265.1 of Streptomyces sp. NPDC059788. NCBI lineage: Bacteria > Bacillati > Actinomycetota > Actinomycetes > Kitasatosporales > Streptomycetaceae > Streptomyces > Streptomyces sp. NPDC059788. The sequence continues at coordinate 159,312 of NZ_JBHWHY010000013.1, read as the reverse complement.
GAAGGAGAGACGGGCCCACGCGAACCTCCGCGTTTCGCGCTCGTCACCACGACTCGCAGGTGACACGGCGTCCGAAGACGCTTCTGGAGCGAAGGCGTCCGCGCGCTCCTGCGCGAGCGAATTGATGAGCTGAGCCAGTTCCTCCACCGGGCGGCGGCCCGCCGCCGTCCGCGTCGTCTCCGTACCGGAGCGCGCGACATGCGGCGGCCTGTGCAGCAACAGCATGAGGTGGCTGACTTCCGCGACGGGCCGGTGCTCCGCCGCCGTACGCAGAACCCGGTCCGCACCGTCGTACGGCCGCGGCGGCTGCGTCAGCAGATGCACCAACTGCGCCACCTCGTGCACCGGCAGCTCCGTCGCGGCCGTACGCAGCGCCTCGTCGGCGGCGCATTTACCGTGCGGCGTCCGCTCCAGCAAGTCGACAAGGCGCGCGACTGCGTCCAACGGCTGACAGACGACAGCCGTACGCACCAATTCACTCACCGGATCGGCATAATCTCCCGTTGCGAGTTCTTCCGCGTCAGGCCCCATTCTCTTCCTCTCCGTTCCCGAGAAGACCGGTCATCCGTTCGCTCATTTACCAGGCGTACACCTGGATAAGGTTCATTTCTAATTCAGGATCAGACGCCCTGCGACTTTTGCGCGCATTGGGAACTCCCGGCCGAGTTGGGGCCGACAGACCACCCGCTGTGGGGGGAGCGGCGCGATGGGCCAATGAGGCGATGCCCCATCAGCACCGCACAGGTGCGGCCCGGCCACGGGTCCGGAACGGGCCCGGGTGCGGATCGTCGATGTCGGTCGGCAGGTACGGCGGGTGCGGCTGGTGCGCCGGGTACGGCTGGTGCAAGGCGCTTGTCCGACTACCCCTCCCGGGGCCCTTTCGGCCACTCTGCTTCCGTGCCAGGTCTGCGGCCGCTACGGTGACTTCAATGCGCCGGGTGCGCAGGGTGTGCCGGGAAGTCTGGTCGGCGTCGAAATGGGCCTTTGGCCCGTCCGGCGGCCAACTGGAGGGACCGTGCAGCACGCCCAGCCCTCTGTGGTCCCCGTTCTGCGTCCTGCGCTGGCGGAGCCCCCCGATTCCCGGCTGACCGTTCGCTCCCGTACCGGAAGCGGCGACGAAACAGATCTGCAGCTGGCCGGCGAACTCGACGTACGTACGGTGGGCCTGCTGCGCGAGGCCACGGTCACCCACCTCAAGACCGGCCACCGTCGGCTGCGGCTGGACCTGTCCGGCATCACCTGGTGCGACAACGCCAGCCTCTACACCCTCCTGGGCGTACGGGGCGCCGTGCACGCCGCGCAGGGTCACCTGGAGCTGACGGCCGCCAGCGAAACGGTCAACCGCGCCCTGGCCCGCACCGGCGTAGGCCCCCGCCTGCATCCTTGCCCAGGCGCCTCACTCTGCCCACGCATGCCGGCACGCCCCGCACCCGCACCGGACCGCGAACCGCCGCCCGCAGGCCCGCACCCGCACCGGACGTTCTGGCGGGGCTCGTGCGGAGACCCGCTGTGCTGGGACCCGACAGAGCCCCGGCCCAAGCCCATCGGCCCATCTTTCGGAGCCGACGCGTTCACAAGGTAACAAGCGTTCAGCGCGTTCACGCACCTCCCGTCTCCGCACGGCTCCTGCCGATCGCACGGCGACGTTTACTGAGCGGGACAGCGGTCCCGGGCAGCGGGACCAGCAGAAGCCGGAGCAGAGGACGAAAGAGATGACGAACCGATCCGTGCGGCCGGTCGAGCCGCTGGTCCAGGAAATCGACGAGGGCCTCACCGGCGTTCTCACCGACAACGTCCTGGCCTCCGCGCTGCGGGAGGGCAGCGCTTCGCTGCCGAATCTGCGCTCCTTACTCAGCGCGGAGGCGTTCTGCCTCATGACGGAGACCGCCGCCTACGGTCTCCTGGCGGCGCGGTACCCGAACCGTCCGGCCGCTGATCTGTGGGGCTCGATGGTCCACCTGGTCGCCGAGGCGCGCCCGGTGCTGACGGCCGCCGCCATCAGCCTCGGCATGACCGAGGCCGACCTGATGCCCCGGCCCCCGGCGCACGGGGTCTTCCCCGTCTGCTCGGCCATGTCGTGGATGGCGCTCCACGGCAGTCAGGCCTCCTCGGCACTGGCGGTGTACGCGGAGCTGACCGCGTACGCCCGTCAGTGTGCGCTGCTCGCCGCGAGCCTGCGCGACAAGGGGCCCGCCGGGTCGGATGAGGTGCTGGGCTACTACGCCGACCTGGATCTACAGGCCCTGGCGACGCTGGCGGTCGACGTCGCCGACGACGGCCTGCGCGCCGGCGACGACCCGCAGACGGCCCTCGCCACAGCCACGACCCTGCGGAGCAAGCTCCCGGAGTTCTGGGCGGGCACGGCCGGAGCTTGACCAGCCGCCCGGGGCACTGCTTCCGACCTGCTCCCCACGGCGCGTACCAGCTCGCCGCAGCCCGGTGGCGGCTGGCCGATCCGCAGCACGGCACGCTCGGGCATCACCTGCACGCGATGTTCGACGATCTGCACAGCACCGCACGCAGCTGGTGACGCCACGTCGATACCGGCTGCGGCCGTCGGGGCGCCTGGTCTGAAGCTCAGATGGCCAGCAGGGTCTGTTCTCAGCTGCTGAAGAGTTCGCCCGTGGGTCCGTCCTCGTCCAGGGTCGCCGCCCATATGACACCGCGTGCGCTCTCGTCGGCGGGACGGGCCTCGCCCTCGTCGCCGCGTTCGGGGTGGGTGGCGGTTTCTCCCGGGTCGACGGCGTTGACGAGGATGGGGGTGTCCTTCAGCGCACGGGCCAGCACGGTGGTCAGGACGTCGAGCGAGTGCTTGGCGAAGGAGTGGGCCGGGGCGCGCAGGCTTGCGCCGAGGTCCAGCCCGGTGGCGATCTGCTGGGCGGAGATGCTGGATACGTTGACGATGCGGGCGGCGGGGGCGGCTTTCAGCATCGGCAGCAGCACCTGGACCAGCCGCCAGGGGCCGAGCACATCGACCTCCAGCGCGGAGCGCACGGCGTCGAGGTCGGCGTCCAGCGCGGACATGACCGTGAAGTCGACGGGGGCGCAGGCGTTGTTGATCAGTGCGTCCAGATGTCCGTCGGTCCGGGCGAGATGGCCGGCGGCCTCCTGCATGCTGACCGCGTCGGTGAGGTCGAGGCGAAGGGCCGTCGCCCGGTGGCCTTCCTTGCGCAGTTGTGCGGCCAAGGGTTCGGCGCGGGCGAGGTCGCGCGCGGTGAGGATCACGTGGTAGTCGAGCTCGGCGAGCTGACGGGCGATCGCGAAGCCGAGGCCGACCGGTCGGCTGGTGCCGGTGATGAGTGCGGTCTTCGTCGTCATGCCGTATTCCTCCAGGGCGTTGTGAGGTCGGGGACGGGCGCGGCGGCCGACGCTCCGTGGCGGAGGGCGCCGAGCCGTCGTGCCGACTTGTCGTCGTGCCGACTTGCCAACTTGCCGCCGCGCCAAGACTAGTCGGGGCGAACCACGGCTGGACCACGACGCGTGTCCCGGCACGGCCGCATCCCGCGGGTGAGTCACCCGATGGCAGCGGGCGAGGTCAGCCGCCGTTCAATGTGGCGCGGATGGTTTTGCCGCCCGACGGGTCGTCGAGAACGTCCAGGGTGTGGGCGAGGGCGTACACGATCAGGAGTCCGCGTCCGCTCTCCGCGCCGGCGGCGGCCGGGCGGAGCCGGGGGCGGTCCGGGCTGTCGTCGCTCACCTCGACCGTCAGGACGCCGCCCTGCACGCACAGACGCAGCCGGCAGCTGCTGCGGGTGTGGCGGGTGACGTTGGCGACGAGTTCGGTGACGACGAGACAGACGTCCGCGAGGTCGGCGGGGCCGGAGCCGGTGTTCGCGTCCCGGGTCAGGAAGGCGGCGGTCAGCCAGCGGGCCCAGAAGACGGTTTCGTGGGCGTGGGGTAAGAGGTATTCGGCCCGCGTCGTCCTGACGCGGGCGCGACGACCGGTACGCAACGTTCGCCTCACTCCCCCCGGAAGCCGCCGGGTTCCCTCGGGTTGCGCCTCGGTGGCCGGATCTCGGCGGATGGTCTGTACCACCCATGCCCGGTTCGGGTGACGGCCACGCACGGTTCTGCCGTAGTACGAGTCATACGGCGGCACGCGGTGCCGTACGCGGGGCGCCGGGGACCCGGCAGGTGGGCCGGGCAGGTGGGCACGGCGGAACGCCCGACGGCGGGCGGGGCCGGCGCGTGGGCCCGGCCAGTGGCGCGACGGGTGGCCGTCCTCGCACAGTGACGGGGCGGCCGTTCAGGTGTCCGGGTGCCGTGTGCCTCCCGTGGGACACCTCCGCAACGCGTGCTTGTCCGTACGGAATCGGGGGCATCACACCGGATGAGTCCGACGGGCCGGGCCGACGAACGCCCTGGGCAGTGTCGGACGCCCACCGCGCCCCGCCGCGACCGCCGGCTCACCTTCCCGTGGGCCGGAGCTCGTCCACCGACGGAGGAGACGCCCGTGTCTGGTCTCTGCTCACGCTACTTCCGCGGCCGCACCGCTCCCGCACGCCGCCTCGCCCGCAGGGGCGCCCGCTGGTGGCGGCAGGGCGGCAGGCCGCGGCGGCGGCCGATCGGCCCGTACCTCGCAAGCATCGGGCCGTGCTGGCGCGCGCGGCGGGACGGCGGGACGCTGCTGCTGTCGGTGTTCGGAGACCTCGACCTGGAACTTGCCCGCCGGCTGGCCCCCGCCCTGACGCAGGTGTCCTCGCCGTCCGTACGCACGGTCGTGCTGGACCTGAGCCAGGTCACCTTCTTCGACTGCAGCGGGCTGCAGTGGCTGTGCGAGGTACGGTCCCGGGCGGCCGCGCACGGCGGGGAGACCTATCTGCGCCAGCCGCCGCGGTGCGTGTACCGGATCTTGCAACTCGTGCCGCTTTCACGGCCGTTCGCGCTGCTTCCCGCGTCCGGCCTCGGTCCCGGGTTCGAGTCCGGTTCCGAGGCCGAGTCCGGGTACAGGTCCAGGTCCAGGTCCAGGACCAGGTACGGGAGCGGCCGTCCGGCGGACACGGGCCCCCGCCGCCTCGCCGCCCGCCGCCGGAGGACCGCATACGGGCCCATACGGCCGCACGGAGACTGAACGGAGTCCCCGGGGCCGCCGCGCGTTCCAGGAGGATGAGGTCCGCTGCCGGTGACCGGGCCGTGGACGGCAGGCTGGTCTGCACCCTCTCAAGGGGTTGGCGCAAGGTGCCGCCCCAGCGGCAGGTACGCCTGGTACCCGTGCCCGCGTACGGATAGCGTGTTGAGCCCGGCTCACAGGTGTTGGTACGAGACGCCGCTCGGAGGTGCGAGATGCCGCACGCTGACGGGTTGCTGGTCAATATGGTCGCGGACTGCGACGCGTGCGCGGTCATCCGCGTCAGCGGAGCACTCGACCACTCCGGGGAGCAGTACTTCCGTACGACGATGGGCGGCCACGTGGACACCGGCTACCGCTACGTGGTCCTGGACTGCTCGGCCCTGGTCTACTGCAACTCCCGCGGCCTGAACTGCCTGCTCGGGCTGCACTGGCTGCTCAGCCGCCGGCACGGCCGCCTGCTGCTGGCCGGGGTGGGCCGGCGTGTGCTGTGGATGCTGGAGAACACCGGCAGCAGGGAGGTACTGGCCGTCTTCCCCACCGTCACCCGGGCGCTGGCCAGCCTGCCCGTGGCCTACCGCCCCGTCTGGCCGCCGCACCCGGTGAGCACCGGCCCCGGCGCCTGAACCGGGCTGCGGACCGGCCGCGGCCCGGCTGCGGACCGGAGCGCCCACGCGCCACGCCGGCCGCCCTTCACCCTCCCCCCTCGTCCGAGGCATGGAGTGGTCGGTCGCACCAGGCCTCCTCGACGCTCGCGTACCGGGGGAAGCGCTCCGCATATCCGGTCAGTTGCAACAGCAGGTCGATGGCCCCGTGGTCGTAGACCACGCGTACCCAGCCGCCGACCGCCTCGCAGCGCGCCTGCGCGGCCTTCAGTTCGTGCAGGCCGCTGCTGTCGATGAAACTGATGCGGCGCAGGTCCGCGACCACGTACGGCGGCAGCGCAGCATCGTTCCCTCTCAGCTGGTCGCGGAACGCCGGCGCCGTGGCCAGATCGAGTTCGCCGACCGGGCAGACAACCCGGCAGCCCTCCCTCAGCTCGGGGCACCGGATGTTCATGGTGGCCAACTCCTCGGGACTGCGCGGCGCGGCCCGCACGGCCGGGGCTGGCGGCGGGACTGCTGGCAGCTTACGGACACCACACGCGCAGACGAAGCAGAAGGTTCATGAATCAATGAAACCTTCACGAAAGACTTCTATCGATCACCCAGCGCCCGTTATTGATCACCAGTCAGTGCAGTTCGACCGCAGACTCCAGGCCGATCATCCGAAAATCCGCGCACCGGTTCGAGAGACGGTACGGAGCGCGATTCGCACACCTGGATGCGCCTCACTTCCCGGCAACCGGGCGATAGGTACACACATTCACACCCGTACCACTGGTGACCGTGGAGATCAGTTCGAGCGTGCGCCTGCCGCCGTCGTCGGGGAAGATCCTCTTCCCGCCGCCGAGCAGCACGGGCATGATGATCAGCTTGAGTTCGTCGGCCAGCCCCTCGGTCAGGAGCGTGCGGACGAGCGTGGGGCTTCCCATGACCAGGAGGTCGCCCCCCTCGGCCGCGCGCAGCTCCCGGATGCGGGCGACCGCCTCGTCACCGGGGATGCGTGTGGTGTGGCCCCACGTCAGTTCGTCGTCGCCCAGCGTCCCGGAGACGACGTACTTGGGGATGGCGTTCATCCGGTCGGCGAACGGGTCGCCGGCCCGCTCCGGCCACGCCGCGGCCATCGTCTGCCAGGTGCGGCGCCCGAACAGCAGGGCGTCGGCGGCCCTCAGGGCCTTGTCGAAGGCGCCGCCCGCGATCTCCGGGTCGAAGAACGGGTGCGACCAGCCACCGTGGGCGAACCCGCCGTCGGTGTCCTCCTCGGGGCCGCCCGGCGCCTGCACGACTCCGTCCAGGCTCATGAACTCACTGACCGCGATGCGCATGGGACTCACTCCTCGTCCTCGATCCGGATGTCCGGCGCCGCGGCGGGCCGCGCCGTCCCGGCATCATCGCGCCTGCTCCCCCGGAGCGCGCCCCCGTCCTCCCCCGCGCCGCGGCCACCGCCCCCGGACGGCGCTCAGGAGCGGCCCGTGTGACGCTGGGCTCGCTCCTGAGGCCGTGCAGGTGGTGCGGGTGACGCGGGTCAGATCAGCACTTGTTGTCCGGGTGTACCGAACCGCCGTCGTCCAGGTTCTTGTTGTAGATCCAGCCGTTGATCTGGGTGCCGTCGATCCGTACGTGCGTCCACTTGTTGCCGGCGGAGTTCGTCACCCAGCAGTGGTACTGCAGCACGACGGCGGTACCGACCGTGGCGGTCACACCGCACTCCTTGTTGGGGCCGGTGCGGACCTTGACGGAGGTGCCCTTCGCGGTGCCCTTGCCGGGAGACTTGTTCGACCAGGCGGGGTGGGTACACGCGTCCGCACCGGTGGGCGCGGCACTGGCGGCCGGCGCCGTGACGGTGAGGGTGGCACCGGACAGCAGGAGCGGCGCGGCGACGGCCGCGGCCAGTCTGGCGCGCTTCTTCAGTGTGCTCATTGGTTCCCCCTTGCTCGGCCGGGCGCCCCGTGCGGCTGACCCGGATGTACTGAGCATGGCGGGTCGGAGCGCGATGTGCGTGACTCGGGAGGCATTTGTCCAAAAGTCGCCACTGGAAGCCCAAATTCCTCATTGTCATCTGGCGTCCCATTCGTTGCGTTCACCTTCAGGCGGCCCCGACCGCATCCGGCATCGGGGCGGGGCCGCCCCCACCGGCGTGCTACGGCGCCATCTCGTACGTACCGGACAGGGCCTCGACGCGCTCCCAGACGCGGGCGGACCGGGCCTCGTCGACGACCGGACGGCGGACCGCGGACAGGGCCCAGCTCTGCTGGTCGCCGGTGGCGGAGTCCTTGCCGTGCAGTTCGACGGCGTGGGCGGAGAAGTCGCGTACGAGGACGGCGAACAGCTCGTCGAGCACGTCCTCGTCCAGACCGGTCAGGCGGGCCTGTTCGAGGATGAGCTGGCCGTGGACGACGAGGGCGAAGAGCTGGCCGACGGCGAGCAGCAGGTCGAGGTCGCGGCTCTGCTCCTCGTCGGGGGCGGCGGTGGTGACGAACGCGCACAGGGCGTCCGCCTGCTCCCGGAAGCGGGCGACGTTGGGCACCGCGGCGTACGCGTCGTAGGCGGCGCGCCAGTCGTGGAACCGTACGGAGCCCAGGCCGCGGGCCGGGCCCTGGCGGAAGAGGAAGGCGTCGTCGGCCGCGTCGAGGCGGGACGGCACGGGCGCGTACTCGGCCGGGTTCAGCAGGTGGTTGCCCATGAACTTCAGGATCAGGGCCAGGTTGACGTGGACGGTGCCCTCCAGCTTCGGCAGACCGCGGATCTCGGTGGCGGCCTGGGCGAAGTAGGTGTCCTTCTCGAAGCCCTTGGCGGCGATGACGTCCCACATCAGGTCGATGACCTTCTCGCCCTCGGTGGTCACCTTCATCTTCGTCATCGGGTTGAAGAGCAGGTAGCGGCGGTCGTCGGGGCCCGCGGAGCGGAAGTAGTCGACGGCGCGGTCGCTGAACAGCTTCATGCCGACGAGGCGCACGTAGGCGTCCGTCAGCTCGCGGCGCACGTGCGGGAAGGCGGTGACCGGGCGGCCGTACAGGATGCGGTTGTGGGCGTGCGTGACGGCCTCGTACATCGCGTGCTCGCAGATGCCTATGGAGGCGGTGCACAGGTTGAACTTGCCGACGTTGACGGTGTTGAGCGCGGCGTCGAAGGCGGCGCGGCCGGTGTGCAGCACGTCGTCCGGGCCGACGGGGTAGTCGTCGAGGCGGAACTCGCTGACGTACTTCGAGGAGTCGACGACGTTCTTCACGAGGTGGTACGCGGGGTGGCGGCTGTCGGCGGCGAAGAAGACGTAGCCGTCCGGGCCCTCGATGTCGGTGCGGCGGCCGAAGACGGAGACGAGGCCGGCGGCGTTGCCGTTGCCGATGTAGTACTTGGAACCACTGGCGCGGAAACCGCCGTCGCCGTCGGGCTCCAGCAGCATGTCGGTGTGGTAGATGTCGGCGCCGTGCGTCTTCTCGGACAGGCCGAAGGCGAACACCTCTCCCTGGGTGAGGAGTTCGGCCGCGCGGGTGCGGGCGGCGGCGTTGTCGCTCTGCCAGACCGGGCCCAGGCCGAGGATGGTGACCTGCCAGGCGTACCAGTAGTCGAGTCCGTAGAAGCCGAAGATCTCGTTGAGGGCGGCGATGCGGGCGGTGTCCCAGCGCTTGTCCGGCTGCCCGTCGGCCTGGCCGCCCGGCTGCTCCCCGGCGGCGGACGCCGGAGTGAGGAAGGTGGCGAACAGGCCTTCCTTGGCCGCGAAGGCCAGGAAGTCCGCCAGCCAGGCACGGGAGCGGTAGTCCTCGATCAGCCGGCGCTTGCCGCGGTCCTCGAACCAGTCGACAGTGGCGCGCAGCAGCCTGCGGGTCTCCGGGTCGAAGTGTGCCGGGTCGTAGGTACGCGGGTTGAAGAGCAGCGGGTCGGCCATGAGGTCCGCCTTTCGGGGTCGGGTGGGCGTGGGACGGGGGTGTCGGGCTGGTACGGAGTGCGGTGGCGGGGGTTTCGTACGGGACGGACGTGAAGGCACTCCTCGGATCGCCCTGGCGGGGAGCCGGGGACCCGGTGTCACGCCCGGACCGCGGCCCCTCACTCCTCGGTTCTGAGGCTGTGGAGCGTGGCGAGCACGTCCTCCAGCCAGGCGATCGTCATCCGCTCGTACGCGATGCCGCCGCGCAGGACGACGTGCTGGAGCTGTTGCCCGGCATCGGGTGCCGCGGGCGCTTCGGGGCCCGTGAAGTCGCGCCGCTCCCCCGCCAGGTAGTGCGCGAGGCGGTCGGTGTGCGCCTGGTGGTGCCGTTCGACCTCGCGGATCAGTGCGGCCGGGTCGTCGAAGGCCGCGCCGCGGATCTTGACCGCGAGGTCGTGCCGTACGCTCTCGGGCTCGATCGGCTCGTGCAGCCACGAGGAGAGGGCGCCGCGCCCGAGGGCGGCGACGGAGTACTCCTTCTTGTCCGGCCGCGCCTGCTGCGGCACCTCCCGGACGGTCACCCAGCCGTCGGCCTCCATGCGCTTGAGGACGCGGTAGATCTGCTGGTGGGTGGCGGTCCAGAAGTAGCCGATGGACCGCTCGAACCGCCGGGCCAGCTCGTAGCCGGAGCCCGGCTTCTCCAGCAGGGAGACGAGGATCGCGTGTTCGAGCGCCATGCCCCGATCCTTCTATGCAACGAGTTGCATAGACAAGCGGTGCCGCGCAGGTGAGACACGGGTCACCCGGACGGTGCTTCCGGTTCTCTCAGGAGTCGGGAGGGGTGCGCCGGGCGCCCGTCCCCGGCAGCCGGGGGCCGCGCCACTCTTTGCGATAGGGACGGAGGGCGTCGTACGAGGAGTGGGCCGTGCCGGCGGCCGGGGCGGCGCGGCCCCGCGCTCCGGGCCTGGTCCGGGCGTCCTGGTGGGGCACCGTCGGGCAGGACTCGACCAGAATGAAGGCGACGTCGTCGGCGAGGGCGCCGTCGGTGTGGCGGAGCAGGGCGTCCTGGACCGCGTCGGCGGCTTCGTCGAGCGCCGCCCGCGAGCAGGCGGAGCGCAGGTCGGCGAGCTCGACCATGACGCCCTCGGGGCTGCGGGCCTCGGCCAGGCCGTCGGTGTAGAACAGCATGCGGTCGCCGGTTTCGAGGGCGACGCTCTGGACGACCGGCGCGGGGTGCAGGCCGAGCGGGGTGGTCGGTTCGGCCGGGGTGAGCAGGCGGGGCGGGGCTCCGGCGGGCAGGAGCAAGGGTGGGTGGTGGCCGCAGTTGGCCAGGCGGACGCGGGTGGTGCCGGGCCGGACGGCCGCCGCGAACTCGGCGGCCAGCGCGGTGACGAAGTCCTCGGCGCCGAGCAGGCCGGCCAGGCGCCGGTCGGTGGCGTCCAGGACGGCGGGCAGGTCGGGCTGGGTGTAGGCGCTGTCGCGGAAGAAGCCGATGGCGGCGGCCGACAGGCGTACGGCCTGCAGGCCCTTGCCGCGGACGTCGCCGATCAGCATGCGCAGGCCGGCGGCGGTGTGCGCGAAGGCGTACAGGTCGCCGCCGATCAGGGCCTGCGGCGAGGCGGAGTGGTAGCGGGCGCAAACGGCCAGTCCGCCGAGCCGGAAGGAGGTGGGCTGGAGGATGGCGCGCTGCGCGACGGACGAGGTCTCGGTCAGCTCGCCCTCGTGGGACACCCGCTGGGCGGCGCTCCAGGTCGCGTACGCGCCGCCGAGCACGAGCGCGGCCAGGCGCACCTGCACGTCCCGTTCGCCGTACTCCCCCTCCCCTATCGCAACGCCGGTGGCCAGCAGCACCGCGTACAGGGAGACGGTGCCGGTGCGGGGCCCGTCGAGCCGGGTGGCGGCCATCAGCACACAGAGCAGCAGGAGTCCGATCAGGCTGTGCCCGGGTCCCAGCGCGAGGTCGCCGGCGGCTATGGGAACGCCCGCGCCCAGTGCGAACAGCAGCCACCGGCGGTCGCGGTCCAGGCGCATTCGCCTTCCTCCTGCCCGGCGGCACTCATGACGTCCGTCCCCCGGCCCGCCTCGCGTCCCGGACACCGCCTTGGCCCGCCCGCGAACCGTCATGAGCCGCCCCGAGCCGTCCGGAGCCGCCACCGGCCGATAGGTGCGCGGCGCCGACGATTTCGCCCGCGACCGCACCTGCGCCCGGACCGGTTGCCGGCGACCGGACGGAACCGGCGGGCGCACATCACGCGAGGGGCGCTACCGACCGGCCGCGTCCCTTCCCGCACCTCGCGCTGGAGATATGCCCATCGGCCAGTCCACTTGCACATGCCGCACAGAGGTACGTTCGCGCATACGTGCACGAGGGTGGTCCCGGGGACATAAGCAGGCGTACGCGCGGCGCCGTGCGCCGGGCAGGGGGAAACCACCCCGCCCCCGCCCGGGGCTTCACCCCCTCCCCCGCGGAGGGTGAGAAGCCGGGGCGGTGGACGGAGATGCGGGTGGCGGGGTTCCGCTCGCAGGGCTCCGATCTTGCGCGAGTCGTCGGGTGGTGTCAACCAATGGGCGGATGATGACCGGGAATGTGCAGGTCAGTTCGGAAACGTTGATCCGATGGAGTCCACTATCGTTTATCCGTGGGGGTGTTGAGGGCTTCTGGAGGCGGGGCGCCCGGGGCTAGGATGCCGCCATGCCCACCCCCGAGCCGGACGTGCCGTCGCCGCTGCCCCCGCACGGGGAGCCGGACGCCGCACTGTTCGCCCAGCGTCTGCGCCGTCTGATCGACGTGATCTATCCGGCTGCCCAGGGGCGCCCGTACACGGACATCGAGATCGGCCGGCACACCGGCCTGTCCAACCAGTACGTGGGCAAGCTCCGCAAGGGACTGTCGGTGCCGAGCCTGGTCAACGCCGGGCGGCTGGCCCGGTTGTTCGGGGTGTCCACGGACTACTTCCTCAACCCGCCCGACCACCCCGCCGTACGGTCCGTCGAGCGCAATCTGCGCATGATCGAGACCCACCGCGCGGGCAGGCCGCAGCAGGTCGCGCACCGGGCCGCCGGGGGCGCGGCGGACACCGGGCACGCCGGGCTCCTCGACGACGAGGAAGTGCGGCAGATCGCCGAGGGCGCGGCGGAGCTGCCACCGGCCATGCGGGGGCCGGTGCGGGCCGTCATCGAGCAGTTGCGCAAGGCCATCGGGCTGGGCGGCGGTGACGAGGCCGTGCGCGGGTGAGTGGATCGCGCGCCGATGGGCGGGACGCGGACACGGGACGCAGACAGCGGACACCGGAGCGGCGGCAGCGTGGCGAGGTGCGAGCCCTGTGTGTGGCCCGTGATGCGGCCGTTGTGGTATGTCGTTGAGTTCGTCGAGACCGGAGGAGATCCGTGAGCGCCTCGCATTTACCCGTCGGGCGTGCGGTTCACTGGCGGTTGCCCGAGGGACAGGGGAGCGCGTTCGTGGGTTTACGTAGCGCCCGGCGCAAGTGCCGGGCCCTGCTGGAGCAGGCCGACCTGCCGCCGTACTCCACGGTGCGGGAGCTGTGCGACGGGCTCGGCGCGCGGCGCGGGCGTCCGATCGTGCTGGTCGCGCGGGAGACACCGCTCGGGGAACGGTCCGGGCAGTTCGAACAGCACCTGACCGAGGACCGCATCCACTACCCGCTGCACACCAGCGAAGCGCACCAGGCACACATCATCTGCCACGAGATCGCCCATCTCCTGCTCGCCCACATTCCCGAACTCGACGCGCTGGACCCGGAAGTGGCCCGGCTGGTCCTGGGCCGCTCGCACTACGCCGATCCGGCGGAGGAACAGGCCGAGATCCTCGGCACCCTGCTGTGGCAGCAACTCGCGCTGGCACCCGACGAGGCGGCGAGCGCCTCGGTGGTCACCTCGCTGGAGCACCGCAGGAGCCGGCATGTATGACCTCGTCGCCAACTGTCTCTACCTGGCCATCGGCGCGCTGTGGGTGGTGCTCGCCGTCTTCAAGTCGCGTGCCTGGCGGCGGCAGCGCTTCCCGGCGCTGCTGGTCATGGCGGTGGCCTCGGCCGCCACGGCCGTCTCCTTCCTCTGCTCGGCGCCCGCCGTGGCGGCCGTGATCAACGAATCGTCCGGCGTCGGCTTCCTGGGCCTGCTGATCGTGTACGTCGCCAGGCTGCTGTTCGGCGCCGGTGCCGTCGTGCTCGTCCTGCTGTGGGCACCGCCGTCGCGGCGCCGGGCCGGGGAACAGGCGTGGGCCGTGCCGTACGCGGCGGTGCGCACGCAGGTGCGGCGCAAGGTCGGCTGGGTGTACGGGCCGGTGATCGCGGCCATGCTCGTGCTGTTCGCGCTCTTCCCGCCGGGCCTGGACAGTTCGCTGCCGCTGGACACCACGTACGCGGCACAGCCGCCGGTCCTCGCCTTCCTGCTCGTCTACCAGGCGGCGTTCGCGTGGGGACTGTGGCAGCTGGGCCGTACGTGCCGGCGGCACGCCACCGCGGCGGCCGCCCAGCGCCTGCTGCGCCGGAGCCTGCGGTGCCTGGCCGTCGGCAGCGCGCTGATCGGCGGTTACTGCCTCACCAAGTGCGTCGCCATCGGCGCGGCGGCGGCCGGCACGCACGTCCTGGACTGGGTGGGGTCCGTCGTCAGCCCCCTCTCGGGCTGCGTCGGCTGCCTGGTGCTCGCCGTGGGCTGGGCGGGCGCCGCCGCGGCCGGCTGGCGTCAGCGGCGTGCCGACTACCGCGCCCTGCGCCCGCTGTGGACGGCGGCCATGCAGGTGGACGGGCGGCTGGCGCTGGACGGGCCGCGGCGGCCATGGGCGGAGTGGCTGACGGCGCGGGACCTGGAGTGGCGGCTGACCCGCCGGACGCGGGAGATCCGCGACGGGCAGCTCGCCCTGCGCCCGTGGGTACCGGAGGACGTCGTCGCGGCCGCCCGGCGGTGCGCTGCCGAGCACCCGGACATGGCGCCGCAGGAGAGGGAGGCCGCGGTCGCGGCGGCGGCCTTCGTCGGGGGGCTGCGCGCGCTGCGGGCCCGGCAGCGACCCGAACGGCACTGCGAGCACACGCCCGGGGCGGATGTGGCACCCGGTGACGAGCGCCGTCATCTCGTTCTCGTGGCCCGGCATCTCCAGGGGCCGTTCGTGACGCGCGTGCTGGCCGAGGCGTCTTGAGGGATTCGGAGGGGAGTTCCCGGGAGGTGGAGGACGACGCGAGGGGCGAGGCCGCGGACGTGCCGTACCACGCGTCGCTCTCCTCGTACGACGGCGTGGCCATGCCGCTGGAACGGGCCGAGGCCGTCTACCGGCACCTGGTCCGGCACGAGTTGAGCGAGGACCTCGCGTTCGGGCTCAACATCGGCTTCTACCGGACCTTCGCCGTCCCCGAGATCGCCGGGCTCCTGGCGTCCACCGGCAAGATGACCGGGCGGGCGGAGGTCCGCGCCAAGACCACCGGGCTGATGATGCACCAGCTGTTCGCCGCCGGGCTGGACAGCCCGCGGGGCGCCGAAACCATCGTCGCCCTGAATCGCGTCCACTCCCGCTGGCAGATCGGCGACGACGCCTTCCGCTACGTCCTGTCCTGCTTCGACGTCGCGCCGATGCGCTGGTGCGACAGGTACGCGTGGCGCGCCACCACCGGGGCGGAGAAGGCCGCGTCGCACGCGTTCTACCTCGGCCTGGCCGACCGGATGGGCATCCGCGAAGTCCCGGCGACGTGGGACGCGTTCGCCGACTGGACCGACCGCTACGAACAGCGGCAGTTCGCCGCCACACCCGCGTCGGCGGAACTGTGGGCCGCCACCCGCGGAATGCTCATCCGCCGCTTCTTCCCGCCCGCGCTGGGCCCGGTCGTCCGCACCGCCGCCGACGTGTTCCTGGACGAGCCGCTGCGCCACGCCGTCGGCGCCCGCCGCCCCTCCGCGCCCGTACGAGCCCTGGTCCTGGGCGCCATGCGCCTGCGAGCCCGCCGCAACCGCCGCGCCCACGCCGATCCCGGTTACCGACCGGACCTCCCGCCCGTAGTACGCGACCTGGCGTAACCGGCACAGTCCTGCCGGTCCCGAGGGCCGCGGCCCCGTCCAACTGGTTGCGGTTGCCCCCGCATTTCGGTGACCGCACAGTGAAGGCAATCGGTCCGTGCCGACTCGGATTTCCGCGGTGGGGACACCTGCGGTGCCGCATAGCGCGGCGGCGGAATGCGCTGCGCCGACCGAGCCCGGCTGTTCCTTTGGCTGCCGGGAACACCGTGCGGACCGGCCGGACCCGGCGTCGGTCACCGGCCACCCCTCTTCCGTGGCCGGCGCCGTCTTCGAGATGCGTGGTCGCCCGGCTCCGCGGCGGTCGACGACGGAGAAGGGATGTCAGGATGACCCGGCCCGAGGAGATACCCGTACACGTCCGCCGGGACCGTTTCGATCCGGTACCCGGATTGCTGCGGCAGACGGCCGAGTCGCCGCTGACGGCGGCCCACGTCGACTTCGGGCCCTTCGGACGAGTGAAGTGGGTCGCCACCGGTGAAGCCGAAGTGCGGGAGGTGCTGGGCGACCTGAAACGGTTCAGCTCGGCGCTGCCCGACGCCGGGGAGGACGGGGCCGGGCCCCCGAACCTGCCGGGGAACCTGCTGACCTGCGACCCGCCCGACCACACCCGGCTGCGCAAGATGGTGGCCCCGGAGTTCACCGCGCGGCGCACGCGGCGGCTGGAGGCGCGTGTCCACGAGGTCGTGGCGGAGTGCCTGGGCGCCGTGGAACGCGTCGGGCAGCCGGCCGACTTCATGCGGCACTTCGCCTGGCCGATGGCGGGGCTGATCACCTGCGAGCTGCTGGGCATTCCCCGGGACGACCGGACGGAACTGGCGCGCTACCTGGACATCTCCCAGAACGACGCGGGCACCCCGGAACAGCGGACGGCCGTCGGAAAGGCGTACTGGGCGTACATGGTCGAGCTCGCGAAGCGGCAGCGCCGCGAGCCCGGCGACGGCCTGTTCGGCGCGGTGGTGCGGGGGCACGGCGCGGACATCACCGACGAGGAGCTGGCCGGCCTCGGCGCGACCTTCGTATCGGACGGGTTCCTGCAGGTCTCCAGCATGCTGGGGCTGGGCACCCTGGTGCTGCTGGAGCACCCCGGCCAGCTCGCGCTGCTCCGGGAGCGGCCGGAGCTGATCGACCGGGCCGTGGAGGAACTGCTGCGCTACGTGACCGTCATCCACACCGTGGCGCCCCGTACCGCCCTGGAGGACGTGGCCATCGGAGACCAGGTGATCGAAGCGGGTGAGCGGGTCGCCTGCTCCTTGTTCGCCGTCAACCGCGCGCAGGCCGGGGACGTGCCGGATCGTTTCGACATCACCCGGGAGGCCGGCCCGCACATGGCCTTCGGGCACGGCATCCACCACTGCGTCGCCGCTCCGCTGGTCAAGATGGAGATGGCCGCCGCCTACCCGGCGCTGCTGGGGCGGTTCCCGGGGCTGCGGCTCGCGGTGCCGCCGGACGAGATCTGCTTCCGGGTCTCGCAGACGCGGCAGTTCAGCCTGGAGGCACTGCCCCTCGCCTGGTGAGCGAGGGGCAGGTCCGCGGCGCTTTCACCCGTCAGCGCCCCACCGGCCCGGTGTGCCCGACGTAGTCCCGCAGATGCCGGGCCGTGCGCGTGTCACCACCGGCGACCAGGTCGGCGGGGGTGCCCGTGAAGACGACCTGCCCGCCGTCGTGCCCGGCCCCGGGTCCGAGGTCCACGATCCAGTCCGCGTGGGCCATCACCGCCTGGTGGTGTTCGATGACGATCACCGAGTTGCCGCCGTCCACCAGCCGGTCGAGCAGGGCGAGCAACTGATCGACGTCGGCCATGTGCAGTCCGGTGGTGGGCTCGTCCAGGACGTACGTCGTCGCCTTCTCGGTCATGTGGATGGCCAGCTTGATGCGCTGCCGCTCGCCGCCGGAGAGGGTGTTGAGCGGCTGGCCGAGCCGCAGATACCCCAGCCCCACGTCGTTGAGCCGCCCGAGGAGCGCGTGCGCCTGCCCGGTCGGGAAGAAGGCGTGCGCCTGCGACACGGACATCGCCAGCACCTCGCTGATGTCCTTGCCGCGCAGCTTGTACGTGAGCACCTTCGGCGTGAACCGCTTGCCCTCGCACTCCTCGCACACCGACGCCACCCCCGCCATCATCGCCAGGTCGGTGTAGACCAGCCCGATGCCGTTGCAGTGCGGGCAGGCCCCCTCCGAATTGGCGCTGAACAGGGCCGCCTTGACGCCGTTGGCCTTGGCGAAGGCGGTACGGATCGGATTGAGCAGACCGGTGTAGGTGGCCGGGTTGGAGCGGCGCGAGCCGCGGATCGGCGACTGGTCGGCGACGGCGACGCCCTCGCGCCCGGCGACGTACCCGTGGATCAGCGAGCTCTTGCCGGAGCCGGCGACGCCGGTGACGACGGTCAGCACACCCAGAGGTATCTCCACGTCCACGTCGCGCAGGTTGTGCCGGTCCGCGCCCTTGATCGCCAGGGTGCCGCGGGGCGGGCGCACCGTCTCGCGCAGCCGCGCCCGGTGCCCCAGGTAGCGCCCGGTCAGCGTCCCGGAGGCGCGCAGCCCGGCCACGTCCCCGTCGTAACAGATCCGCCCGCCGTCCGTGCCGGCGCCCGGCCCCAGGTCGACGACGTGGTCGGCGATCGCGATCGTCTCCGGCTTGTGCTCGACGACGAGCACCGTGTTGCCCTTGTCCCGCAGGCGCAGCAGCAGGTCGTTCATCCGCTGGATGTCGTGCGGGTGCAGTCCGACGGTGGGCTCGTCGAAGACATAGGTGACGTCGCTGAGGCTGGAGCCGAGGTGCCGCACCATCTTCACGCGCTGCGCCTCGCCACCGGAGAGGGTGCCGGCCGGGCGGTCCAGGCTCAGGTAGCCGAGGCCGATCTCGACGAGGGAGTCGAGCAGGTGCCGCAGGTTGGCGAGCAGCGGCGCCACGGACGGGTCGTCGATCCGGCGCAGGAACGCGGCGAGGTCGCTGATCTGCATGGCCGAACACCGCGCGATGTTGACGCCGTCGATGGTGGAGGAGAGCGCCGCGGCGCTCAGCCGGGCGCCGTCGCAGACGCCGCATTCGGTGAAGGCCACGGCCCGGTCGACGAAGGCCCGGATGTGCGGCTGCATCGCGTCGCGGTCCTTCGCCAGGAACAGCCGCTGGACCTTGGTGACGAGGCCTTCGTACGTGGTGTTGAGGTTGGCGGCCTTCACCTTGGTCGCAGGCTTGTGGAGGAAGTCCGCCCACTCCCGCTCGGTGAAGTCCTTGAGCTTCTTGTCCGGCGGGAAGAAGCCGGAGCCCATCATGACCTGCCAGTACCAGGAGCCGACGGTGAAGTTGGGCACCGTGACGGCGCCTTCTTCCACGGAGAGTTCGCGGTCCACGAGCTGGTCGATGTCGATGGCCGACACCTGGCCGAGGCCTTCGCACTCGGGGCACATGCCCTCGGCGCTGTTGAAGCTGAAGGCGCTGGAGGTGCCGATGTGCGGGGTGCCCAGCCGGCTGAAGACGATGCGCAGCATGGTGTACGCGTCGGTGGCGGTGCCCACGGTGGAACGGGAGTTGGCGCCCATCCGCTCCTGGTCGACGATGATCGCGGCGCTCAGGTTGCGCAGCGCGTCCACGTCCGGGCGGCCCAGGCTCGGCATGAACGACTGGACGAACGCGGTGTACGTCTCGTTGATCAGCCGCTGTGCCTCGGCGGCGATGGTCCCGAAGACGAGTGAGGACTTGCCCGATCCGGAGACCCCGGTGAAGACGGTGAGCCGCCGCTTGGGCAGGTCCAGCGACACGTCGGTCAGGTTGTTCTCCCGCGCGCCACGCACCTCGATGACGTGGTGCAGGTCCGCGGCGGCCGGCTGGGGGCTGGAGGGAGCAGCGGGCATGTCGGTTCCTTCTCCTCTGGTACGGCGGTACGTCGGCCGGGCGGTGGTGCCTCGTTCGGCCGGGCAGCAGAGGGCGGGCCGTGGCCCCGGACCCCCGTCGCGTCGCCGTACTCTCCCACACTTTCCGCGTACGGCGTACTCTATACAGCGTACGGAGATAACGGCGGCGGAGCGCACCCGGCCGCCGTCCACCACCCCGACCCGAGGCGGACGGATGACCACGGAACACCGCGCCGACCCGGCCCGCGCCCTGCGCCTGCTGTGGCGGGCCCCGGGCGCCGGCGGGCCGCACCGGCGCGGCCCTAAGCAGGCGCTGAGCATCGGCGCCGTCGTACGGGCCGCGACCGGCCTCGCCGACGACGGCGGGCTCGACGGACTGACCATGCGCCGCGTGGCGGAGCGGCTCGGAGTCACCCCGATGACCCTCTACACGTATGTGCCGGGCAAGGCCGAACTGCTCGATCTGATGCTGGACACCGCCTACTTGCGGATGCCGCGCGCCGCGTACGCCGACGCGCCGTGGCGGGCGCGGCTTACGGCGGTCGCACGGGAGAACCGCGAACTGTACCGGCGCCACCCGTGGGCCGCGGCCCGTCCGGCCTCCCGCCCGCCGCTCGGCCCCGGGGCGATGGCCAAGTACGAACACGAACTGGCCGCCTTCGACGGCCTCGGCCTGGACGACGTGACGACGGACGCGGCGCTCACGTTCCTGCTCGGCTTCGTGGAGTCCGCCGTCCGCACGGAGGCACGGACCCACGCCGCCGCCCGGGACAGCGCCCTGACCGACGAGCAGTGGTGGGCCGCCGCCTCCCCCGTACTGGCCACCGTCTTCGACCCGGGCCGGTATCCGCGCGCGGCCCGGATCGGTACCGCCGCCGGCGAGGCACACCGCGGCGCGTACGCCCCGGAGCACGCCTTCGCCTTCGGCCTCGAACGCGTCCTGGACGGCCTGGCCGCCCTGGTGGAGCCGGTGCGGCCGACGCGCTGATCTCCCCCGCCAGGGCCGCCGGGCCGGTGTCGTCGGGCCCCGATCTGCCGTCTAAGGTGCGGCAATGACCTCGCACAGCTATGTTTCCGAACTCTTCGCACTGGACGGGACGGTCGCCGTGGTGACCGGCGGCAGCTCCGGGATCGGCCGTTCCATCGCCGGCGCCCTCGCCCGCTCCGGCGCGAGTGTCGTCATCGTGGCGCGCAAAGAGGCCGAACTCGTCGCCACGGTCGACGAGCTGACGGCCGACGGCTGCCGCGCGGCCTGGGTGAGCGCCGAGCTCGGCACCCGTGAGGCCGTCCGCGCGGCGGCCGACCGGGCGGCCGGGATATTCGGCGAGCCCGACATCCTCGTCAACTCCGCCGGGGTCAACCTGCGTCCGCCGATGAGCGAGCTGGACGACGCGGTGTGGGACACCACGATGGCGGTCAACCTGGAGGCGCCGTTCGTGCTGGGGCAGCGGTTCGGGCCCGGCATGGCCGAACGGGGCTTCGGGCGGATCATCCACATCACGTCCCAGCAGGCGCACCGGGCGTTCGTGCAGAGCGGCGCGTACGGCGTGTCCAAGGGCGCCCTGGAGTCACTGGCCCGCTCCCAGGCCGAGGCCTGGTCACCGTACGGCGTCACCTGCAACACGCTGGTGCCGGGCTTCGTCATGACGGCGCTCAACACCCGCCTGTCGTCCGACCCGGAGAAGGTGGCGGCCCTGGCCGACCGCACCCTGACCGGGCGCAACGGCCTCCCCGGGGACTTCGCGGGCGCCGCGGTCTTCCTGGCGAGCCGCGCCTCGGCCTACATCACCGGGCAGTCGCTCTTCGTCGACGGCGGCTTCTCCGTCCACTGAGCCGATGCGGGGGCGTGTACGGGGAGGGCGGGCGTACCGGAGGTGGGCGGGCCCCGGGCACCCTCACGGACAGCCCGAGGCCCGCCCACTACACTGCGAAGAGCGTCGGCACCGCGGCGACGGCCGGCCATCTCCCCGGCGCGCACCGGGAGTTTCACCGCACCTGATCCGGACGGACGGCGAAGGAGTGGCACATGGACCGATGCAGGCCCCACGCACCACGGCCCTTGCGGTGGGCGCCATGAGCGCCGGGACCCCGGAGCACACCACCGGGCGCATCGACCTGACCCCGGCGGCCGAGGAGCTGATCCACCGGCTGCGCGCGGCGCACGGACCGCTGATGTTCCACCAGTCGGGCGGGTGCTGCGACGGCAGTTCCCCGATGTGCTACCCGGCGGGCGAGTTCCGTACGGGCGCGTCGGACGTGCTGCTCGGGCAGCTGTCCGTGCCCGGCGTCGCCGAGGCGGTGGACTTCTGGATGGCGGCGGACCAGTTCGCCCGATGGCGGCACACCCATCTGACCGTGGACGTCGTGCCGGGGCGGGGCGGGGGCTTCTCCCTCGAAGCGCCCGAGGGCGTGCGCTTCCTCATCCGCTCGCGGCTGTTCAGCGACGAGGAGCGGGCGCGGCTCGGCGACTGAGCGGGGCCCTCGGGCCTGGGGGCCGCGGCGGGCACGGAGCTGGTGAGGCCCCGCGCACGGGGGATGACGCGGGGCCTCACCGTGTTCAACGATTGAAGCGGGCAGGAGTTCCCCTCCGGCACGAATTTCGCGGGAAGTTTCCGTACCGGCCCGTGCACGACCGGGCCGGGCCTGCGCTTGACCGGACCGGACCCGTGCACGACCGGGCCGGACCCGTGCGTGCGCACACCGGGCTCAGGCCTCGTCGTCCACCAGCCGCTCCAGCATGTCCTGGAAATCGACGTCCACGACCACCCGGAGCCCGTCCCCGTCCGGCTCGCTGAGCCGGGTCATCCCGCCGCGCCGCCACCAGAACACGTTCGGGCTGATCGCCCCCGCCGCGTCCTCGTGCCCCGCCGCGGCGAACTGCGCCATGGCCTGGAGCGCCGGTACGACCTGCGCGTCGTGGATGGGGTGGAAGGCCAGCTGGTGGCGGAAGGGCAGCGCGACCAGCGCGCCGTCCGCGGTCAGCGGCGTCCCCATGACCCGCTGCACCAGGTCCTCCAGGACCAGCACCCTGCTGGCGGTGAAGAACGAGTCGCCGAGCACCACCTCGAACGCCGAGCCGTCACCGCGCCGTACCGTCTCGTGCCCCTCGACCGGCAGCGCGCGCAGGTTGTTCAGCGCCCTGATGCGCAGCTCGGCCACCTCGCCCAGGTCCGTCAGCGAGTCCTCGCTGAGCATCTGTACGGCCTCGGGCAGATCCAGGGCCAGCACCTCGCGCAGGCCGGGGGCCGGTGTGTGCCCGTACCGGAAGGAGTCCGCGGGCGGCAGCGTCTCCTCGGCGACCACCCGCGGGAACAGCCGGGCCCGGATCTCGTCCTCCGAGAGGGTCTCCAACGGCTGCGGCCCGTCCATCGTGCGCAGCACCTTGCCGACGTGGTCGCGGATCATCGCGGGCCAGACGCGTTCGCCGCGCCGGTCGCGGTGGCAGACCGCGGCGAGGTTGCCCAGCCCGAACTGCCGCCCGCCGGAGTCGGCGACCACGCCCGCGTACACCGTGACCTCCAGGCCCCGTTCGGCGAACGCCTGCCGGACCTGTGACCGGAAGACACCGCCCTCGCGCGCGGAGAAGAAGGCGAACTCCCCGTCGCGCGGGGTCTCGCGCGGATCCCGCTTCGGTCCACGGCGGAACAGGCCCATCTCTTCCTCCCGGCGACGGCCACGATGCCGCCGATCGTAACGGGTGCGCCGGAGCCCCCGACCGGCCCCGTCCGGTCGCGCCCCCGCTCCCCCGCCACACCGCCACCCGGCCGGCCGGGGTTCGCTGTGCTGATCCTGCCCAGGAACGGGGCCGGTCATGGCGCCCGCGAGCAGGGGAAACGGGCGACGGGCAGGCGCGCGCGGGCCGACGCCGCCCGGGCCGGGGTACGCTGCGGGGCCCGCCGCGCGGCACACCGGGTCCGGTGGTGCCCGCCGCGTCCGGCCGCCGGCACCGTCCGGCACGCCGGGCGCCCCGCGTGCCCTCGGCGCCGCTGTCACCGGCGGGAATGCGACGTCCGAATCCCGCCAGCCGTCGCCTGCCCGCGCGAGCACGGTAGAGGTGACGGACGAGCCGGTGAACGGCACGAGAGCACGGAGAAACAGAGAAAGGGGCCGGATGATGTCGGCCACGACAGTCCACACGACGCTCGCCAGCCCGCTGGGCGACCTGCTGCTGGTGGGCGAACCGTCCGCAACCGCGCCGGGCGGCACCGCGCTGGCCTCCCTGTCCGTACCGGACCAGAAGGGCGGCGCCGCGGTCCGGGAGGCGTGGGTCCACGACCCGGCGGCCTTCACGGAGATCGCCGCCCAGCTCACCGCGTACTTCGAAGGCCGGCGCACCCGCTTCGCCATCGAGTACGTGCCCGGCGGCACCCCCTTCCAGCAGCGCGTCTGGCAGGCCCTGGAGGCCGTCCCGTACGGCGAGACGTCCACCTACGGCGACATCGCCGCCCGCATCGGCGCATCGCGCGCCGCGGTCCGCGCGGTCGGCACGGCCATCGGCCGGAACCCGCTGCTGGTCGTCCGCCCCTGCCACCGGATCATCGGCGCGAACGGCACCCTCACCGGCTACGCCGGCGGCCTGCCGCGCAAGGAACAGCTCCTCCGCCTCGAAGGCGCGGCGTGCGTGGCGGCAAGCCGCGCGCCCGGTGCCGACGTGCTCGGCGTCTGACGGTACGGAGCAGCCCGCTCGCCCAGCAGCACCGCACAGGCGCCGGCGGTCAGCAGCCCGCCCATGAGGAAGACGCCCCGTACACCCGCGAGCGGCAGGACCAGTCCGCCGAGGGCCGCGCCCGCCGCGATACCGGCGTTGTAGGCACCGGAGTTGGCCGCGAGAGCGATGTCCGTGCGGCCCGGCGCACACCGCAGCATCGCGTGCTGGGTGGCCATGAACACCGGCCCGAGCGCGCTTCCCGTCAGGACCAGGAACGCCACCGCCGCCACGGGATCGGTGCCGGCCGCGTACAGCCCGAGCACGCCCACCGTCTGCGTGGCGACGGCCGCGATCAGCGTGGCGTGCGGAAAGCGGTCCAGCAGCACCCCGGCGACGCCCACCCCGGCCAGACACGCGACACCGAACGTCAGGAGCAGGGCGCTGACCGCGTCCGGGGAGAACCCGCTCACGTCGCCGAGGAACTTCACGATGTAGGTGTATGCCGCGAACGCCCCGGTGGCGGACAGGGTCCCGGCGGCCAGCACGGTCCCGAAGAGGCGGGCGTCGGGGCCGGTTCCGTAGGCGGCGTGCCCCTCTTCGGGACGTGCGGTCGGCAGCAGGACGGCGACGGTGACGAGGGAGACGAGCGCCGGACCGGCCAGTACCGCGAGCGGCACCGGCCAGCCGCTGTGCCGGCCCAGCCAGGTCCCGGCGGGAACACCGAGCACGAGTGCGAGCGAACCGGCGACGGACAGGGCACCGACCACGCGCCCGCGGACTCCGGGCGGGAACAGACCCACCGCGACCGGCCCCAGCACGGCCCAGAACAGCGCCTGCGCGAGCGCGGTCAGCAGGCGCGCCGCGAGCAGCAGCCAGTAGGAAGTGGCCGACGCCGCGACCAGGCTGGACACGGCGAGCGCGGCCAGGAGTCCGGTGAGCAGGTGGCGCCGGGGCACGGTCCGTGTGAGGTGGGTCAGCGGCAGGGACGCCACGGCGACCGTCACGCCGTAACCGGTGACCAGGTAGCCGACCGCCGGTACGGGCACCCGCAGCCCCTCGGAGATGAGTTCCAGGAGGCCGATCGGCAGGTTCTCCGCGGTGTTGAAGGCGAAGGCGGCCAACAGCAGGGCCCTGAGCACCGCCGGCCCGCGCCATCGGGCCGACTGCGCCGTGACCATCCGGCCGCTCCCCCGTCCCCGACGCAACGTCTCCCCCCGTCACGCCCTCGCCCGTCACGTGTGCGCCGCGCGCCCGGCCACGTTCGGCGGCAACTCCCCTACCGAGGACCGCTGCTCACGACGGCGAACGCGCGTTCGTGGACGTATCATCACCCGGCTCGCCGCTCCCGGCGCAACCGAATTCCATCGCCGCACACCCGGCGTGCCCGCGCGGCCGCGGCCGCGGTCGGAACGGCGCGGCGCCAGGCCGGTCAGCGGCTTCTCCAGAACCCCTCCGCACAAGCGGTGTGAACGGCGCCAAGCACCCCAGACCCGGCGCCGTTCGCCCGCCGCTCCTCCCTTCCCCCCACCACCCGCTCACGCGGGCCGGGAGGAGCGGCCGGGCAGCGGCTGAACCCGAGTAGGGCGATCCCCCGCACCACCCAACCCAGGCAGCCTCGGCCGGAGCCCGTCCACGCCGGGACGGGCCTCCGAAGCCCTGCCGAGTATATTGGCTCCGGGCCAGTCAACGCAGGGGCTGCACCATGACCATTTTCGAGCGGTCCCCCCGACAGGCTCGTCGATCATGGTCCGGACCGTCTCGCACACCGCCTCCCGGCACGGAAAGCGCGGCCGCCACACCCGTCTTCGTACACTTGAGCGACTCGACGGCGATGGGCCGCGACAACGGGAAATGGGGCGGACGTGAGTGGTGCCGAGGGTCTCGCGGCGGTCGGCGAGGGGGCGTACGCACTGCGCAATGTGAGCAGCGGCCTGCTGCTGGAGGTCGAGGACGGCCGCAAGGGCAGCGGGGCGAACGTGCGGCAGGGCGAGGAGGACGGTTCACCGGCGCAGCTGTGGCAGGTCACCGAGGTCCACCCCGGCAGCGGACTGCGGCACCTGACCAACGTGGGCAGCGGCAAGCGCCTGGACGTCACCGGCGCCTCCACCGAGAACGGCGCCAACGTCCAGCAGTGGAAGGCCAACAACTACGGCGCGCAGGAATGGCTCCTGGAGCAGGACGTGGACGCGCCCGGCACGTTCACCCTGACCAACTACGCCAGCGGCCTGCTGCTGGAAGTCGCCGACGACAGCACGGAGCCGGGGGCCAACGTCCAGCAGTGGGAGGACCGGGACCGCCCGGGCCAGTGGTGGACGCTGGAGAGCCGCTGACGCACGCTGCCGGACGGAAAATCCTGCGCCCCGCAGGCCGGGCCCGGTCGGAGGGCGGCGCACAGGCCACACCCCGGCCGGAAGGCGGCGGGACACCGGCCGCGGCCCGCTCAGAAGGCGGCGGCTCGCTCGATGCGGTCGAGCAGGCGGTGGCGGCGTACGGCGTGGGCGAAGTCCGGGGCGTGGTGGGTGCCGGCGACGAGGTCGGCCCGGATCTGCTCGTAGGCGTGAGCCACGGTGTACGCGTCCTCCGTGGTGCGCCCGGCGAGCGCGGGCAGCGTCGCGTACGCGGCGGGGACCGGCAGTTCCGCGAGCGCCGTGTCCGCGCCGCGCGCTCCGTGCACGGTGACCTGCCCGAACTGCAGGTGACCCGAAGCGCCGGTGATCAGCAGATCGCCGGCGGTTCCGTTGATCTCCCAGTGGAAGTTCGTGGCGCGGGACAGGCCGCCGCGGAAGTGGATCGAGGCCACCGCGCCGCTTTCGAGCACACCGCCGACGGCGATCTGGTCCGGCACGTCCATCCGCACCGACTCCCCCGTCACCGTGTCGCGCACCCGCGGGCGGCGGGTCGCCATGGTGGCGTCGAGGTCGGCGAACTCGCCGAGGGCCATGGTCACGGCGTCCACGGTGTGACCGAAGGGGATGGTGAGGAGGGAGGCGCCGTTGCCGCGGTCGAGCAGATAGCCGCCACCCGGCTCGACCTCCGCTCCCCAGCGGCGGCCCGAGGCGATCAGGCTGGTGGACAGGACCTCCCCCACGTATCCGTCGGCTATCAGATCGCGTACGTAGCGGACCGGCGGCGCGGAGCGGGCCTGGAGCCCGACGAAGGTACGGACGCCCCGGGCCTCGGCGACGGCGGCCAGTTCCTCGGTCTGCGCGAGGCCGTTGCCCAGCGGCCATTCGCTGAGCACCGTCTTCCCGGCTTCGAGGGCGGCCAGGACCAGTTCGCGGTGGTCCGGCACCTTCACCGAGACGACCACGAGGTCCACCTCGTCACGCCGTACGAGCTCCCCGGCGCTGCCGAAGGCCAGCGGCACGCCGTACTTCTCCCCCGCGGCCCGCGCCGACCGCGGCGTACTGGCGGACAGGGCGCGCAGCTCATAGCCCGGCACGGCGGCGAGCGCGGGCAGGTGGGCGCGGGCGGCCCAGCCGCCGGAGGCGCTGAGGCCGATGACGCCGACGCCGATCGGGGCGGCGGAGGTGGAGGCGGGCATGGCGGATTCCTTTCACCGGACACACGGTGGGCGCTCGGTCGAGCGTGGTCATGACCGTAACCCATGTTCGCGTTCAAGTGAACATGATGCGATGCCGGACACGGGTGAGGACGGTGAGGGATACTGAGGGCATGGCCAGCCGTACGTCCTCGCCCCTGCTCCATCCCGACGAGCGGGACTTCGACCTGTTCGCCGTCATGAGCGCGCTGACCGACCCGGTCCGGCTGAGCATCGTGCTCACGCTCGCCACCGAGTCGGCGGTGCCCTGCGGCACCTTCGACCTGCCCATCGCCAAGTCCGCCCTCAGTCGCCACCTGCGGGTGCTGCGCGAGGCCGGCGTCATCAGCCAGCGGGACGAAGGCACCCGCCGGGTCAACTCGCTGCGCGCGCAGGAACTGGAACGCCGCTTCCCCGGCCTGCTCACCCTCGTACTCGAAGAGGGCGCCAAGCGCGGTACGCCACAGCCGGTGTCCGCCTGAGGCAGTGGAAGCGCCGACAGCACACGGTCCGTCGAGGGGGACGACAGATGCGCACCACCGCGCAGGAATGGCAACTGGCCGCGCGGCCTGTCGGGCGGCCGGCGCCCGGGGACTTCCGGCTGGTCGAGCGGGAGCTGCCGCCGCCCGCCGAGGGCGAAGTACTGGTGCGCAATCGTTTCCTCTCGGTGGACCCCTACATGCGGGCCCTGATGGGCACGGACCACTCCGGCTCCCTGGCCTACCAACTGGGCCGTCCGATGAACGGCGGCGCGATCGGCGAGGTGGTGGAGTCGCGATCGGCCCGCCTCGCTCCGGGTGACCTGGTCCTCAGCGACCTCGGCTGGCGCACGGCCGCCGTCGCATCCGCCGCACGCTTCACCCGCCGGGAACGGATCGCGGGCGTCCCGGACTCCGCTTTCCTCGGGGTGCTCGGCATGCCGGGACTCAGCGCGTACGTCGGCCTCACCGAGATCGCCGGACTGCGGACGGGCGAGACCGTGTTCGTCTCCGGCGCGGCCGGCGCGGTGGGCAGCCTGGCGGGCCAGATCGCCCGGCTGCGCGGGGCCAAAGCGGTGTACGGCAGCGCCGGGTCACCGGAGAAGGTCGCGTACCTGACCGGAACACTCGGCTTCACCGCCGCCTTCGACTACAAGGACGGCGACATACGCGGGCAACTCGCACGGGTGGCGCCCGGCGGCATCGACGTCTACTTCGACAACGTCGGGGGCGAGCATCTGGAAGCCGCCATCGACCTGCTGAACCAGGACGGCCGCGCGGCACTGTGCGGAGCCGTCTCCGAATACAACGCGACCAGACCCCCGCGAGGCCCACGCAACATGACCGAACTGGTCAAGAAGCGCCTCACGTTGCGCGGCTTCGAAATCGGCGACCACGCCGCGCTGCGCCCACGGTTCGAACGCGAGGCGGGCCGCTGGCTGGCCGCCGGGCGGCTCACGTTCCACGAGACGGTCGAGGACGGGATCGGCCGGGCGGTGGAGGCGTTTTTGGGGATGATGGACGGGCGCAATACCGGGAAGATGCTGGTCCGGCTGTGATCGGCGGCCGGGCCGATACCCCGCAGCCGGGAGGCGGCTGCCGCCCCCGGGCACGCGCGGACCAGATGCCCGAACTCGGCGCAGTGATCCATCAGCCACGCCAGGTGGAACTGGCCCTGGTTGACCACGCCCGCATCCGTGCCGCGCTTGTGCTCGACAGCCACCAGCGCGTCGTTCTCGCCCAGGCCCAGCCGCACCGTCCTGAAGCGATTTCGTCGCTTGGAGCTCATGCCACTTCTGGGGACTTCGCCGCAAAGCGAGCCGATACACGAGGTTCTGTCAGCGATCTCGTGACGGGTACGCGTCGAAGGGAGCACGCCGGGCCAACTCGATAGTCTGCGCGAATGACGAGCGAGCCTGTAACCGAGCTGCCGGAAACCGAGTACCGAAGCGTCTGGGACCGCTTCTACGCGGAGTTCGCATTCAGTCCGAGCGTGAACTGGGCCAAGTGGCCTGCGATCAAGGAGCCGGCTGACTCCGTCACATGGAGTCTGGCGTCACTGGACGAGGATGCAAGCTATACGCGTCTGGACCGCTTTGTCGCGGTTGTCGAGCAGGGGCTGACTGCGTGCGTCGAGCCGGAGGCCAGGCTGTTCGCGCTCGACTGGCAGCACGTCTCCTACTCCTTTGCTCCGCATCGCGTCGGCGGGCATGGACAGGAACCATGGCCGCTGAGCCCCTACCCCGACGGCGATTACTACATCTATCTCTCGGAGGACTTCCGGCTTGGCAGCTTCGGGCACCCCTGGGAGTCGTCGGTGTGTCTGTTCGGCCAGGAGCTGCTGGATACGGTGGCCGCCGAGGTCGAAGATGTCCTGGGACCGCCGCTGCGACGTGCCGGCCGCAGTTTGCCTGCAACGTGACGTCCTTTCCTATCCGTGTGACGCGCGGGCGCATGATCCACCCGCTGATGGTGCGCGGGCTGGGGGCGGAAGCCGGCGCCGGGACGGCCGTGCCGCCACGCCGCGTGCGCACGCGGCGTGCAGGGAGGGCTTGAACTCGTCCAGGAGCACGTTCCGGCGGTCGCGGGCGCAGGCGAGGGGCACGTCGAAGCCGGTGTCGCGGTAGCGGCGGACGGTCTTGCGGTCGATGCCGAGGCGGCGGGCGATTTCGCTGATCGGGTAGCCGATCTCGACCAGGTGGTTGTTTTCCTCGTGGTGTCGCCGGGCGCAGTCCACGATCAGCGGCGGCCACGGCGGAAGGCGAACTCGTCGACGCCGAGCACCCGCGGCGCCCGGTCCGGGGCCGACGGGCAGGCAGGTGCCGCGGCATTCTCATCCGCCCTGCGGGTAGGCAGGCGCCGCGGTCCGGGCGCCCGAGTTCCATGACGGCCTTGCCGGTGGGGGTGGGCTTGCCGCCGGGCGCCAGGTGCGCACCGCCGAGGCGTCCGGCCGGGTCGCGGAGCTCCTGGCGGGCGTGTGGGTACCCGCGGGGTACCCACTGAGGCGCGGCGAGCTGCTCGGCGTCGCGGCCGGCGCCTGCGCGGTGCACTGGCCGGATCTGGTACTGGTGGCGCCCGACGGCCGCCTGATCGCCGTCGCGTGATCGCCGTCGAGGTCGAGCTCACACGGAACAGGATCAGCGCCCTGCGCGCGATCCTGCACTGGTGGAGTGTCGGTATTCGAGAGTTGCAGTATTCGCCCGCAGGGCGAGCAGGCCGGCATCCGGCCCGGTCACGTCATCGGTGGCACGGCGTACGACTCTCGCCGTAGCAGGCGCTGTCTGCGCGAAGACGGTTCAAGCACACGATCCCGGAGCCGAGGGGTCATGGGCGAACGCTTGTACTCGCCTGTGCTCAGCGAGGAGCGGTATCGCCCGGAGGGTCTGCTCCCAGGAGGGCGAGCAGCCCGGGGAATCTCTTCTCGATGTCCGTGCGTCGTAGTCGGATGCCCTTGCGGTTGCCGTAGTCGATCTCGTCGACGAGACCTGCCTCGCGCAGGACGCGGAAGTGGTGGGTCTGGGTCTGCTTCGAGACCGGAAGATCGAAGGAGTTGCAGCCCCGCTCGCTGTCGCTGCGGTCGGCGGCCAACTGCGTCATCACCGAACGACGGTGCTCGTCGGCGAGGGCGCGGAACACCGCGCCCAGATCGAGCGCGTCGGCCTCCGGGCCGGCCAGGTTCTTCGCGGTCACGCGGCACCCCCTTCAGGTACGACTTGAATCGTACCTGAAGGATGTGCTCCACTGAGGTACGAAATTTTTCGTACCTTGGTCCGATCGCGCTGCCCCGTGCCGCCGCGCCCCGAGACCCGGCCCCGGCACCCGCCGGGGACCTGGTCATCGACACTCCGAGAGGTCATCGTCATGAAGAAGCCCGAGGTACTGATAGTCGGTGCCGGAATCGCAGGGCCCGCACTCGCGTACTGGCTCTCCCGCAACGGCTACCGGCCGACGGTCGTCGAACACGCCCGGCAGCTGCGCTCCGGTGGCAGCGCGATCGTCGTGAAGGGGCCCGCGATCCCGGTCGCCGACCGCATGGGCATCCTCCCGCAGCTCCGCGGGCTCGCCACCCGCAACCGGTCACTGACCCTGCTCGACCCCGACGGCAGGCGAATCCTGCAACTCCCGCTCACCTCGGACCAGGCGCCGACGGTCGAGGTGACCCGGGCCGACCTGTCCGAGGTGCTCCACCGGTCGGCGCAGACCGAGGCCGAGTTCTTGTTCGACGACACGGTCACCGCTCTCGACCAGGACGCAGGCGGGGTCGACGTCACCTTCCGGCGATCCGCGCCACGGCGCTTCGACTTGGTGGTCGGTGCCGACGGGATGCACTCCACCGTACGGCGCCTGGTGTTCGGACCCGAGCGGCAGTTCGCGAGCGACCTGGGCCTGTACGGCGCCACCGTCCCGCTGGAACCCGACGCCATCGAGGACCCGAGCGAGATGACGATGCTGACCGTGCCGAACCGGATGCTGGTCGTCCACCCCTCGCGGACCACTCCGCTCGCGATCTTCACCTTCCGGGCCGCGCAGGCGGCGCCCCACGACCGCAAGAACATCGCCCTGCACAAGCAGACCGTGGCCGACGCCTACGCCGACGTGCGGTGGCGGGCACCGGAACTCGTGGCGGCGTTCCTCGACCACCCGGCTCCGTTCTTCGACCCCCTGACCACCCTCCGGGTGCCCTCGTGGTCCCGCGGACGGGTCGTACTGCTCGGGGACGCGGCGGCGGCGACAGCCCTGCTGGGCGACGGGTCCAGCATGGCGATGGCGGGCGCGTACGCCCTCGCGCAAGAGCTCGCCGCCCACCCCGGTGACCACGCCCGCGCCTTCGCCGCCTACGAGTCGCGGCTCCGCCGCGAGGTAGGCCCGCGGCAGCGACGCGTCGGCCCGCTCTCCAGACTCCTGGTGCCCCGCACCCGGCCGGGCCTCGCGGTGCGCAACGCGGTGGGCCGCGCGGTCGGCCGCACGAACCGGATCACCTCCCGCGAAGCCGCGAACCGGTAGACCGAGCCCGCACCGACCGCTCACCGGTCGGTGCGCAGCTCCGCGGTAGCCACGGTCCCCCGGAGCGGCGAGGCCTTACGCGCCCGCGGCGCCCGTGGCGTTGGCGCTGTTCACCGGTGTCGGTCTGGCCGTGGGCAGGAGCCTTCGTACCGCGGGGGCCTGCGGAGAGCCCAGTGCCTCGTACGTTTGCAGGGCTTTCTGCCAGCAGACGCGGGCGCGGTCCGTATGCCCGGTCTGCTGGAGGGCGTGGCCGAGGACGGTGAGGGCGTTGGCGCGGGCCCATTGGCCACTGGGGCCCTGCAGGATGGCGAGGGCCTCTTCGGCCCGCCCCGCGGCCTGGGCGGGCCGGTCCGCGGCGAGTTGGGCTTCCGCCATCCGCCAGTACGTCATCGCCTCCCACAGGCACTGCCTGCTGTCCTGGTAGATGGGTACGGCTTGTTCGAGTTGCCGTATGGCGTCCTCCGGGCGCCCGGCCTGTGTCAGGGCCACGCCGAGTTCGTAGTGGCCGAAGGCCAGCCGCGTCGTCGCGCCGATCTCCCGGTAGAGGGCCAGGCACTGCTCGGCCAGGCTCACCCCTTCGGCGATGCGGCCGGTGTCCTGGTAGAGGCGAGCGAGGTTGGCCAGTGCGCTGGCCACACTGTTCTGGGCTCCGTAACTGCGAAAGGCGGCGAGCGCCTGTGTCAGAAAGGATTCCGCGTCTTCGTGACGGCCCTGCAGGCTCGCGATGATGCCGCTTTCATTGAGGGCCTGGGAGGACAGGACGGGGTCCGCGCAATGGGGCCTGAGCGCCATGGCGGCCTGCGCCTCCCGGTCCGCCTCCGCGACACGGCCGGCCATGACGTGGACATGGATCATGAGCAGGCGCAGCCGCCCCTCGGCGTGGACGTCCCGTGCTTGCAGGGCGGCCGTCAGCAGGCGGGCGATGGTCTGCTCGTACTGCCGGGCGCCCGTACCCGAATCGGCCAGGTCCTTGGTCACCAGCAAGAGATCCGCCGCGCGGCGCAGCAGGGGTCCGCCGGCCGAGCCGCGGGCGCACGCCAGCAGGTTCCCGGCCTCCGTGTACAGCCACTCCAGCGCGCTTTCCCGGTCATCGAAGGGCAGGCCCGGATATCGGGTGGGCTCCAGGTGGTCCAGCAGGGGTTCTCCGGGCCGGTTCATCGTGTACACGCGGGCAGCCGTGGCCAGGTAGTGATCCAGCAGCCGGGACCGCGCCGCCTCCCGCCGCTCCGGTGATTCGTCACGTTCGGCACGAGTACGGGCGTAGAGGCGTACGAGGTCGTGGTAGCGGTACCGGTCCGGCGCGGGGGATTCCAGCAGCGAGGTGTCCACCAGGGACTCCAGCGTCTTCCTGGCTTCTTCGGTGCCCAGGCCGAGTACGGCCGCGGCGGCGCCCAGGGAGATGTCCGGCCCGCACGGCAGAGCCACCAGCCGGAAAGCGCGGGCCTGCCGGGGAGGAAGCTGCCCGTACCCGAGTTCGAAGGTGGCCTCGATGCCGAGGTCTCCGGCCTGGAGCTCCCGCAGCCGACGGTGTTCGTCGGCCAGTTTGCGGACGAGGTCGGCGGCGGTCCAGGCGCGGCGTGCCACCAGGCGGGCGGCGGCGATCCGGACGGCCAGCGGCAGACAGCCGCACGCCGTGACCACGTCCCGGGCGTCCTCGCCTCCTTCGCCGGTGATGCGGGTGAACAGGGCAAGGGCTTCCTGGAGTCGCATGATGTCCAGGGCCACTACATGTGTCCCCGGCAGGTGGGTCAGCCGGTGGCGGCTGGTGATCAGGGCGGCACAGCCGTTCGTGCCCGGCAGCAGGTGACGGATCTGGGCGGCGTCACGGGCGTTGTCCAGCAGGACCAGGACGCGGCGGCCGTCGAGTACGGAACGGTAGAGCGCGGCGCGTTCGCTCACCTCCTCGGGTATGGCGCAGTCCGATACCCCCAGGGCCCGCAGGAAAGCCCCCAGTACGGTTTCGGGGTCGGCCGGGCGCGGTCCGGAGCCCTGGAGGTCGACGTACAGCTGTCCGTCGGGGAAGACCGGCCGGAGCGCGTGCGCGACATGCACCGCCAAGGCGGTCTTGCCGACGCCTCCGACCCCCTCGACCGCGCACATGGCCACCCCGCTCCCCTTGCCCGCGCCGAGGTTCGCGATCAGTTCCTCGACCAGCGCGGACCGCCCGGTGAAATCCAGGGTGCGGAGGGGAAGCTGAGCCGGTCGGTACCGCCGTGCCGCGCCCTCATCCGCAGAGCGCGGGCGCACCCCTACGGGGACGGGCAGGCGGGGGTCGGCCCGCGCGATACGTCGGCGCAGTTCGGAGAGTCCGGGTGAGGGGGCGACGCCCCGTTCCCTGGCGAGCAGGCGCCGGGCGTCGGCGTAGGCGGCCAGCGCCTCGGCCCGCCGGTTGCCGCAGTAGAGCGCGAGCATCAGAAGTTCCCGCAGTCGCTCGCGCAGCGGATGCCCAGCTGTCAGCGCCGTCAGTTCCGCCACCACCTCCACGTGCTGCCCCGCTTCCAAGTCCAGGGCGAGACGGGTCTCCAGCAGGCTGAGGCGACGCTCTTCCAGGCGGGCGCGCCAGGTCGCACCGTACGGGCCCGGCACACCGGTCAACGGCTCATCGGTCCACAGCTCCAGGGTCCGGGCCAGCAGGTCGCGGGCGTGGGCCGGGTCGCCCGATCGACGCGCCTGCCCGGCCTCGGCCGCGAACCGTTCGGCACGTTGCAGGTCGAGCGCGCCCTCAGCGACGCGTAACGCATAGCCGTCGGAGTCGCTCATCAGCAGACCGGCATCCGGCCCCAAGATGCCGCGCAGTCGGCACGCATACTCGCGCAGGGCGTCCATCGGGGTGGACGGCGGGTTCTCCCCCCACAGGGCGCGGATCAACTCCATCGCCGAGGTGCCGTGTCCGTCCTTCAGCAGCAGAACGGCGAGCAACGCCCGCTGCCGCGGCGAACCGACATCGAGCTGTCGTTCTCCGCGCCGGACCCCGACCGGGCCCAACACCGTGAACCGCAACAACCCCTCGTCCCCCGCTGCGCCGGTCATGGACGTCTCACATCCCGCACTTGGTGTTCCGGCTTGCCAGTCTTCCACGCATGCGCCCGGAAAGCCACGCAAGGGCAGCCGACGCCGGTGTAAGCGGAGCGCGAAAGACTGGCTGTTGGCCGAAGTATTCGGGCAGTAATGCCTTGACGAGACGTCGCGGAAGTCGTTACGAAATTCGTTGCGGAAAACTTTACGGAGATCGTCGCGGAATGAGAACAGGATTTGTGGTTCTGCGCCGGGAAGCAGGTTTCAGGGGTTCTGCCCTCGTCACCGCTTCTACGGCCGGACTGTGCGCCGCACTTGGACTGCCCGGGGACGAGGGCGAACGGCTGAGCGCCGGTGCGGTCTACGCGCAGGTCGGGCACCGCACTGCGGGACCTCACCGGCGTTCAACTCGTCACGGCAATCGCAGAGTGCGCAGACTATGCAACTGCGATCACCGACCGTGGCGAACCCCGGCGGTCGAGGCCGGGGCCTGGACTAGACCCCGAATGTGCGTGACCCGTATTGGGACCAGGACGATTCACGCTCACTGCCGGAACCCTGGATACTTCCGCCACCCGCATCGACATGCGCGGTCTCGCCGATGCCGCTCTCGACATATTCGATCTTTGCGGTGGTCCCGCTTTTCCCGGTCATCACGCCCTCCACTTGGGCGATGATGGTGTCGGGGGCGGTCACCACATACCCCGAAAGATCCACCGGGGCACCGTATCCCCCATTTTCGTTGTACCACTTCAGATCGTTGATGATGTCGCCGATGTCCACGAACCACATCCGGTGGTGCGGGTCGCTCTTCACCAGCGGGACCTCTTGGTCGAACTGCACGACAGCGGCGCCCTTGAGCTTGACCGTTGCCGTGAACGGTATCCGCACCGACCGCTCGTTGACGGACTGGGTGACGAGCACCTTCCGCCTCGCGGCGACCACCACGGGGGAGGAGAACCCCCATTCGCGATCCTGCGACGTGGTCGAGGTGTGTTCCGCGCTGAAGTTGATCTCACCGCTCCACTTGACCGAGCCTTCGGCGATCAGCGGCAGTTCGAGTTTGCCCGACACCTCGACGCCGATCTTGAATCCGCCGCCGACCTTCCACGAATAGGTGTCCGTGTACTTGGAATGGAACGTGGCGGTCTGCGTCTGGTCCTTGGACGTATTGTTGACGAGCTCCCGGTGGTCCAGAATCGCCCAGGCGTCACCTACATCCTGCTTCGGGTAGTGATAGTCGACCGCCAGTTCACCGATTTTCTTGAGCTCACTGGCCGCGTGCTTGCTTAATTCCGGGCTCTTGGAGTGATCCCAATTGGTCGCGTACGACCAGCTGTAACTTCCGTGGCCTTTGTTGTAGTAGGCGATCGTCCGCTCGGCCCACTTACGCACGATCTCGTCAAGCGAGAGAGCCATTTCCAAATTCGGCCAGGCGCCCCGGAGCACAAGGTATTCGCCATCGTCCCTTGGACGACATCAACCGAACTGCTTCGGGGGCCGATAATGAACGTAAAATCGGCGGCAAACCGCTGTCCAGCGCTGTTATGGTGGCCGCACATGGCTGATGGCCCCGCCGTAGAACGTGTTGATGGCGGGTTGGTTCAAGGGCTGCCGGCCCGGAGGGCTCAGACGGTGACGGCGTACAGGTGGTTGTCGTCGCTGCCTACGTAGACGCTTCCGTCCGCCGCAGTCGGCGACGACCAGAGAGCGTTTCCGAGGCGTTCTCTCCACTGCCGTTTTCCGTCCCGCGCGCGCAGCGCGTACAAGTAGCCGTCGACGCCGCTGATGTACACCGTGCCCTCGGCCGCGGCCGGTTGTGTCCGCACCTGGCCGTCGGTGTCGGCCCTCCACCGCTCCTGTCCGTCGGTCACGGCGAGGGCGTACACGTTGCCGTCGTCGCTGCCGACGTACACCGTCGAGCCGACCACGAGGGGGGTCGAGCCCACCGGAGCGCCGATGGAGTGGGCCCAGCGTGCCCTGGGCTGCCCGGGGTTGACCGCATACAGGTTTCCGTCGTCGCTGCCGACGTAGACCGTTCCGTCGGCGACCGTGGGACGCCAGACGGCGCCTTCGGCTCGGAAGGGGCGGAGCGGCCTGCCGTCGGCGGCGTCGACCATGTAGAGATGGCCGTCGTCGCAACCGGCGTACACCACTCCCCGCGCCACCGCGGGTCCCCAGATGGGAGCGGAAGTGTCCAGCGGGCGCCGCCAGCGCAGTCCGCCGCTCGCCGCGTCGATCCGCTGCAGGCTCCGGCCGTTCTTCTCGTCACCGATGCCGACGTATACGGAGTCGCCGACGAGCACCGGCGACGACCAGCCCAGAGGAGCACCGGTGGGCCGCTCCCACCGCCTTCTTCCGTCGGTCACGTCGAGGGCGTACAGCTTGCCGTCGTCGCTGCCGGCATAGACCACGCCCCGCGCCACCGCCGGTGACGAGCGTGACGAGCCTCCCGTGGGAAACGGCTGCGGCCACACGGGCTTTCCGGTGCGCGCGTCGACGGCGTAAACGTGCTGGTCGTCGCTGCCGAAGTACACCACGCCCCGTGCCACCGCAGGGTTCGAGCTCACCGGCCTGTCGGCCGGGAAGGCCCAGCGTTTCCCCTTCGGCGGGAGGTCCGGGGCGCCGAAGAGCTGCCAGCCGGCGACGCCGAAGCCCGCTGCGGCAGTGGCCGTGACCGCGTTCGCCAGGAAGGTCCGCCGGGTCGGC
This sequence comes from Streptomyces sp. NPDC059788, assembly GCF_042732265.1. Taxonomy (NCBI): domain Bacteria; kingdom Bacillati; phylum Actinomycetota; class Actinomycetes; order Kitasatosporales; family Streptomycetaceae; genus Streptomyces; species Streptomyces sp. NPDC059788. The sequence continues at coordinate 121,012 of NZ_JBHWHY010000013.1, read as the reverse complement.
CGGGCGGCCGTCCGTCCCAAGACGTCCTCGGGCGGGTCGGCGTCGCGCACGGTCAGTACCGGGCCGGAGCCGTCCTTCTGCCGCGCCGGAGCACGGGTGTCGACGGCGCTGCGCCCGCCCGTAGGGCCGCCGTGCCCGCCCGTGGGACCGTGCCCCTGGGCGGCGTCTTCACGGGCGTGGGCGAGGGCGGCGGTGCGGGGCGGGGAAGCCGTCTCCAGGAGCCGGGCCCAGGGCTGGTACGGGACCGCCGGGTGCTCCGCCCACCCGGCCAGGACGCGCACGACCTTCATCAGCTGGTCCAGGTCACGCGGATGGTGACGGCCGTTGAACCAGTCGCTGAGGGTCTGCTCCGACACCCCGCTCTTCTTCGCCAGGGCGGCTCTCGTCGTACGCCGCCCCGTCCGCGCCCGGACCTCCCTGGCCTTCGCTTCCAGACTGATGAGCTCGCGAACCAGCAAGCCGGTTCCCCGCGGCGCTTGCCGTGCTTCCACGGCCGGACCTCCTCCACCCGCCCCTGCCCGGCACCGAGGTCGGTGCCGTCAGCACGTACGGATGCGCCGACGCGTGTGTTCAGGTCCCGCGGGCCCCGCAGGCCTGCCGGTCCCCGCCGCTGCGGGCCGTACGGCGGTGCCGACGCCGTGTCCTCCGACTCGGAGACCTTCGGAGGAAAGCCCTGACCTGCCGTTTCGTGAGGGCTTACCCGAATCTCTCCGGCACTCCTTGGGGCCGGCACGTCCGCTGTCGGCTACTGGAGGGCACCAGCACCTATCCGATGGACGGATGGCAGACGGATGGAAGGGGAGTGCTTATGAAGTGGGTTTCCTACGCGGCGCGCACACCGGACGGCGGCATGAGCGTGAAACGGTGCGACAGCGGGGGCCGTTTCCGGCACCGCGACAGCTCGCGAAAGGCACCGGCGCTCCGCTCCCCCGTTCGGCGGGCACTGCTGCGCAGCGTGGCGGCCGGAATGACGCGCGCTTTCGCCATGGCGCTGGAGTCGACACTGACTGCGGTGATCCTGTTCCTGCTGCACAGTCTGTAGGCGCCCGGTCAGTGCGTTGTGGCTCCGAGGTAGCGCTCGCCACGACGGGAGCAGGCCGGCGCCTGCTCCCGTCGTTCCAGGGCCGTTTACCGCAGCGGTCCCGTATTCAGTCCCGTACGCGGTTCACTCTGACAGCGATTGCGCTGCGAGGGGGGATTCACGAGGCGTCACCCCGCCTCTTGCTCGGTGTGATGTGTGCCGCTCCCCCACCGGACCGGCGTCGCAGGGCTTCGATTTCGCGGGCCACCTCCGCCGGTGTCAGATTCTCGAAGAGCTTCTTCACCGAGAGATCGACACCCGACTCGTCCCTGAGCCGCCCGGCCATCTGGAGCACCAGCAGGGAGTCCCCGCCGAGGTCGAAGAAGTTGTCGTGGATACCGACACGGTCCAGGCCCAGGACATCGGCCCAATGCCGGGTCACGAGACCCTGCAATTCCGTCCGGGGTGCCACATAGGTGGTTGCCAGGTCGGGACGCCGGTTGAAGGAAGCGGTGGCCGGGGTGTCTTCGCCGTCCTCGGCTGCTGGGGCCGCGTCCTTGGGGGCCTCTTCGCGGGTGGCGGCGCGGGCAGGGCTCAGGAGCGCGGGGAGTTCGGCTTCGTTCGTCAGGCGAACCGTGGCTCCCAGGGCTGTCAGCTCGGCCACGCGTGCCATGCCGGCCGCCGCCCCGCTCAGCGGAGCGCGGGCACCGATGATCAGGCCGTGATCGGCGGTGTGCTCGTCGGCGCGGTCCGGCCGGGTGAGGACCGGGCGCAGGCCTGCGGATTGCAACAGTTCCTGCCAGCGGTGCGGAGGGATGAGCGGGGAGAAGGTGCGGATGTCGTCGTCGAAGTACCACCAGCCCTCGAAGAGCCCCACGCTCATCATGGCGGTGCGCGGCGTGGACGCGGCTTCCAGGACGAACAGCAGGCCGCCCGGGGCGAGCATCGTGTGCAGGTTGCTCACCGTACGGGGGAGGTCGGGCGTCGCGTGCAGAACGTTGAAGGCGAGCACGATGTCGTACGCCCGGCCGTCCCTGCCGTCCTGGTCCCCGGCACCCCGGTCCACGTCCAGGACGCCGAACGTCATGAAGTCCAGGCCCCGTTCGGCCGCCTCGTGCTGGGCGGCCACGACGAAGGAGCGTCCGAGGTCGGTGAAGTGGTACGTGACGTTCCCGCTGCCGCGCAGCGCCTCGGCCACCGGCCAGGTGAGGTAGCCCTGTCCGCCGCCGACCTCCAGGATGCGCAGCGGCCGGCCGGCCGCCTCGTCCACCAGTCGGGAGACCTCCTCCACGACCAGGGCCCGGTACACGGCGACGTCGCCGTGGCTCAGGAGCCGCTCGGCGCCGGACGCGGAGCGGTCGTTGCGGCCGTCCGGCCGCAGGACCTCGGTACCGGACTTCGCTCCGGTGAGGACCGCGTCGTATTCCGCCACACAGCTCTTGACCAGGTCGAGGTCCTCGGCCGCGGCGGGGAAGCGGGTGAGCAGGGCCTGCTCCAGTTCGGCGATCTCCTCGGCGCCGCCGGTGTCACCGGTGAAGCGCAGGGTGTCGCCGTCGGCGTCCGGGGCGGGGTTCGGGTCGGGGTCCGGGACCGGTTTCACGATGCCGTCGTCCACGAGCATGTCGAGCAGTGCGTGGACGAACTTGCGGTAGGCGGGCACCGTGCCGAGCCGGGTGACGACGTCCGCCCGCCGTATCTCGAAGCCCGGTTCGGCACCGATGCCGTGACGCCGGAGGTAGGCACACGTGTAGAGGGCGCACCACCGGTCGGTCATGGAACGGCGGTCGGCCGGCGTGTGTTCCACCCGGGTCCGGTCGCGCAGGCGGCGTTCGGCCTCTCCCAGGTGCTCGGCCAGGCCGGTGGCCAGGTCCCCGGCCGGTGCCGCGTCGCCCGCGGCGGGGTCCGTGATGATCAGGCGTCCGCGGGTGCGGGCGGCGACGGCCCGGGTGACGGGGTAGTTGTCCTCGCGCAGGCCGTTGGGGAGTACGTATACGGGCTGCTCGGACGCGTCCGTGGGCGGCGCGTCGATCCAGTGGCGCCGCCGCTGGAAGGGGTATCCGGGCAGCGGGACGTGCCGTGCGCCGTCCTCGTCCGGCCGGCGCACCGGGGCGCCGTGCGTCCACAGGGCCGCCAGGGCGCGCACCAGCACGTCGGTGTCGGGCTCCTCGGCCTTGGGGTGGCGCATGGCCGCTACGGTGACCGCGGCCGTGTCCAGCTGCAGTTCGGCGAAGCGGGACAGCATGCGGCCCGGGCCCGACTCGACCAGCACGGTTCTTCCGTGCCGGGACAGTTCGTCGTGGAGCGTCTGCAGTCCGTCGGCGAAGCGCACGGTCGCCCGGCACTGCCGTACCCAGTACTCCCGGCTCGTCGCCTGTTCGTCGGTGATCCAGGTGCCGGTGACGCCGGACAGGAAGGGGATGCGCGGCGGGTGCAGGGTGACGCGGTCCAGGGCCTTGGCGTAGTCGTCGAGGACCGGATCGAGGAGGTGGCTGTGTGCCGCGGTGGCGACCCGGACCCGGCGGTGCTCGACGGCGGCGGCGTCCAGCTCCCGTTCGAGCCGTTCGATGTCCTCGGTCGGGCCGGACACCGTGCACATCTGTGGTGCGTTGACGGTGGCCAGGGACAGTCCGCCGGTCAGCCGGGACCGTACCGCGTCTTCGGACAGGGACACGCTCAGCGTGCTGCCACCGACGAGTTCCAGCAGCCGCTCGCGCTCGGCGACCAGGGGCAGCGCGTCTTCCAAGGAGAGCACTCCGGCCAGGCAGGCCGCGGTGTATTCGCCCAGGGAGTGGCCGATCAGAGCGTCGGGGTCGGCGCCGTGGTCGATCAGCAGTCTGGCGGTGGCGTACTCCGTCGCGACCAGGGCGGGGAAGGAGCAGGACCGTTCGGGTGCCGCGTCCTCGTACAGGACGTGGCGGAGGTCCTGGCCGAGTACCGGGAGCAGGATGGCCGCGGCGCGGTCGATTTCCCCGCGGAACACCGGCTGGGTGTCGTAGAGCTCCTTGCCCATGCCGTCGTGGTGCGCGCCGCCTCCCGGGAACAGGAACGTCACCTGGGGGCGTTCGGCGCCGTTCACGGCGGGCTCGGGGCGGGTGAGCAGTTCGCGGGCCTCGGCGCCGGAGCGGCAGACGACGGCCCGGCGCTGTGCGTACTCCTTCCGCCCCCGGGCCAGGGAGTGGGCCACGTCGCCGATGGCGAGCTCCGGATGTTCGGCCAGGTGCTCGGCGATACGGGTGGAGAGCTCCCGCAGTGCCTGCGGGGTCTTGGCCGACAGGGGCAGGACGACCGGGCGGCCGGTCCGGGGGCCGTCCTTCGGGGCGGGCCGGGTGGCCGGTGCTTCCTCAAGGATGAGGTGGGCGTTGGTTCCGCCGACTCCGAGGGAGCTGACGGCGGCGCGGCGGGGCCCGTCGCCGGAGGGCCAGTCGAGGGTTTTGGCGCTCACGTAGAAGGGGCTGCCGGAGAAGTCGATCGCCGGATTCGGGTCGGTGAAGTGCAGGGTGGCCGGGAGCGTGCGGTGTTTGAGTGCCAGCGCCGCTTTGATCAGTCCGGCGATGCCGGCCGCGGCGTCGAGGTGCCCGATGTTGGTCTTGACCGAGCCGAGCGCGCAGAACCCGCGGCGGCCGGTGCTCTGGCGGAACGCCTCGGTGAGCGCGGCGACCTCGATCGGGTCGCCCAGCGCGGTGCCGGTGCCGTGGGCCTCGACGTAGCCGATCGAGTCACCGTCCACTCCGGCGGCGGCCTGGGCGGCGAGGATCGCTTCTGTCTGGCCCTGGGTGCTCGGAGCGGTGAAGCCCACTTTGCGGTTGCCGTCGTTGTTGACGGCGGAGCCTTTGATGACGGCCCAGATGTGGTCGCCGTCGGCGAGCGCGTCGTCCAGGCGTTTGAGGACCACCGCTCCCACCCCGTCGCCCGGCGACATTCCGGCCGCCGCGGCGTCGAAGGCGCGGCAGTGGCCGTCCGGGGAGAACGGGCCGTCCGCGACGTAGCGGTAGCCCTGCTTCGCCAGGGGGTTCAGGGAGGCGCCGCCCGCCAGTGCGGCGTCGCACCGGTAGTTGATCAGGTCCTGGCAGGCGAGATGCACCGCGACCAGGGACGTGGAGCAGGCGGTCTGCACCGACACCGCCGGTCCCGTCAGGTTGAGCTCGTAGGCGGCCCGGGTCGCGAACGCTCCGGGGTCGTTGCTCAGCCCGGCGGAGAACCAGTTCACGGAGAGGGCCTCGCCCGCGAGGCGGGGATGGACGTGGGACAGGAAGTACTTGCTCTGGCCGGCGCCCGCGTACACGCCGGTCAGGCCCTCGAAGCGGTCGGGGTCGTGTCCGGCGTGTTCGAGCGCGTGGTGGCAGCATTCGAGGAAGAGCCGGTGCTGGGGGTCGAGCAGGTCGGCCTCCGTGGGCCGGTAGCCGAAGAAGTCGGCGTCGAACAGCTCGATGCCGTCGACCACGGATGCCTTGCGCACCAGGTAGGGGTCGTCCAGCCCCGCCGGGTCGCCGCCCGCGGCCAGGTAGTCGGCGGCGCTCACCTCCCGGATCGACTCGTGGCCACGGACCAGGTTGGACCAGAAGCGGTCCAGGTCGGGCGCGTCGGGGAAGCGGCCGGCCATCCCGACGATCGCGACGTGGTCCGCGTCCTGTGCCGGTGCCCCGGACATGCCCGTCCCACGGGTTTCTGGGGGCGTGCTCGTCTCGGTGGTCTCAGTCATGCTGGGGCGTTTCCTTTCGGGTGGGGTTCGGGCCGCGCCGGGTACGCGCCGTGCGCCGGCGGTCGGCGCGCTCGCGTGCGGCGGTGAGCCCGGTCGGCGCGGCGGCGGCACGGCCCAGGTGGCGGGCCTGCGCGGCGACCGTGGTGTGGGTGAACAGATCGACGATCCCCACGGGGTGGCCGAGCAGTGCCGCGAGCCGGGTCTGCAGTTCCGCCAGAAGCAGGGAGTGGCCGCCGAGGTCGAAGAAGTTGTCGTCGGCGCCGACCTGTCCGACGCCGAGCGTCTCGGCCCAGACCGCCGCGATCTGCCGTTCCCGGTGGTCGCGGGGGGCGACGCGGGGCGTGGTGGCCATCGCTTCGACCGGTCGTCGCGCCAGCTCCTGGCGGTCGGTTTTACCGCTGGGGGTCAGCGGCAGCCCGGGGATCACGACGAGAGCGCTGGGCACCATGTGGTCCGGCAGCGTCTGCGCGAGGGATCGGCGCAGTTCGGCGGTGTCGGGCCGGGCGGTGCCGGCCGGTACGACATAGCCCACCAGGCGCTTGGGCCCGGCTGCCGCCTCACACGCCACGACCGCGCACTGGCCGACCTCCGCCCGTTCGGACAGCGCGGCTTCGATCTCGCCCGGTTCGATACGGAAGCCCCGGATCTTGACCTGTTCGTCGGCGCGGCCGATGTATTGCAGGTCGCCTTGGGCACGTCGGCGGGCCAGGTCGCCGGTGCGGTACATACGGGAGCCCGGCGGGCCGTAGGGGTTGGCGACGAAGCGTTCGGCGGTCAGGCCGGGCCGGTCGAGGTATCCCCGGGCCAGCCCCGGGCCGGTGATGTAGAGCTCGCCCGGGACGCCGGGCGGGACCGGCTGCAGGGCGTCGTCCAGGACGTACACCCGGGTGTCGTGTACGGGCCGGCCGATGGGCGGCGCGCCGTCCGCGCCGGAAGGTTCCTTTCCCAGCGGGTCGCTGATGGTGGCGCAGACCGTGGCCTCGGTCGGACCGTAGGCGTTGACCATCAACCGGCCCGGTGCCCAGCGGGCGGCCACGTCCGCGGGGCACGCCTCGCCTCCCACGGCCAGGGCCGTGCCCGCGGGCAGGCTGCCGCTGGGCAGTACCGCCAGTACGGCCGGGGGCAGGATCGCGTGGGTGATCCGCTCCCGGTCGAACAGGTCCACCAGTGCGGGGCCGGGGAGCAGCCGCTCCGGGGGCGCCATGACCAGGGTCGCGCCGGAGAGCAGTGCCGTGCACAGGTCCCAGAAGGCGGCGTCGAAGCTGTGCGAGGCGAACTGCAGCACCTGGCTCGTGGCGTCGGGGGCGAGGATCTCGCGCAGCGAGGCCGCGAAGGCGGCGATGCCGCGGTGGGTGACCACGACTCCCTTGGGCCGGCCGGTCGATCCCGAGGTGTAGATCACGTACGCCGGGTGGTCCGGGAGCAGCGGCGCGGTGCGCTCGGCGTCGGTGAGGCGTGCGCCGGAGCCGCCGCGCAGCGCTTCCTGGATGTCCGGCTCGTCCAGCGCCAGGGTCGCCGGGCCGGTCGCGTGTGCGTCCTGTCGGGCGAGTGCGGCGGTGGTCAGTACCAGCGCCGGCCGGGCGTCGGTGAGCATGTACGTCCGCCGCTCGGCGGGGTAGCGCGGGTCCACCGGCAGGTAGGCCGCGCCCGCCTTGGACACCGCGAGCATCGCCACGACGAGGTCCGCCGTCCGGGGGAGGACGAGCGCGACGATCCGCTCCGGGCCCACGCCCCGCCCGGCCAGCAACCGGGCGAGCCGCTCCGCCCGGAGGTCCAGTTCGCGGTAGGTGAGTTCCTCCGGGTCCGGCCCGGCCCATCGGAGCGCCGGGTGGTGCGGGGTCCGCTCGGCCTGCGCCGCGAACAGGTCGGGCAGGGTCTGTACCGGCACCGGTCCGGTGGGGACACGTTCCCCGTCGAGGAGCTGCTTCCGCTCGTCGGCGGCCAGGATCTCCACCGAGCCGATCCGCCGTCCGGGGTCGGCCGCGACGCTGGTCAGCAGGCGTTCCAGCCGGGACGCGAGGGTCTGGACCGTCGTGCGGTCGAACAGGTCGGTGGCGTATTCGACGACGCACTCGATGCCGGCGGGGACGCGGGCACCGTGGGTGTCGGCCCCTTCCTCGTTCGCGTACCGTTCCCTGAACCCGAAGAAGAGGTCGAACTTGGCGGTGCCGTTGTGCAGGGTGACCGCGTCGGCCGTGGCGTCCGGCAGGTCGAGGACCGGCCACGGGTTGTTCTGCACGGCGAACGCCACCTGGAACAGCGGGTGGCGGCCCAGCGACCGGACGGGGTTGACGACCTCCACAAGACGTTCGAAGGGCACGTCCTGGTGCGCGAAGGCGTCCAGGGACGTCGCCCGGCACCGTGCCAGCAGTTCACCGAAGGTCGGGTCGCCCGCCGTACTGGTACGCAGCACCAGGGTGTTGACGAAGAAACCCACCAGGTCGCGCAGCGCCTCGTCGGACCGGCCCGCCACCGTGGTCCCCAATGGCAGGTCGGTGCCCGCGCCGAGCCGGGTCAGCAGGGCGGCCAGCCCTGCCTGCAGCACCATGAACAAGCTGGCCCGGCTCTCCCGGGCCACCTCGGTCAGGGCCCGGTGCAGCTCGGGTGACCAGCTGACGGACAGCTTCTCCCCGCGCCGGGTCGCCACCGCGGGCCGCGCGCGGTCGGCCGGCAGTTCCAGCTGTTGCGGGGCGCCGTCAAGGGCCTCGCGCCAGTAGGCGAGTTGGCGGGCGGCGACGCTCCGGGGGTCGGCCTCGTCGCCGAGCAGTTCCCGCTGCCAGTGGGTGTAGTCGGCGTACTGGACTGGCAGCGGCGCGAAGCGCGGGGCGCTTCCCTGGCGTCGCGCCCGGTAGGCGGCGGCCAGGTCGCGGCAGAGCGGTGCCATCGACCAGCCGTCACCGGCGATGTGGTGGAGCACCAGCAGCAGGACGTGCTGCCGTTCGCCCGTGGTGAGCAGTTCGGCGTGGACCGGCAGGTCCCGGGAGAGGTCGAAGTGGTGCCGGGCGCCCGCGGCGAGCCTCGCGTCGAGTTCGCCGGGCGCCACCCGCGCCACGGTGAGGCCGGGCCGGGCGGTGTCCGGTGCGAGCACACGCTGCCGGGGAACGCCTGCACGGACCGGGAAGACCGTCCGCAGGCTCTCGTGGCGGCCCACCACGTCGTGCAGCGCGGCCCGCAGTGCTTCGGCGTCCACCGCGCCCGACAGGCGCAGCGCGAACGGGATGTTGTACGAGGGGCCGGCGCCGGGCATTCCGTCGAGGAACCACAGTCGGCGCTGGGCGTAGGACAGCGGGCCTTCCTCGGGCCTGGCGACCGGGCGCAGCAGTGGACGGGTGTCCGCGGCATCCGGTTCGGTGGGCGCGCCGCCGGGCTTCCGCGACTCCCCCACCCGTTCCGCGAGAGCGGCGACGGTGGGGTGGTCGAAGAGGACGCCGACGTTCAGTTCCACACCGAACCGGGCCCGTATCCGGCTGACCAGCCGGGTGGCGAGCAGGGAGTGGCCGCCGAGGTCGAAGAAGCTGTCCTCGACGCCGACGCGGTCCCGTTCCAGGACCTCGCACCAGATCTCCGCGAGTGCCTCCTCGGTGGGGTTGCGTGGTGCGGTGGCCCGGGCCGGGTGCCCCGGGGAGAGGGCGCGCCGGGGGCCGTGGTCGCCGGGGGCGGGCAGTTCGTCGACCAGGACGCAGGTGCATTCGACCGGTGTGCCGTACCGGTCGCGGACCGATACGTGGTCGGTACGCGGAACGGCTCCGGAGGTGGGGACGACATGGGCGACCAGGTGCTGCGCGGGCCCGCCCGGTCCGCTCACGCGGCTGCGCACCCATGGCGCCGACGGGTCGAGGCCGATGAGAACGTGCGGTGTGCCGTGGGCCAGGGCGGCCGTGGCGGACTGGACGCCTTCGCGGCGCCCCAGGACCTCGTAGCCGCGTGCCCTGGTGAAGTCCGTGAGCGCGTGGCCGCGGCTCATGCCGGTCTCGCGCCACATGCTCCAGGCGAGGCTGCGGGCGGTGACCCCGGTCTGCGCCCCGTTGGCGCACAGGGCGTCCACGTAGGCGTTGGCGGCGGCGTACGGTGCCACCGTGCTGCCGCCGAAGTAGCCGTTCACCGAGGAGAACACCACGAAGGCGGCGTCCGGGCGGTCCCGGGCCACTTCGTACAGTGTCCGTGCTCCCTGGGCCTTGGCCGCGAAGGCGGTGTGCCAGTCGTCGTCGGTCAGTTCGGTCAGCGGCTTCTCCGTCAGGTCACCCGCCAGGTGGAAGACGCCGGTGGCCCGGGTGCCCCAGTGGGCTTCCGCTGCCGTCAGGGCGCGGTGTACGGCCTCGGTGTCGGTCACGTCGGCGGCTGCGTACGTGGCGTCGCCCAGCGCTTGCAGTTTTCGGCAGGCGGCCAGCTTGCGGCCGAGTCCGGTTCCGGCGGCGATGTGCTCGTCCCAGGTGCTCTCCTGGGGCAGTCCGGTACGGCCGAGCAGCAGCAGGCGGGCCCCGTAAGCCGTCAGGAGATGCTGGGCCAGCTCCACCGCTATACCGCCGAGGCCGCCGCTGAGCACGTAGCACCCGCCGTGGCGGAAGACGGGCTGGGCCGGCTGGGCCGGTTCGGGCGGCAGTTGCGCGAGACGCCGCACCCAGCGCCGTCCGTCGCGCACCGCGACCTCGGGTTCGCCGGAGGACGACGTCAGCTCGGCGAGTACGTGTCCGGCCGCTTCGCCCTGCCCGGGGAACGGCAGGTCGATGTGGCGGGCGCGCAGCCAGGGCAGTTCCTGGCCGAGGCTCTTGAGCAGCCCGGTGACCGCCGCTCGTGCGCAGTCGAGCGGCTCGCCGTCGTCGACGCGCTGGCCGAAGCTGGTGACTTCGTACCAGTCCACCCGCTTCTGTTCACCGTTGCCGCCACGGTGTGCCGCGAGGGCCGCGACGAGCCGGGCGACGCGCCGTGGTGCGGCGGCCAGGTCCCGCGGACCGCTGTCCGGTCGGCCGCCCTCGGCGTCGTAGGGCGCGAAACAGCGCAGGTGGAGCACCGTGTCCACCGCCGACAGGATCTCGCCGGCGGTCGCGACGGCGTCGGCTTCGGTGACGTCGACGGTCACGCCCTGGCTCCGCAGCCGTTCGGCGAGCACGGTCGCGAGGCCGGGGGCGTCCGCAACGATCAGTACCCGCCGGACCGTTGCCGGATCGGTCGCGTACGGGAGCAGGTCGGCCCGCTGCCAGGTCGGCCGGAAGAACCAGTTCGGCACGGTGTTCCGGTGGCCGAGCAGCGCGTCCGTGCGCGCGATCGGGTCCGCGAAGCCGCCCTCCAGGAACTCCCGGGCCAGCTTCGACCGCTGGATCTTGCCGATATCGGTCTTGGGAATCCGCTCCCGCTCCACCGGGATCACGTACGACGGCACGACGCCGGCGGACCGGGCGAGCCGCGCCGTGACCTGGCGTACGACGTCGGCGAGGTCGGCGTCCTCCCGCGGGACGAGGAAGACGGCGAGTTCGTCGCCGGTCCCGTCCGGTCCGCGTACCGCGCAGGCGGCGGTGAACGACCGTGTCACGCCGTCGACTTCCTCGGCCACGGACTCGATCTCATGGGCGGCGTGGTTCACGCCGTGCACGATGATCACGTCCTTGGCGCGGCCCGTGACGGTCAGCGCGCCGTCGCGCAGGAATCCCAGGTCACCGGTGTCGAACCAGCCGTCCTCGGTGAACGACTCCCGGTTCTGTCGCGGGTGGTTCAGGTATCCCGGGGTCACCGCCGCGCCGTACACCTGGATCCGCGCGACGTGCCCCTCGGGGACGACACGCCCGTGGTCGTCGACGATGCGGACGGCGAAGCCCGGAGCGGGGCGCCCCACCGAGACGTACGGGGCGTCGTCGGCGGTCGTGTCGGGATCGAGCGTGCCTTCGGTCTCGCCGGAGGACGTCTCCGACATGCCCCATGAGGGCCGCATGGCGGTGACGGGCAGCCCGAGCGGGGTCAGCAGCCGCATGAAGCGCTTGGCGGTCCTGGCCACCACGGCCTCTCCGCCGTTGAGGACGTACCGCAGGCAGGACAGGTCCCAGGTGGCGGCGCCGATGGCTTCGGCGTGGTCGTTGAGCAGCCCGAAGGCGAAGTTCGGCGCCCATGTCGCGGTGATCCGGTACCGGTCCGCGACCTCCATCCAGCGCACCGGATCGGCCAGTACCCACCGCGTCGGCGCGTGAACCTGCCGGCACCCCACGAACACGTCCCGCAGGTGGAACATCACCACACCGCCGACATGGTCCAGCGGCATCCAGTTGAACGACACGTCGTCCGGGGTCAGGGAGTTGACCTGGGCCGTGGCGGCCGATCTGGTCAGCACGTTGCGATGGGTGAGCTGCACCGCCTTGGGCACTCCCGTGCTGCCCGAGGTGAGCATCAGCAGCACCACCTCGTCCGGCCCGGGTGCGTGCCAGTCGTGGTCCGCGGGCTGTTCGCGCAGCTCGCCGATCGTCACCGTTCGCGGTTCGCGCCGGTCGGGGTGCCCGGGTTCGGTGGAAGGTGCGGCAGGGGCACGGGTGGTGAGCAGCCACGGCCGGTCCAGGAACGCGCACAGGGCTGCCACCTTGGGCTGCACCGTGTCCTCTTCCTCGGAACCCTGCGGCGCGGCCAGTGGCACGGCCACGAAGCCGCCCAGGACGCACGCCCACAGCCCGGTCAGGAAGTCCGCGTTGTCGCCGAGTTGGAGGAGCACCTGATCTCCGGCGCGCAGGCCGAGCCGGCGCAGGCCGCCGAGGACCCGCGAGGCGGCGTCGAGCAGGTCGGCGTAGGACTGGCGGTGTTCCGCGCCGTCTTCCGTGATGTACACGATCTCGGCGTGCGGCCCTTGGGCGGCGGCGCGGCGCAGTGCCGCCACGAGGTTGTCCACGGGCAGCGCGGGCGGCGCTCCGCCGTCGCTGATGGAAGGAGCGGTACCGACACCGACTCCGGTGTCCGCGGTACGGCCGTCCGGGTCCGTTCCGTTCGGGGCGGCCGGGGACGGGCCGGGCGCAGCCACGCGGACCCGGGCGACGGGCTGCGCCGTGCTGTCCAGGGTGACGGCGGCGTCCCGTACGCCCGGCAGGGTGCGCAGCCGCTCCTCCCAGACGCCGGCCGGCGAATCGTCGGCCACCGGCATGCGGTCCAGCGCGCCCAGGTCGGGGCGGCCGTCGCCCGAGCGGGGCAGGTCCGTCAGGAAGACCACGCCGCTCAGTCCGGCGGGCCGGGGCAGCGCCGCACGGGCAGCCTCCCGCACGCGCCCGGCGGGCAGCGCTCCGGTGGCGACCACGAAGGCCACCAGTTCGGTGGGGCCCGCCTCGGTCCGCTTGGGGCGTACCACGCACTCCCGCACGGCGGGCAGCGCGAGCAGGCTCCGCTCGGTCTCGGCCAGTCCTACGCGTCGGCCGGCGACCTCGGCCCAGCCGGTTTCGGGGCCGCGGATCTCCAGATGGCCGTCCTGGGTGATCCGGCCGATGTCGCCGGTGCGTACCAGGTGTTCAGCTCCGGGCAGCAGGGCTCCGAAGGTGTTGTCCCGCAGCCAGTCGTCCGCGCCGTCGGCGGACAGGCCGGACACCGCGATGTGCACCGCTCCGAAGACGCCGGCGGGGGCGAGGTTGCCCGACTCGTCCAGGACGACCGTGGGTACGGCCGGGGCGGACGCCGCGGACTCGGCCGGGTGGGCGAACGCCGCGGCTCCGGCGCCGGGCACGGCGTAGACCCAGCCTGGGGAGGCGGCGAACAGCTCCGCGTAACGCCGCGCCATGGCGGGTGCGACGCGGGAAGCGACGCACCACAGGGAACGCGGTGCCGCGTCCGTGAGCGCCGGGTCGCGCTCGGCGGCGGTCAGCAGCCGCTCCAGCGCGTCCTCGGTCAGCAACGCGACCGACACGTGATGGCCGGTGAGCCACCGCCAGCGCTCTGCGGCCACCTCGACCGGATCGCCTGCACCGGCCGTCACACCGGCACCGTCATCGGCCGTCGCAGGGACACCGGTCACGATGCGCGCGCCGCGACACAGTGGTGCCAGGATCTCCCAGGCCGCCACCACGGACGTGAGCGGGGCGACGTGGGCCACGGCGTCGGCGTCGGCCAGTGCCGTCCTCCGCGACAGCGGCTTCAGCCGGCGTGCCAGGGCCGCGTGGCCCAGGGTCACGGTGCCCCGTGGCAGGCACTCCAGCCAGGCCGGGTCGTCGCCGGACAGCGCCACCCGGGGCGCAGCCGCGTCACCGGCCCGTCCCTCGTCGAAGGTGACGACCACCGGCCGGCCGGGCCGCTCCGCCGCCGCGAGCGCGTCGGCGTCCGCGCTGAGCACGTACGCGGCACCATGGTCGGCCGACATGCGCCGGAGGCGCTCGGCCGGTTCGGCGGGGTCGGCTCCGAGGACGACGCCGCCCGCCTTGAGCACCGCCAGCACACCCATCACGGTGTCGGCGGAGGCCGGGGCGCACACCGCGACGCGGTCCCCCGGGGCCAGCCCGCGGTCGAGCAGGCGGTGCGCCAGCCGGTTCGCGGCCTCGTCCAGCTGCCGGTAGCTCAGCGGGGCACCGGCGCCGGTGACGGCCACGGCCTCCGGGCGACGTTCGACCTGTTCGGCGAAGAGGCGCAGCACTCCGGGCAGTTCGAGCTCCGCTTCGACCCCGGCGACACCGGCGACCAACTGGCCGCGCTCCTGCGGCAGCACGATGTCGAGACCGCTCAACGGCGTGTCCGGCGTGTCCGCCGCGGCGGACAGAAGCCGCACCAGACGGGCGAGCAGCGTCCGCGCGGAGCTGTCGTCGAACAGGTCCGTGCCGTACTCCAGGTACGCGTCGAGGCCGGCGGGCGTGCCGTCTTCGGAGCGCCGCTCCACCATCGCGAAGAACAGGTCGAACTTGGCCGTACCGGTGCTGACCGCGTCCACCTCGACGGTCAGTCCCGGCATGGCGTCGCCGATCTCCGGCGGCTCCTGGATCGCGAACGCCACCTGGAAGAGCGGGTGGCGGGCTCGCGAGCGGGCCGGGTTGAGCACCTCGACGAGCCGGTCGAAGGGCACGTCCTCGTGGGCCAGCGCCGCGAGGTCGGTACGCCGGACGCGTCCCAGCAGTTCGCGGTAGCTCGGGTCGCCGGTGGTGTCGGTGCGCAGCACGACGGTGTTGACGAAGAATCCCACCAGCTCCTCAAGCGCGGCCTCGGAGCGGCCCGCGACCGGGGTGCCCAGGGGAAGGTCCGTGCCCGCGCCGAGCCGGGTCAGCAGCGCGGCCACCCCGGCCTGCAGCGCCATGAGCAGACTTGCCCGGCTGTCCCTGGCGAGTCCGGTCAGGGCGCGGTGTACCTCGGCGGACACCTCGGTGTGCACCCGGCCGCCCCGGTGGCTGCCGTGTTCGGGCCGGGGGCGGTCGGTGGGCAGTGCCAGTTCCTCGGGGGCTCCGGCCAGTTCCTCGGTCCAGAAGGCGAGCTGCCGGGAGACCGGGCTGTCCGGGTCCGCCTCGTCGCCGAGGAGTTGTTCGTGCCAGAGGGTGTAGTCGACGTACTGCACCGGGAGCGGGGTCCACCGGGGAGCGGCCCCCGCGCGGCGCGCCGCATACGCGGTCGCCAGGTCGCGGGTCAGCGGGCGCAGGGACCATCCGTCTCCCGCGATGTGGTGGACGACCACGACGAGGACGTGTTCGTCCGGGCCGGTGGTCAGCAGCTCGGCGCGGACCGGCAGCTCGGTGGCCAGGTCGAAGGGGTGCCGGGCGGCCCGCCGGATGTGTTCGTCGCGCTGTGCGCCGCCGGTGTACGTCCGGACCGGCACCGGGGCCGCCTCGCCGGGAGCGGCGATGACCTGGCGGGGCACTCCTTCGTCGTCCGGGTACCGGGTGCGCAGGATCTCGTGCCGGTCGACGACATCCGCGAGCGCCGCCTGCAACGCGTCCGGGTCGAGGTCGCCGGACAGGCGCAGGGCCAGCGGGATGTTGTACGTCGGGCTCGGCCCTTCGAGCTGGTTGAGGAACCACAGCCGGCGCTGGGCGAACGACAGCGGGAGGGGGTCCGGCCGCTCGGCGGGGAGCAGCGGCGGACGGCGCGGAGCCAGGCCGCGGTCGGCGGCCAGCGCGGCGAGTCCGGCGACGGTGGGCGCCGCGAACAGGTCGGCGACGGCGACGTCCAGGCCGAGTGCGCCGCGCAGGCGGCCGACGAGGCGGGTGGCCAGCAGGGAGTGGCCGCCCAGGGAGAAGAAGTCGTCGTCGCGGCCGATGTGGTCGGTACCGAGGATCTCGCTCCAGATGGCGGCGATGGCCTCTTCGGCTCCGGGGGCGGGGCGGTCGCCCGTACCGGAGGCGGTGTGGGCGTGGCCGGTGAGCCGGTCCCGGTCGGTCCGGCCGTCCCGGGTGGTGGGCAGGGCGTCGAGGGCTTCCACCGCGCACGGTGCGGGGGTGCCGAAGCGGTCGGGCAGCGTTCCGGGCAGGGCGGTGGGTGTCCCGCCCACCCGGTAGCCGGCCAGTTCTTGCAGCGGCCGGGTCGGGCTCAGGAGGTGGCTGCGGACCCACGGGGCGGTGGGGTCGAGGCCGACGAGGGTGTGCGCGAGCCCGTGGCGCAGGGCGACGGCGAGCGAGCGCACCCCTTCGCGACGGCCCAGCAGGCGGAATCCGCGGGCCCGGGTGAGGGCCTTGAGGGCGTATCCCCGGCTGATGCCGAGGTCGTCCCACATGCTCCAGGCGACGCTGCGGGCGCGCAGGCCCAGGGCGCGCTGGTGTACGGCGAGGGCGTCCAGGTAGGCGTTGGCCGCGGAGTAGGCGCCGGCCATCGCCCCGCCGAAGTAGCCGTTCACCGAGGAGAACGTCACGAACAGCGTCCCCGGGCTGTCGCGCAGCGCTTCCGTCAGGACCGCGGCGCCCGCGACCTTGGCGGCGAGCACCTCGGCCCACTGCTCCTCGGTGGACTCGATGAGGGGGTGCTCGGCGAAGTGGCCGGCGAGGTGCAGTACGCCCGCCGGGTCGCCGAAGTGTTCCCGGGCCTGTGCCAGCGCCTGTTCGACGGCCGCCGGGTCGGTGATGTCGGCGGTGATGTACCGCGCGTCCCCCAGCGCCTGGAGTTCGCGCAGTACGGCGGCCCGCTCCGGGTCCGCCTCCACGGGGGTGCGGCCGAGCAGGGTGAGCCGGGTTCCGCAGTCCCCGATCAGGTGCCGGGCCAGCTCGGTGCCGATCCCGCCGAGACCGCCGGTGACCAGGTAGTGGCCGCCCTGGTCGAACACCGGCTGTGCCGCGGTGTCCGCGTCGGGCGCGGGCAGTGCCCGCAGCCGGCTGATCCGGCGCCCGTCCTCGCGCCAGGCGACTTCCGCCTCGCACGGCGCGGTGGCGATCTCGGTGTGGATGCGCCGTGCCACCGAGGCGGCCGTGTCCCGCCCGGCCGCCGGCCCGAGGTCGGTCCAGCGCCCGTCGAGCCAGGGCAGTTCCTGCAGTGCGCTCTTGAGGACGGCGACGGCCGCCGCGCGTTCGGGGCGCAGGGGTTCACCGGGCCGTACCGCGCGGCTGTGGCGGGCGACGACCTCGACCGTGATCCGGCGTTCGTCGTCCGCGGGTGCGAGGGCCGTGAGGATGCCGACGAGGCGGGACGCGTCCGCGGTGGCTCCGGCGGGGTCCAGCGGGGTGTCGGCCGCGGGTGCGTCGAGGAGGGTGAGGTCGACGACCCGGTCGGTGTCCCGGCCGAGCGCGTCGTCCGCCGGGCCGGTGACGACGGTGACGCGGCAGCCGTCGTCGGCGAGCAGCGTCTTCAGCTCGCGGGCGACGGCGCCTTGGCCGCCGGCCAGTACGAGGGTGTGGCCGCCGGACCGCGCAGGGTCCGTGGGGCGCGGCCGCGCACGCTGCCAGGTGGGCTCGTGGAACCAGTCGGGGACGGTGCGTTCGTTGGCCAGCAGCAGGTCGACGCGGCGGATGGTGTCGGTGAAGTGTCCGGCTTCCAGCTGCTTGCGCAGCAGGGTCCGCTGCACCTTGCCGATCTCGGTCTTGGGGATGTCGGCCGGAGTGACGGGCAGGACGAAGGCGGGCGCGGCTCCGATCTCGCGGGTCACCCGCCCGGCGATCTCGGTGAGCAGCCGGGGCTCGTCGGTGCCCGGCGCGAGGCAGCAGAACACGGCGATCTCGTCGGTGGCGGCCGCGGGCGAGGTGCGGACCGCGACGGCGGCCGTGTACGAACGCACCACGCCCTCGGTCTCCTCCACCACGGCCTCGATCTCGTGGCTGGGGTGGTTGACCCCGTTGACGATGATGACGTCCTTGGCGCGCCCGGTGAGGTACAGCTCGCCGTCGCGCAGGAAGGCGAGGTCGCCGGTGCGGAACCAGCCGTCGTCGGTGAACGACTCGGCGTTCTTCTCGGGGTTGTCGTGGTAGCCCGGGGTCACCGAGGGGCCGCGGACCTGGAAGTGGCCCACCCTCCCCTCGGGGACCACCCGGTCCCGGTCGTCGGTCACCCGCATCGCGAAGCCCGGGTAGGGCTTGCCGCAGCTGACGTACACCTCGTCGGCGGAGCCGGTGGGTGTGTAGGACGTGTCGGTGACGACGGAGGAGGTCTCGGACATGCCCCAGCCGGGGTGCATGACCGTCTGGTCGAGGCCGAACGGTTCCAGTTGCCGCAGCCACTGGCGCACCACGCGGGGGACGACGACCTCGCCCGCGTTCATCGCCAGTTTGAGGGCGGACAGGTCCCAGGTCCGGCTGGGCTCGTCGGCCACCCGTTCGCTCACCAGGCCGAAGGCGAAGTTCGGTGCCCAGGTCACGGTGGCGCGCCAGCGGTCGAGGGCGTCGAGCCAGCGCAGTGGCTCCTCGGTGATCCAGCCGGTCGGGGCGTGGATCTGCCGGCAGCCCAGGAACACGTCCCGCAGGTGGAACATCACCACGCCGGTGACGTGGTCCAGGGGAATCCAGTTGAAGGTGGTCTCGTGTTCGGTGAGCCCGTTGCACTGCGCGGTCGCCGCCGAACGGCTCAGCACCATGCGGTGGGTGACGGTGACCGCCTTGGGCAGGCCCGTGCTGCCGGAGGTGAGGAGCAGCAGCGCCGCCTCGTCGGGGTCCGCCTCGTGCCAGTCGGTGGCGGGCGGCGCGGTACGCAGTTCGTCCACGAGCAGTACGTCGGAGCCGGTCGGGCCCTGCCGGGCGGCTCGTTCGCGCAGTCCGGCGGCGGGGCGCGCACCGGCGGCGATCCGGGGACGGCCCAGAGTTTCCCAGCAGCCCTCCAGTCTGCTCAGCAGCGGCGAGGCGTCCCGGTAGGAGGCGGGCACACCCATCGGCAGGACGGTGACGCCACCGGCGACGCAGGCCCAGAGCATGGGCACGAAGTCCTCGTTGTCGTCGAACTGGAAGATCACCGTTTCGCCGGGGCGCACTCCACGGGCCCGCAGGCCGCCGAGGATGCGGGAGGCCTCTTCGGCGAGTTCGGCGTAGCTCTGCCGCCCGTGCGACCCGTCGGTCCGCAGGTACACGAGTTCACCGTCGCCCCGTGCGGCGGCCCGCAGGGCTTGGCCGAGGTGGGTGTACGGCACGGGCTCCTGACGCGGCCCCTCGCTCACCGAGGGAGCAGCTCCGCCGGGGCCGTCGGCGTCCGTGGTGTCCTCCCCCGTGAGCGTCCCGGCATCCGGGGCGCCGACAGCGCCGCCGGTGCCGGGCAGACCGCCGAGGTGCAGGTGGCCGACGGGGGGCGGCACGGTGTCGCGGATGACGACGGCCGCGGCTTCGGTGCCGGGATCGAGGGCGAGGGCACGTTCCCAGGCCGCGGCCAGCCCGTCGTCCAGTACGGGGATGTGGTCCAGCGCCTCGGTGTCCAGGGCGCCGTCGGCCGTGCGGGGCAGCGCGGAGACCAGGACGACACGCAGCGGTCCGGCGCCGGCAGGCAAGGCCTGGCGGGCGGCGACCGCGAGACGGTCACGGTCCACCGGGGCGCCGGGCACGACGTGGGCGACGGCTTCCCTGGCCCCGGCCGTCGACCGGCGGATCGTCACCAGGGCCTCGCGTACGCCGTCGGCCGCGAGCAGGGCCCGCTCGCAGTCCGCGGCGCACCCGTCCCATTCGGCTTCCTCCACGGCATCGAGCAGCGGGAGCCGGGACAGGCGCCGCGCCGGGTCGGCGGCGGCTCCGGCGAGCAGCCGCAGCAGGCGGGCGACCAGACGCTCGACGGTGCCCCGGTCGAAGAGCTCGGTGCTGAACTCCACGGTGCCCTGGACCCCGTCGGCGGTGCCGTCGGCGTCCCAGCGCTCTTCCAAGGAGAGCATGAGGTCGAACCGGGCGGTGCCGACACCGCCCGGGTCCAGGCGCACCTGGGTGCCGGCCATGCGCAGTTCGGCGTCGGCGGCGTTCTGCAGGGCCAGCATGACCTGGAACAGCGGGTGGCGGCCGACGGCCCGGGGCGGGTTGACGTGCTCGACGACGCGGTCGAACGGCACGGCGCCGTGCGCGTGGGCGGCCAGGCAGGTTTCCCTGACGCGGTCCAGCAGTTCGGTGAAGGCCGGGTCGCCGGAGGTGTCGGTGCGCAGGACGAGGGTGTTGACGAAGTAACCGACGAGGTCTTCCAGCGCCTCGTCGTCGCGCCCGGCCGAGGGGGTGCCGAGCGGGATGTCGGTGCCGGCGCCGCAGCGGGTCAGCGTGGCGGCCCAGGCGGCCTGGAGGACCATGAACAGGGTGGCCCGGTGCTCTCGTGCCAGTGCCGTCAGGTCCCGGTGGAGGGCGGCGTCGATGCGCAGACCGATGGTGTCACCGGCGTGGCCGGGGGTGCGCGGCCGGGGCCGGTCGTACGGCAGGCCGAGTTCGCCGGGCAGCCCCGCCAGCGTGTCGCGCCAGTGGGCCAGTTGCCGGCCGGCCGTGCTGCGGGGGTCGTTCTCGTCGCCGAGCAGGGCGCGCTGCCAGAGCGTGAAGTCCGCGTACTGGACGGGCAGTGGCCGCCACTCGGGCTCGCGCCCGGCCGACCGCGCCTCGTACGCGTGTGCCAGGTCACGGGCGAGCGGGTCCAGTGACCAGCCGTCCGCCGCGATGTGGTGCACCACCAGCAGCAGGACGCACCCGCTGTCGGCGCCCCTCAGCAGGTGCGCGCGCAACGGCGGCTCCGCGCCCAGGTCGAAGACGCGCCGTACGGTCTCGGCGCGCAGCGCGGCCGCCTCCTCGGGGCCGGACACGTCGCTGACGCGCAGAACGGGCCGGGCGGCGGGGTCGTCCGCGGCCAGGATCTCCTGGCGGGGCTCGCCGCCTCGCTGCGGGAAGACCGTGCGCAGCGACTCGTGTCTGGCGACGACGTCGGCGAGCGCGGCGCGCAGGGCGTCCGGCTCCACGTCGTGGTCCACGTGCAGGGCCAGCGGAATGTTGTAGGTGGGGCTCGGCCCCTCCAGCCGGTCGAGGAACCACAGTCCGGCCTGGGCGGGGGACAGCGGGATGCCGGCGGGGCGCTCGGCGGGGACGAGCGGCGGCCGGGCGGGCGCCTCCTCGTCGTCGCCGGTCAGGTGTGCGGCCAGGCCACCGGGGGTGGGCGTGTCGAACACCGCGGCCATGGTCACCTCGGCGCCGGTCGTCGCGCGCAGCCGGGTCAGCAGCTTGGCGGCGAGCAGGGAGTGGCCGCCGAGGTCGAAGAAGTCGTCGTCGATGCCGACGGTGCCCTCGGGCAGCCGCAGGACGTCCTCGAAGAGGCGGCACACCCGCGCCTGGGCCGCGGTGTCCGGGGCCCGGCCGCCGGCGCCCGCGGCGAAGTCGGGGGCGGGCAGCGCCTCGGTGTTCAGTTTGCCGTTCCCGGTCAGCGGCAGGGCGTCCAGAATCACGCAGGCGCCGGGCACCATGTACGCGGGCAGTCGGGTCGCCAGCCAGGTGCGCAGCTCCGCGGGGTCCGGGCGGTGCCCCGGCCCTGGGACGGCGTAGGCGACCAGTGTCCGGTCGCCGGCGCTCCCCGTCTCGCGGGCGACGACGGCGGCCTGGGCGACGGCGGGGTGCGCGACGAGCGCGGCTTCGATCTCGCCGGGTTCGATGCGGAAGCCGCGGATCTTCACCTGCTGGTCGGCGCGCCCGGCGTACTCCAGTGTGCCGTCGGGCAGCCGGCGGGCCAGGTCGCCGGAGCGGTACATGCGCTCGCCCGGCGGTCCGTACGGATCGGCGACGAACCGGCCGGCGGTCAGGGCGGCCCGGCCCAGGTATCCGTCGGCCAGACCGGGTCCTGCCACGTACATCTCCCCCACCGCGCCGGGCGGTACGGGTTGGAGGCAGTGGTCGAGGACGTATACCCGCAGATCCGGGAGGGCGGTTCCGATGACGCTCCGCGCCCGGTCCCCCTCGATGAGACCGGTGGTCAGTGACTGGTGGGTGACATGCACGGTCGTCTCGGTGATGCCGTACATGTTGACCAGGGCCGGGGCATGCGTGCCGTGGCGCCGGATCCAGGGCTTGAGCTGGGTGGGCTCCAACGCCTCGCCGCCGAGGACGACGTAGCGCAGCGCGAGCCCGCGGCCCGTCTCCGGTGCTTTCTGGTCCGCCTGGGTGAGCTGTCGGAAGGCGGAGGGCGTCTGGTTGAGCACGGTCACGCCCTCGTCGCGCAGCAGCTCCAGCATCTCCTGGGGGGAGCGGGTGGTGCGGCGCGGGACGATCACCAGTCGGCCGCCGTGCAGGAGCGCGCCCCAGATCTCCCAGACGGAGAAGTCGAAGGCGTAGGAGTGGAAGAGCGTCCAGACGTCGTCCGGGCCGAAGTCGAAGTGGGCGGCGGAGGTCGCGAAGAGCCGGACGACGTTGGAGTGCGGGACCCGTACGCCCTTGGGCCGTCCGGTGGAGCCGGAGGTGTAGATGACGTAGGCCGTGTCCCGCGGGGTGAGCGGGGAGCGGCGGTCGGCGTCGGTGAGGTCGTGCCCGGCCCGTCCGGCCACGGACCGGTCCGTGGCCGGATCGCCGAGGACGAGGGAGGGGACGCCGGTGTCCGGCAGCGCCGGGGTCACCTCGGTGCTGGTGACGAGCAGGACGGGCGCGGCGTCCTCGGCCATGGCGCGGATGCGCTCGGCCGGATGGCCGGGGTCGATGGGGAGGTAGCCGGCGCCGGTCTTGAGCACCGCGAGGAGTCCGGTCACCAGGTCCGTCGAGCGGGGCAGCGCGAGGGCCACGATCCGTCCCGGGCCGGCGCCGTGCTCCACGAGGAGCCGGGCGAGCCGGTTGGCGCGGGTGTTGAGCTGCGTGTAGCTCAGGGCGGTGTCGTCCAGCGTGACGGCCGTCGCCCCCGGCGCACGGGCGGCCTGGGCCTCGAACAGGGCCGGCAAGGTGGCGTCGGGTCCGGGCGGCGTGGTGCCGGTGGCGGTGTACGGGGGCTGCTCGGCGGGCTCCAGCAGGCTGGTCCGGCCCACCGGCATGTCGGCGTCGGCTTCGACGAGTTGGTCCAGCAGGCGGAGGAACCGCTGCATGTGGTCGGCGAGTTCGTCCTCGGTGTACAGCGCGGGGTTGGCGTCGAAGGCGATGTGCAGGCCCCTGCCGCCGGGGCCGGGCCGCTGGGTGATCGACAGGTCCTCGACCGGGCCGCCGGACAGGTGGTGGTAGGTCGTGGGGTGGCCGCCGAAGCGCGCGTCGTTCTCGAACGGCACGAGGTTGACGACCGGGCCGTACAGGCGACGGCCGCCGCTCAGGAGCTTGAGGTCACGGCGCAGTTCCTCGCCGCGGTACTGCTGGTGCGTGCGCACGGCCCGCAGTTCGGCGGCCACGCGGTGGGCGAGTTCGCGGACGGTGGTGCCGGGGCGCACGGCGAGGCGCAGCGGCAGGATGTTCGACACCACGCCGGGTATCCGCAGGGCGCTGGAACGGGTCCGGTTCAGGGAAGGCAGCCCGAGGACGACGTCCGCGGTGCCGGTGACGCGGTGCACATAGGCGGCGGCCGCGGCGAGGAACAGCTCGGCCTTGCCCACGCCCATCCGTACCGCGGCGGCCCGGAGCCGTTCGGCGTCGGCGGCGGGCAGGGTGGCGGTGCGGCGCAGGGAGGTGGCGGAGGGCCGGGCGGTGCCTTCGGTGAGGCCGACCGCGTCGGGGGCGTCGGCGAAGCGCTCCGTCCAATAGGCGCGGTCGCGTTCGTACATCTCCGAGGCGCGGTACGAGGCCTCCGCGTCCAGGAGCAGGTCCAGCGGGGCGAACTCCTCGGTCACTTCCTGCCCCGCCGCGAGGGCGGAGTAGACCTTGGCCAGCCGTTGGGCCACGAGGGTGTAGCCGTAGCCGTCGAGCAGGATGTGATGCGCCCGCTGGTACCAGAAGTAGCGGTCGGGTGCCGCCTTGAACAGCGCCTCGGTGAACAGGGGACCTTCGGTGATCTCGACGGCCGTCGCGAGGTCGGTGCGCATCCACGCCTCGGCGCTCGCGCGGGGGTCGGGCTCGGCGCTGACGTCCACGATGTGCAGGGGCCGGTCGGCGGCGGGCCCGGGGAAACTCCGGGGCCCGTCCTCGGTTTCGGCGAAGCGGAGACCGAACGTCTGCGCTTCGGTGACCGTGCGGCGCAGCGCGGTGCCGAAGAGTTCCGTGTCGACCGGGCCGTGAATCTCCAGGTATTCGCCGGTGTTGTAAGCCGGATTACCGGGTTCGAGCCGTTGGGCGAACCAGATGCCCGACTGGGCCCCGGACAGCGGCCGACCGGTTTCTGCGTGTACAGACATTCCACCAACCCTTAACAGAAATAGCTTTCCGGCAACTCTCGGCCTGGTCTCAGGCGTCTTGCGCTTCTCCGGCGAGGCTGCCGGGCCGCAGGTCCGTCCAGTTCCGTGTCACGTAGGAGAGGCATTCGGGCCGGTCCGCGGGCCCGTGCACGACTCTCCAGCCGTCCGGCACCTCGGCGAATACAGGCCACAGCGAGCACTGCCGCTCGTCGTTCTCCAGTACCAGGTACCGGCTTTCGACATCCTCGAAGGGGTTGGTCACCGCTCAACTCTTTTCATTTCCGCGTCGGCGATCCGCGCGATCCGCGCCGCCGGTTCCGGGCGCAGCATGTCGCCGTGCGCTCCGGGGACGACGTGCTGTCTGATGCTTCCGCCGACGAATGGGCGCCATTTCTCGGCAGGGGGTACGGAGGCGAAACGCCCGTCGCCCGCGCTGAAGAACACGAGGTCGTGGTCGATATGCCCGGGGACGTAGGTGTGGCCCAGTTCGGTGTTGTCGGCCATGACGGCCAGGAGGGCCGACACCGCTTCGTCGTCCATGCCCTGGAGAGGGCTGTCCTCGCGTTGCAGGAGTTCCAGCGTCCTGGCCCGGGTGAGGGGGGTGTCCGCGGCCTGCTCCCGCAACCCGGCGCTCTTGACCAGGATGTCCATCAGGACGGGTTCGAGTTCCTCCGCCGCGGGCGGTTGTTCGCGGTCCGGGTCCGCGCCCACCGGCCAGGCGTCGAGCATGGCCAGCAGTCCCACCTGGTCGCCCGCGGCCCGCAGTTGGACGGCCATCTCGTGGGCGACCAGACCGCCGAAGGACCAGCCGAGCAGATGGTAGGGACCGTGCGGCTGTACGGAGCGGATCTGCCGGAGGTAGTCCGCGGCCATGTCGGCCACCGAGGCGGCCCGGGGTTCCGCCGCGTTCAGGCCCCTCGCCTGGATTCCGTGGACCGGACGGTCCGGGTCGACGCCACCGAGCAGGGCGGCGTAGGGCCAGCTCACCCCCGCGCCGGGGTGGACGCAGAACAGGGCCGGGCGCGAGCCGTGCGGCCGCAGCGGCAGGAGCACGTCCAGGACCGCTTGCGGGGGCCGCTCGGCGGTCTGCCCGGCGCGCGCGGCCAGCCCGGCGATCGTCGGGTCGTCGAAGAGGGCGGCGACGGACACGTCGATCCCGAGGTCGGCGCGCAGGCGGCTCAGGAGCCGGGTGGCGAGGATGGAGTGGCCGCCGAGTGCGAAGAAGTTGTCCCGGACGCCGATCCGGTCGCGTTCCAGCACCTCGCGCCAGATCCCGGCTATCGCCCGCTCCCGTTCCGTGGACGGCTCGGCGTCCTGGGTGTCGCCGTGGCCGGACGGGGTGGTGTGCGCCAGCCGGTCCCGGTCGATCGTGCCGTCGGCGGTCCTGGGCAGCTCGTCGACGACGGTCGCCTCGCACCGGGTGGGTGTGCCGTAACGGTCCGGCAGCTCGGTGGCGGGGCGTTCGGCCACCGTATTCAGCACATACCCCACCGGCGTCCACAAGGGGTGGGCAGGTGCCCGGAGATGGGAACGTATCCACGTGGCGTCGGGGTCGAGCCCGAGGAGGACGTGCGGCTCGGCGTGCCCCAGCGCCGCGTCCAGGCAGCGCAGCGCCTCCCGGGCCGTCAGGACACGGTAGCCGCGTGCTTCGGTCAGTTCACGCAGCGCGTAGTCGCGGCTCATCCCGAGGTCGTCCCACATGGTCCACGCCAGGCTGCGGCCGTCCACGCCGCAGTGGGTGCGCTGATGCTCCGCGAGCGCGTCGAGGAAGGCGTTGGCCGCGGCGTAGGCGCCGGCGCCGGACCCGCCGAAGAAGCCGTTGACCGAGGAGAAGGAGAGGAACAGCGTTCCCGGCCGGTCCTTGACCAGCTGGTGCAGCGCCCAGCCACCATGGATCTTGGGGTCGAGCACCGCCGCCCGGTGGGACTCGGACTGTTCGGTCACGGGGCACTCCTCGAAGTGACCGGCCAGGTGCAGGACCCCGTCCGGTTCGCCGGCCCACTGCCGCGCCGCGGCGTCCACGGCCCGGCGCACGGCCTCGGCGTCGGTGACGTCCACGGCCGCGTACCGGACGCCGCCGGTGGCACGCAGTTCCCGGTACGCGGCCAGCTTGCGGCCCAGCGGGCCGCCGGCGGCGATGTGCCGGTCCCAGGACGTCTCGTCGGGCAGTGCGGTGCGGCCCAGCAGGAGCAGCCGGACACGGCGGGCCGGCAGCAGGTGGCGGGCCACTGCCACGGCGAGGTCGCCGAGGCCGCCGCTGACGACGTACCACCCGCCGTCCCGGAACACGGGGGCGGCCTCGGGCGCGGCGTCACCGGACAGCCGGGCCAGGCGCCGCACCCACCGCTTGCCCGCGCGGAGCGCCACCTCCGTTTCACCGGGCGGTGTGCCCAGTTCGTCGGCCAGCTCCCGGACGGTCTCCTCCCCCGCCTGCTCCGGTATGTCGATATAGCGGCCCCGCAGCCAACGCACCTCTTGGCCCAGGCTCTTGAGCAATCCGACGGCCGGGGTCCGTTCGACCGCGAGACGGTCCTCGGGGAGCACGCGGCGGCCGCAGCAGGACACCACGTTCACCTCCACGGTGCGCCGTCGGCCCCGGTCGGCGAGCGCGGTCACGAGGTGGACCAGGGTGTCCACGCCGTCACGCCGCGCCACCGCCAGGCTCTCCCGGTCGGGCTCACCGGCGTACGGGCCCCACGAGGCGAGGTGGACGACGCGGTCGACCGGGGGGACGGCGTCGAGCAGCCGTCCGAGTTCCGCCGCGTCGTACCAGGGGAGGTCGAACCGGTCGGCGGCGTGGCGGACGAACGCGGTCCCGAAACGGACCAGCGTGCAGCCGGCCCCCTGTTCACGCAGGGTCTCGGCGAGCCGGTCGGCGAGGCCGTGCCGGTCGGCGAGCAGCAGTGTGTGGCCCCCGCCGTCCGCGGCCGGGGCGTGCGGCCGGTCGGCGGGCTGCCACACCGGGCGGTGGCAGCCGCGCGCCGGGGCGCCCTCGGCGCCCGACGGCCCTCCGGTCAGCCGCAGTTCCTCGGCGTACTCCCCGGCCTCGAACCCGGCGCGCAGCCGGGACCGCTGGATCTTGCCTATCTCCGTCTTCGGGATCTGTTCGCGGCGCAGCGGAATCAGATACGAGGGATTGACGCCGGCGTCGCGCAGGAGCTTGGCGCGGATCTGTTCCGCCGCGGCCCGTGGCGCCGCACCGGGCTCGGGGACGAAGAACAGCGCCAGTTCGTCACCGGTGCCGTGTGCGGTGCGTACGGCGCACGCGGCGGTGAAGGAGCGCGTCACGACGTCCAGTTCCTCGACGGCCTCCTCCAGTTCGTGGCTGGGGTGGTTGACGCCGCCGACGATGACGATGTCCTTGGCGCGGCCGGTGACGGTCAGCGCGCCGTCGCGCAGCAGACCGAGGTCGCCGGTCCGGAACCAGCCGTCGTCGGTGAACGCCGCGCGGTTCTGCTCGGGGTCGCCGTGGTATCCGGGGGTGACGGCCGGTCCGCTCACCTGGAGGTGACCGACGGTGCCTTCGGACACCACGGTGTCCTGGTCGTCGACGATGCGCAGCGCCAGGCCCGGATAGGGGCGGCCCACCTCGACGGCCGGTGCGGCGTCGTCGGGCTCCGCGGGCAGCACCGCGTCGATCTGTCCGGAGGACGTCTCCGACATGCCCCAGATCGGACGCATGGCGGTGGGCGGGAGGCCGTGCGGCGCCAGCAGCCGCACGAAGCGACGGGCGACCCGGTCGACCACGGCTTCGCCGCCGTTGAGCACCAGCCGCAGCGCGGACAGGTCCCACCGCTGCCCGGCGATCTCGGCGGCGCGCTCGTTGATCAGACCGTAGGCGAAGTTCGGGGCCCAGGTGACCGTGGCCCGGTAGGTGTGCAGGGCGGACAGCCAGCGCAAGGGGTCTTCGAGCACCCATGGTGTGGGGGCGTGGACCTGGCGGCAGCCCACCACCACGTTGCGTACATGCGACATGATCAGGCCGCCGACGTGCTCCATCGGCATCCAGTTGAACGCCACGTCGGCCGGCGTGAGGTCGTGCCGCTGCCGGGCGGCCGCGGCGTGGGCCAGCAGGTTGTCGTGGCGCAGCCGTACGGCCTTGGGGGTACCGGTGCTGCCCGAGGTGAGCATCAGCAGTACCAGGTCGTCTTCCTTGCCGGGGTGCCAGTCGTCGTCGGCCGGGCCGGTGCACAGGTCGTCCAGCACCGCGATGCACGGGTCGGACTCTCCCCCCTGCACGAGCAGTCGGCGCAGCGTCCCGGCATGGGTCCGGTCGGTGAGTACCCAGGGGGCGTCCAGCATCCGCCGGGCGTGCTCCAGCTTGGCCGCCGCGGCGCCGTCGGGTTGGTCGTCGGGCACCGCCGCGAGGGGCACCGCGACGAAGCCGCCCAGGACACAGGCCCAGAAGGCGATCACGAAGCCGCGGTTGTCGTCGAACTGCAGCACCACCTTGGCGCCGGGCCGCAGGCCCAGCCCGCGCAGGCCGCCCAGGAGCCGGGACGCCTCGTCCGTCAGCACGGCATAGGACTGCCGGTTGGCCGCGCCGTCGGACGTGATGAAGACCGTCTCTCCACGCGGCACGGCAGACGCCGACCGCCGCAAGGCGGCAGCGAGGGTGCGCACACCGATGTCCGGCAGTGCGGGGCCGGTGCTGATGGCCGGCGGGGCGCCGGCCGGGTGGGGGGCCGGCGTCTTCCCGTCCGTGGCGGGACCGGCCGGGCGGGCGTCCTGGTCCGTGCCGGCCGGTACCGGCGCTGCCGCCAGGGCGACCGCGGCACGGTCGGCGCCCACCGCGCTCCGCCACCGCTGCTCCCACTGTTCGAGCAGCGCCTCGTCCGGGACCGGGAAACGGCTCAGCGCGGCCTCGTCCAGCCGCCCGGCCGGGGTACGGGGCAGGTCCGACACGAGGACCACGGCGGCCAGGGGCAGGGCGGCGGGCAGCACGGGACGGGTTGCGCGGACGAGGTGCGCCTCGGCGACGTCCCGGGTCGGTACGGCGTACGCCACGAGTTCCGCCACGCCGCTCGTGGTGTGCTTCACCCTCACCACGCAGTCGCGCACCGACTCGTGCTCCATGATCCGGGCGGCCACCTCGTCGAGGTCGACCGTGTGGTCGGCGACCGGGGCGGGGCCGGTCCCGTGGCCGGTGATCTCCAGCGTGCCGTCCGCCGTGATCCGGCCCGTGCTCCCCGTCCGCAGCAGCGGTTCCCCCGCTTGCGCGGCGGTGACGGCGGGCTGGACGGTGGCGAGACCGGGGCCGCCCAGGTGCACGGAGCCGAACACACCGACCGGCGCCGGGGTCCCGTACGCATCGAGAACGCGCACGGGGCGAACGGGACGGCAGGACGGTGCGTCCGCGCCCTCAGGGGTGAAGGCGGCGGGGCCCGACGCAGCCGTGCAGTAGGCCAGCCGCAGTCGCCCGCCCAGGGAGCGGACAAAGCGGGACGCGCGCTCGCCCGCCATCCCGCGGTCGACGCACAGCACCGTTCGCAGTGCCACGGGCCAGGGTGCGGACTCCAGTCGGGCCAGGTCGCGGTCGACGGCGAGAGCCAGGGTCGCCGCCTGCCCGGGAGACACCGCACACTGCCGCTCAGGCGGTCCGTCGTCGGCGCTGAGGCGTGCACCGTGGCACAGAGGCAGCAGCGCCTCCCATACCGAGCGCTGGGTTCCCGCAGGTGCCCAGCACGCGACCGCGTCCGCCGCGGTGAGCCCGCAGGCCCCGGCCAGCAGGTCCAGGTGGCAGACCAGTGCCGCGTGGTCCACGCTCACCGTGTGAGGGCCGGCGGACAGCACCAGTGCCGGTGTGCCGCCGTCGACGGGCACGGCCGGCTGTTCCGCCGGGTCACCGCGATCGTCCCCGGCTGCCGCGATGCCGATGACGGCCGGCACGTCCGCGCCGTCCTCGGCGAGACCGGTGGCGGCAGCCACGTCGGTGGCCAGGACGCATGACGCGTCCGCCGCCCGCAGCAGGTGACGCAGGCGTACGGGCGGGTCGGCCGGGTCGAGGGGGACGCACGCGGCCCCGGCCTTCATCGCCGCGAGCAGGCCGATCACCGTGTCCGCGCCACGTGCGCACAGCAGCGCCACCCGGCCACCCGGCTGGACACCGCGGCCGACGAGGTGGCGGGCCAGCGCGTTCGACCGCTCGTCGATCTCACGGTAGGCGGCCGTGCGCCCCGCGGCCTGCACCGCGACGGCCTCCGGCCGGGTGGCCGCGTGTGCCGCGAACCGCTGCGGCACCGTGGCGGCCGGGTCGTGCCCCGTCAGGTCGGCGCCGCAGGAGTCCAGTCGGCGCTGTTCCGCTTCGCCGACGAGCGGCAGGTCGGCCAGTCGGCGTTCCGGGTCGGCGGTGACCGTCTCGTACACCCGGCGCAGATGTTCGACCAGCCGTTCCGCGGTGCGCCGATCGAACAGGTCGGTGGCGAAGACCACGTTTCCGCGCAGCCCGGCCCCCTGCTCCCACAGGTGCAGCTCCAGGTCGAAGCGGCAGGTCCAGTCCTGCACACCCACCGGGCTGACGGTGAGCCCCGGGAGTTCGATCTCGGGGCGGGCGAAGTTCTGCAGGGCGAACACCACTTGGAAGAGCGGGTTGCCGCCGGGGTCCCGTTGCGGCGCCACCGCTTCGACGATCTTCTCCAGCGGGATGTGCTGATGGGCGAAGGCGTCGAGGGCCACCTCACGCACCCGCTGCAGCAGCTGCGCGAAGGACGGGTTGTCCGACGTGTCCACGCGCAGCGGAAGCGTGTTGACGAACATCCCGATCAGCGGCTCGACCTGGGCGTTGTCGCGATTGGCCGTCGGTGAGCCGACCAGGATGTCGTCCTGGCCGGTGTAGCGGCGCAGCAGTGCGGTGAAGCCGGCGAGCAGCGCCATGTACAAGGTGGCGCCCTCGTCACGGCACAGCCGTTTGATGCGGGCGGTCAGCCCGGGAGGGAGCGAGAAGTCGATCCGGTCGCCCGCCAGGCTGCGCTGTCGCGGCTCCGGCCGGTCCGCCGGGAGCCGCAGGGCGGGGAGGTCGCCGGCCAGCCGTTCGCGCCAGTGGTCCAGCCCGTCGGCGAGCGGCCGTCCGTCGAGCTGTTCCCGCTGCCATTCGGCGAAGTCTCCGTACTGGATCTCCAGCGGGGCCCAGTCCGGTGCCGCGCCGGCGGTGCGGGCGCGGTACGCCTCGGCCAGCTCGCGGACGAACACGCCCGCCGACCAGCCGTCGATGACGATGTGGTGCACGCACACGAGCAGCAGGTGGTCGGCGGGGCCGAACCGGAACAGGCGGGCCCTGAGCAGCGGGCCGCTCTCCAGGTCGAACGGGCGCCGGATCTCCTCGGCCAGCCGGGCGCGGACCGGCTCGTGCTCCGTGACCCGGACGTCCCCGTCGCGGGGCGTCAGGGCAGAGAGGTCGGTCGTGGGGAGCGGCAGCACGAGCCGGTCGGTGACGACCTGCATCAGGGCGCCGCCGTCTTCGCTGAAGGTGGTCCGCAGGGTCTCGTGGCGGGCCGTCACGTCGTTGAGCGCCGCGACGAGCGCATCGGTGTCCGGGTCGCCGGCCAGCCGCAGCAGCAGGGGGACGTTGTACTGCACATTCCGGGAATCGAGCCGGTAGAAGAACCACATCCGTTCCTGGGCGTAGGAGGCGGGGAAGGCGAGCGGCTCCCCGGTCTCGGGCTCACTGACGGGGCCGTCGATACGGTCCGACGGGCGGGACGACATCGTGGGTACTCCTTGGCGAATTCACAGCCTGCTGCGAGCGCCGGCCGACGGACACCGCAGCGGCGGGCGAATTCCTGCGGATGCGGATGCGGATATGGACACGGATGGGTATGCGGAAGGTCCGGAACTGTTCAGGAACCGCGGCGGTCGGGAGCCGGTCTGTGAGACTCGCGGCTGCCGTGTCCTGTACCCGGGACGCCGCGCCACCTCTCGCGGGGCGGCGATCAGTGACGCGCTCTCAATCCTGAACGTCATTACAGCTTTTGACGGGCAGTGAGGAGTTTCGGGCGCTCAAATCATGTACTCGGCGGTCTTCTTACAGCTATGGACTTTCGTCGATGCCTCTTCCGGCCATTGGTCCCGATCCGGATGGACTTTGGTAACTTCCGGCACCTGCGGAGCAATCGCCGGAAGGAGCCAGGACTGTCGTGAGCACGGCAGCAAAAAACCTGAACTGGAGTTGAATTCGCAACAATCGGCGCCGCTTGCCATATTTCTGCTATCGTCACCGGCACCCGAGCAGCTCGACTGCCGGACGGTGCTTCACCGGCATCGTCACGCATCGGCGAAATCGCGGCCGAGCGCTTCCCCGACCGATTTCGGACGCGCTCGCGCTCCCCCTTTTCCGTTCCCTGATTCGCCCATTTTCCCCTTCCACGGAAGAACGCGAAATCAGCCGGAACACATCCCGCAACGCGTACTCCGCATTTCCTAAGACACCGCTCCTGGCAGGTTGGAGACGAAGGAATGAACTGGTGCTCTCACAACGACCGCGACCGGCGGGGCCGGGGGCGCCCCGCCCGTCCGGACCCGGCAGGCGCCACGTGGTGACCACCGGCCCGGCCGGGGCGGACGGCGCCCCGGACAGTGAACAGCGGGCCACCGAGCAGATACAGGCGCTGCTGGCCGCAGGCGAGCGGATCGAGCCCCGGGACCGGCTTCCCGACGTCTACCGGCGGATGCTGATACGTCAGATCGCCCAGCACGCCCACTCCGAGATCATCGGTATGCAGCCGGAAGGCGCCTGGCTCACCAGGGCCCCTACGCTCTACCGCAAGGCCAGTCTGCTGGCCAAGGTGCAGGACGAGGCCGGCCACGGGCTCTACCTCTACTCGGCGGTGGAGACCCTGGGAGTCTCCCGGGCCGAGCTGCTCGACGCCTTGCACGCCGGACACCAGCGCTACGCCGCCACGTTCAACCACCCGGCACTGACCTGGGCCGACACCGGGGCGATCGCCTGGCTGACGGACGGCGCGGCCGTGGTCAACCAAGTCCCCCTGTGCCAGACCTCGTACGGCCCGTACGCGCGCGCCATGCGGCCGGTGTGCCAGGAGGAGGCGTTCCACGTCCGCCAGGGCTACGACGTGCTCTGGTCGCTGTGCCGGGGGACGCCGGAGCAGCAGGAGATGGCGCAGGACGCCGTCAACCGCTGGTGGCTGCCCGCGGTGGCCCTGATGTTCGGCCCACCGGACACGACGGAGGGCCGCGGGGGCAGCCGTACCGCGGCGATCGGGGCCGCGGTCAGCCGCCGCTCGATGGCCTGGGGCATCAAGCGGCACACCAACGACGAGCTGCGACAGCGTTTTGTCGACAACTGTGTGCCGCAGGCCCGGCGGCTCGGGGTGACCCTCCCCGACCCGGCGATCCGCTGGAACGAGGAACGCGGACATTACGACTTCAGCCCGGTCGACTGGCAGCAGTTCCGCGGCGCGCTCGGCGACGACTCGCAGTGCAGCCGTCAGCGGCTGGCCCACCGGGTGACGGCGCACGAGAACGGCGCCTGGGTGCGTGCCGCCGTCGACGCGTACGCGGCACGCCGGGAATCGGAAAGGCGGGCATCATGAACCAGCAGGTACCGGCGCGGCTCCCCTGGGAAGTGTTCCTCAGGCCCCGCCGCGGTCTCGCACACCAGCACGTGGGCTCGGTCCACGGCGCGGACGCCCGGATGGCCCTGGCCAACGCCCGGGACCTCTACGCCCGCCGGGGAGAGCCGGTCTCCCTCTGGGTCGTACGCGCCGACGCGGTGTTCGCCGCGTCGCCGGACGAGAAGGACGCGTTCTTCAGCAACGCGGCCGACAAGCCGTACCGCTACCCCGAGCACTACGTGCCCCTCCTGGAGGAGGCCGGCCATGACGCCTAGCCCGCGGACCGCGCTGCCTCAGGACGTCGCCGGGTACGCGCTGCGGCTGGGGGACGACGCGCTGATCCTCGGCCAGCGGCTGTGCGCCTGGGTCACCAACGCGCCGACCGTCGAAGAAGACCTGGCCCTGGCCAACATCGCCCTGGACCTGATCGGCCACGCCCGGACCCTGCTCTCCTGCAGCGGGCAGCTGGACGGTTCCGGCCGCGGCGAGGACGACCTCGCCTACCGACGGACCGAGCGTCAGTTCCGCAACTGCTTGCTGGTGGAACACCCGAACGGCGACTTCGCTGTGAC
This sequence comes from Streptomyces sp. NPDC059788, assembly GCF_042732265.1. Taxonomy (NCBI): domain Bacteria; kingdom Bacillati; phylum Actinomycetota; class Actinomycetes; order Kitasatosporales; family Streptomycetaceae; genus Streptomyces; species Streptomyces sp. NPDC059788. The sequence continues at coordinate 86,586 of NZ_JBHWHY010000013.1, read as the reverse complement.
CATCGCCCGGCAGCTCGCGTACACGCTCTACGCCCGGCGCCGCTACGCCGAACTGGCCCTGTCCCCGGATGCCGCGCTGGCGGCCTTCGGCGCGCGAGCGGTCAAGGAAGTGGAGTACCACCACATGCACGCCGCGCAGTGGACCGTGCGCCTGGGGCGGGGCACGGACGAGAGCCACCGCCGGATGCAGGCGGGCCTGGAGCGGATCTGGCCGTACACGGCCGAACTGTTCGAGGACGACGAGCTGACGGCGCGGCTCGCCGCCGACGGGACCGTGACAGCCCCGTCGCTCCTCCGGGAACCGTGGGAACAGGAAGTGGCCGCCGTGCTGGCCGACGGCGGGCTGAGCGTCCCCGCGCCGACCTGGCAGGCGACCGGTGGGCGGTCCGGACTGCACAGTGAGGCGTTCGGCCCGCTGGTGGCCGAGATGCAGTCGGTCCACCGTCAGTACCCGGGAGGCACCTGGTGAGCGCCGTGCCCCGGCATCCCGACCAGGTCCGGGAACGGATCGACACCGTGCCGGACCCCGAACTCCCCATGATCACCCTCACCGAGCTGGGAGTGGTCCGCTCGGTGGGGACGGCGGCGGACGGCACGGTCGAAGTCGTCATCACACCGACCTTCCTGGGCTGTCCGGCGATGCCGGCGATCGAAGCCGACCTCCGGGCCGTACTGGCCGAGTGCGGCCATCCCGACGGACGCGTCCGCACGGTGCTCGCGCCCGCCTGGACCTCCGACTGGATCAGCGCGGAGGGCCGGCGCAAGCTCTCCGAGCACGGCATCGCTCCCCCGGGCGCCGCCGGTGCTCCGCTGCCGGTCCGGCTCGGATTCGGACTGCCCTGCCCCCACTGCGGTTCCACTGCCACCCGGCCGCAGAGCCCGTTCGGAGCGACCCGGTGCCAGGCGGTCATGGTGTGCACCGCGTGCCGGGAGAACTTCGCCCACCTGAAAGCGATGTGACGCGCGGCCATGAGGACAGTGACGACGATGGACGGCCCGGAACCCCCGGCAGGCATACGCGGTACGTCCGGGTGGTACCGGCTGCGGGTCGCGGAGGTGACACGGCTCGCCGACGACGCCGTGGCGATCGGCCTGGACGTACCGGACCGGCTGGCGGACGTCTTCGCCCACCGGGCGGGACAGCACGTGGTCGTCCGGCACCGCCTGGACGGGCGGGAACTCCGCCGCAGCTACTCGGTGTGCCTGCCACCCGCGTCTTCCTCCGGACTGCGCCTGGTCGTCAGGCGGCTGGGCAGCGGGGGCTTCGCCGAGTACGCCACGCGCGTCCTGGCCACGGGGGACGTACTGGAACTCACGCCTCCCACGGGCGGGTTCCGGCTGGCCGGCCACCCCGGGGCGCACCACGTGCTGGTCGCGGGCGGCACCGGCATCACGCCGTTGCTGAGCATGGCCGCGGCGGCTCTGCGCGACGATCCGCGGTGCCGGGTCTCGCTGATCCACGCCGAGCGGACCTCGCGGTCGGTTCTGCTGGCGGACGAACTGGCCGACCTCAAGGACGCCTACCTCGACCGGTTCTCCGTCCTGCACGTGCTGTCCCGGGAAACACGCGAGGCCGAGCTGCTCTCCGGCCGGATCGACGGCGAGCGGCTGCCGAAGCTGCTGGCGCTGCTCGGCGCCGAGCCCGGCGGGAGCGACCACTTCTACCTGTGCGGGTCCTCCGGAATGGTCGGTACGGTGCGCCGGGCGCTCACGCGGTGGGGCGCGGACCCCGCCCGGGTGCGCTACGAACTCTTCTCCGCCGACGGTGATCCGCACGAGCCACCGGCCCGGGTCAGCCGGGACCGGGCCGAACGGATCTCCGTGTGCCTCGGCGGCCGTACCACCGTGACCGCCATGGCACCCGGAGACCGGGTGGTGCTGGACGCCGTGCTGCGCGCCCGCCCCGAGACCCCGTACTCCTGCCGGGACGGCCTGTGCGGCAGCTGCCGGGCCAAAGTGACCTCGGGGGCCGTCACCATGGACCGCCAGTTCGCGCTCGACGCCGCGGAACTGGCCGCCGGCTACACCCTGACCTGCCGCGCCCGGCCCGATTCCGACGAGGTCCGCCTGGACTTCGACGCCTGAAAACGCCCGAGCACGAGGCTCGGCGCCCTACTCCCCTTCTCGGCACAGCGAAAGGACACCCATGAGCACCGTACGGGACATGCTCACCGAACTGACCGGTACGCCGGAGTTCGCCCACGACATCAGCGACGACACCGACCTCGGCGCCACCGGCATCGACTCCGGGGACCTGGTGCGCCTGATCCTGCTCATCGAGCAGCGCACCGGCGCGGAGGTCACCACCGAGGACATGGAGGGCCTGCGCACCATCGCCGACTACGAACGCTTCCTGGCCGACCGCAACGGCACCGCCGCGCACCCGGACGGCCCCTGATGTGGCTGGCCCAGTTGCTCGAACGCAACCGCCAGTGCTTCCCGGACCGAACCGCCCTGCGGGACGAGCACCGCTCGGTCACCTGGGCCGAGTTCCACGAGCGGACCGGTTGGCTCGCCCACGAGCTCGCCCGCCTGGGCGTGCGCCGGGGCGACCGCGTCGCGCTGCTCTCGCCGGACCGCGTCGAGGTCATGGAGGCGTACTTCGCCCTGGCCCGCCTCGGTGCGCTGTTCGTCCCGCTGAACCACAGCCTGACGCCCGCCGAGGTGGAAGCGATCGTCCGGCGCACCGGCACGACCGCGGTGCTCGGTGCGGCCGCCCTGCTCGAACGGCACCCCGACCTGCCGGTACGGCTGCGGGTCGCCTTCGAGAGCGAGGTGTTCACCGGCCTGGCGCCCCGCGCGGGGGACGCCGCCCTGCCCGACATCCCGGACGACGCGCCCGCGGCGATCCTGCACACCTCCGCGACCACCGGCCGGGCCAAAGGCGTTGTGGTGGACCACGCCTCGTTCCGGGCCATCGCGCTCGGCTGGCTCGCCGTGGCCCGGCCCACCGACGCCATGGTGCTGGTCAACTGCTGCCCGCTCTACCACGGCAGCATGGTGGTCTCGCTGACGTACCTGGCCGCGGGCGCCACCGTGGTGCTGATGCCGGGGTTCAAGCCGCAGACGGCGCTGACCGCCATCGAGGCCAACGGCGCCACGCACATCTGGCTCGTCCCGCAGATGCTCCGCTTCATGCTCCGCGCCAGATCCCTGGACTCCACGGACCTGTCGAGCCTGCGTGAGGTGCTGTACGGCGCCGCGCCGATGCCCGTCGAGCTCTACGCCGAGGCGTCCGAACGGCTCGGCTGCGGATTCCGCCAGGTCTACGGGATGACCGAGGCCGGCGGCCCGTTCGTCAGCCTCGGCCCGGACGAGCACCCCGCTCCGCGGGACGTTTCGCAGGTGATCCCGGCCGGCCGGGTGATACCCGGGATGTCGGTGCGCGCGCTGGACGAGCGCGACGAGGAAGTGGAGCCGGGCGCCGTCGGGGAGATCTGTGTGCGCGGCCCCGGTGTCATGCGCGGCTACTGGGACGACGACGCGGCCACCGCGGACATCACGGTGGACGGCTGGATCAGGACCGGCGACCTCGGCACCCTCGACGGCGAAGGCCGGATCCACCTGGTGGACCGCAAGAAGGACCTGATCATCCGGGCCGGGCAGAACGTCTACCCGACGGAGGTCGAGCGGGCCCTGAGCACGCATCCGGCGGTGCGCGACGTCGCGGTGGTGGGAATCCCCGACGCGGACTACGGCGAGGTACCCCTGGCCTACGTGGTCGCCGAGGACGGAGTCGCCCCCGCCGAACTGCTGCGTCACGCCGCCGGGCATCTCGCGCCGTACAAACGCCCCAAGCGCATCGTCCCCATCGACGGGATACCGAGAAACGCGGCGGGAAAAATCGTCAGGAAGCTGCTGCGTACCTGATGCGTTCCGCTGACCGGGCGCCGGGCGTGGGCGCGTTGCTCGCACTGCGGCCGGTCCTCGCACGGCAGGGCATCGCGCTCGGCATCGCCACCGCCGAGGACCGGTCGGCACACCCGGCCGGTCCCGGCGAAGCGGCACTGGCCGACGCGATGTTCCCCGTCCGCCGTCGGGACTTCCTCGCCGGCCGCTGTGCCGCGAGGCGGGCACTGGCGGCCATGGGGCAGCCCGCGGCGGAGATCCTCTACACGGGCGCCCGGCCGAGGTTTCCCGTCGGCTGTGTCGGCTCGATCAGTCATTCCCGGGGTCTGGCGGTGGCCCTGTCCGCGCCCGAGCGCCGGTTCCGGGCCGTGGGCTGCGACCTGGAACTGCGCGGGCTCCCGCTGGAGGCCGCCCATCTGGTGCTCACCGCCGACGAGCGGAGACGGGTGGACGACGCGACGCATCCGGAGGAGGCCGCGAGCCGCTTGCTCGCGGCCTTCTCGGCGAAGGAGACCGCCTTCAAGGCGTACACCGCCCTGCTCCCCGCGGCGTCGGCGCCCGCCGCCCTGCTGGACATCGCGGTCCGGCCGTTGCCCGGGGGCTTCCGCTGCCGGCTCCGGGGGATGTCCGGCCACGCACTCGACGTCCAGGTCCGCCGGATCGGTCCGGGGGTGCTCAGTTGGGCCGCCGCTCCGGCGGAAAGGCTCAGGTGACGGCGGTGCGGCGCCGGAAGCTCTCCTGCCGGTGCTCCCCCGCCGACACGATCTCCCTCAGCCGCAGCATCGCCGTGAGCACATCCCGGTGCGATACGTACAACGAGTTGACCCCGAACCGCATGAGGTCCGGCGCCCGCATGTCGCCGATGACCCCGTGCGTACCGAGGGCCTGCACCAACGCGTACGCCTCGGGGTGCCGCAGGGCCGCCTGGCTTCCGCGCCGCCCGGGGTCGCGCGGCGTGACCACCGTGAAGCCGAAACCGTCCAGCAAGGTGTCCGCGCAGTCCATGAGGAAGCCGGTCAGGGACAGGTTCTTGGCCCGGACCCGGCCCATGTCCACCCCGTCGAACGCGGTGAGGGCCGCCTCCAGCGCGAGCAGCGAGAGCATCGGCGGGGTGCCGATCCGGGCCCGGGCGATGCCCTCCGCCGGGATGTAGTGACCGTCGAGGGCGAACGGTTCGGCGTGTCCGTTCCAGCCGGTCAGCGGATGGTCGAAGGCCGCGTGGTGCCGTTCGGCGACGTAGAGGAAGGCGGGCGCCCCCGGGCCGCCGGACAGGTACTTGTAGCCGCAGCCCACGGCAAGATCGACGCCTGTCGCGTCCAGGCCGACGGGAAGCGCCCCGGCCGCGTGGCACAGGTCCCACAGCATCAGCGCGCCCGCCTGCTGGACGGCGCGGGTCGTCGCGGCCATGTCGTACAGCTCCCCGGTGCGGTAGTCCACCGGGGAGTATCCGGCGACCGCGACCCGGTCGCCTTCCCCGGCCAGGAACCGCGGCAGCTCACGTACGGGTACGCGGCAGACCCGCAGGCCCAGGACGCGGGCCACCGAGTCGGCGATGTACTGGTCGGTCGGGAAGTGCGCCGGGTCGGTCAGCAGGAGGGGGCGGCCGGGGCGCAGCCGGCATGCGGCAGTAAGGGCGTTGAACAGCTGAACGCTGGTGGAATCCCCGGCCACGGTCTGACCGGGGGCCGCGCCGATCAGCCGGCCGATCGCGTCCCCCACGCGCAGCGGCGCCTGCCACCAGGAGTGCTCGTTCCAGGAGCGGATCAGGTCGGTACCCCACTGCCGGCGCACCACATCCGCCACGACGGACGGCACCGCGGCCGGCAGCGCCCCGAGCGAGTTGCCGTCCAGGTAGATGACGCCCTCCGGCAGCAGGAAGCGGTCCCGGAGCGCGGACAGCGGGTCGGCGTCGTCGAGCGAGGCCGCCCGGGCCTGCAGTTCGTCCGGAGTATGCGGGTGGGTGGCCACTGGGGCTCTCTCCTTCTCGTCGCGACACCGCTGCCGGCGATGCGGGCCGGGGTGTGCGGGGCAGGGGTACGGGGCGGCCGGGGTTTACGGACGCCCCGGTCGCGACAGGCGGGCCAGGACGCCGGCCACCGCCGCGGCGGCGTCCGAGCCCGGTTCGATGAGGGTGTAGTGGCCGGTCCCGGGCAGGCTGATCAGCTCCGCGTCCCGGTGGGCGGCGGCGTAGTCGGTGAACTGGGCCTGTGGTATCTCCTCGTCCTCGGCGCCGTACAGGACCACGGTCGGCACACCGGTGGTGCCCGTGCCGCGGAGCATCGTCAGGGGGTCCACGAGCGGAAAGCGCCGCTCGGCCTTGTCGGCGCCGCCGAGGAGTTCGAGGCCCGCTCCGTCGCTGAGGTCCGCGCGGATCGTTGCGGCCAGGTCGGTGATGGGGGCGAGCCCCAGTACCGCGGTCGGCAGTCCGGGCCCGGGGGTGTACCACGGGCAGTCGGGAGGCAGCAGACCGCGTGCGCCGGCCCACAGCGCGAGGTGGCCGCCGGAGCAGTGCCCCGCCAGCACGAAGGGCCGGCCGGCCGGGATGGTGTCCACGGCCAGGGCGATGTCGTCGAAGGTGGCGGGATAGCCGCCGGCGCCGCCCGATCTGCGGAATCCCGGGAGGACCGTGGTGAAACCGTCCGCGGCCAGCCGGGCGGCGAACGGCGTGAGGTGCATACGGTCGTAACGCCAGTACCCGCCGTGCAGCAGGATGACCAGCGGCGCGTCCTGTTCACGGGCCGGCCACAGGTCGTAGACCTGGTGAGGGTGCGGCCCGTACTTGTGGTGGAAGGGGGCGAGGACCGGCTTCAGGCTCAGCACCCGGCGCTCCTCCTCGGCCGCGGCGGCGGAGTACGCCCTAGACATGGCCGCGTGCCGTCCAGAGTTCCGGGAACACCGGGCGAACGGCGCGCTTCTCCAGCCAGGCCACGCCGGGGGAACCACCGCTGCCGGTCTTGGCGCCCATGGCGCGGCGGGTGGCCATCAGGTGTGCGCCGCGCCAGCGCAGCACCAGCTCGGCGATGTCGGTGAGCGCCTCGCCCAGCTCCACCAGCGGGTCGTGCTGCGGCCCGGCGTAGATCCGCCGCCACACCTCCTCCACGCCGGCGTCGGGCTCGTACGCCACGGTCACGTCCCGTTCCCGTACGTGTTCCGGAACGGGCAGACCGCGACGGTACAGATACCCCAGCACCTCGTCGTAGAGCGACGGCTGCGTCAGTGCCTCTTCCAGCTCCGCGTGGACGGCGGGGTGACCGCGGTGCGGCTGCACCATGGACCGGGACGCGTCCCCGAGCAGAAACTCCAGCCGCCGGTATTTCGCGGACTGGAATCCGGAGGCTTTGCCGAACGCCGCCCGGAAACCGTTGAACTGAGCGGGTGTGAGTGAGGCTATGGGGCGAAAGGAATCGTTCAGCGCGTGCAGCACACCGATGCTGCGGTGCAAGGCGTCCATGGCGCCGACGTGGTCGTCCTCGCGGAGGGCGGCACGGGCCGCGCACCATTCATGGACCGTCAGCGTGAACCACAGCTCCATCACCTGAGCCGTCACCAGAAATCCCATTTCCGCCGGCGCTCGGGTGAGCGGCTGCTGAAGGGAGGCGAGTACCGACGCGTGTACGTAGTCCTCGTACGGCGTTGTCCCTTCGAATTCCAGGAACGAGTCGTCGTCCGCGCGAAGGGCGGGCGCGAGCGTGCTGTCGGCCATGAGGTCTCCTCACCGGACCCGGCATGCCGGTGGCAGGCGGGGTCGCGTTGTCGCGAATGTGCCGTGGCCGCCCAGGGGCGGCAGTGGTTCGCACCACGCTGCGCGTCGCAGGTGTGCCGTCGTTTCTTTCGCTGCTGACAAAACCGCGGGACCGCGTAACGGCCGGGGCATCCGTCCCGCGGATTCAGGGCCGGGGCGCTGTGGCCGTGACGAGTTCCCGTACCGCGCGGGACACCAGTGCGGCCGGGTCGGACTGGAAGTAGAAGTGGCCTCCGGGCAGCACCTGCACGCCTGAGAACCGCGTGCTGTACGCCTCCCAGCCCCGCAACTCGCCGGTCGGCACCCCCGCGTCACGGTCCCCGGCGAATACGGTCATGGGCACCGGCAGGGCCCGCGCGCCATCCGTCGGCCGCCAGCGCTCCGCCAGCGCCAGATCCGCGCGCAGCACGGGCTCCAGGAGCCGCCACAGTCCGGGGTCCGCCAGCACGTCCGGCGGTGTGCCGCCCATCTCCAGCACGGCCTGCCGGAGCCGCGCCGCGGGAAGGTCGTGCCGCTGCCGGGACCTGATGTGGAACTCGGGCGGACGCACACCGGAAATTCCCACCCACCGGGGCAGCGGAAGGCTCCGGTCGCGCAGGAGGTGCGACAGCTCGAACGCCGCGATCCCGCCCATGCTGTGCCCGAAGAGGGCGAAGGGGCATTCCGTCCACGGCCGGAGGTCTTCCAGCCATACCTCCGCCAGCTCTCCCGCGGTACGGCAGAGGGGTGACGCGTACCGGTGGCCCCGTCCGGGAGCTTCGGTCAGACACAGCTCCCAGTCCGGGGGCAGATACGCCGCCCAATTCCGGTACGGCACATGAGAACCGCCCGCATGATGCAAGACGAACAGGCGCATCGTCGGCTGATGTACCGGCCGTGGTCGCACAACGGCGTCATCACTCACCGAGCCCCTCCATTCCCGTGGACACGCGAAAGCCCCGGGCAGCGGAATTCGGTGGGGCAACGCCGTGTTGGTGAACAGATCCTGGCATGCCCCTCGGAATCCGGTCACCCGCACTAAGTCCCCACTCGAAGGGTCTTTGGTCCTGTGACGCTCGTTCACCATGCCGGGATACACATGCGTTTCCCGCCGGGCGGATATTCGAGGGCCGACGGAAGTCGCGCGGCACCTCGGAAAGAGGACGAGGCCGGGGAACAGCGCGCAGCCGTGCGGGCACAAGGATGCCGGTACTCCCTGAGCCGACAGCGGGCCCCTCCCCGGTGCTCCGCCGGGGAGGGGCCCGCACTCAAGCGATCAGGCCGGTGATCAGGCTTCGGCGCACATCCCCGTACGGAGCTTGCCCAGGGTCCGGGCCAGGAGCCGGGAGACGTGCATCTGGGAGATCCCCAGGGCCTCCCCTATCTTCGACTGGGTCATCTCGCGGCCGAACCGCATCTCGATGATCTGGCGCTCCCGCTCGTCCAGTTCCTGCAGCAGCGGGGCGAGGGCGTGCAGGTTCTCCACCGTCTCGATGGCGGGGTCGGCCTCGCCCATGGTGTCGGCCACCGTGCGGGCCCGGCCGCTCGCCGGGCCGTCGTCGGACTGTTCGTTGGGCGAGTCGAGGGAGCCGGCGGCGTAGCCGTTGGCGGCGACGAGGCCGTCGAGGACCTCCTCCTCGGTGATTTTCAAATGGGCGGCCAGATCCTTGACCGTGGGGTCCCGGTCGAGGGCGCCGGCCAGCTGTTCCTTGGCCTTGGCGATCTCGACCCGCAGTTCCTGGAGCCGGCGCGGGACGTGCACCGCCCAGCTGGTGTCGCGGAAGAAGCGCTTGATCTCGCCGACGATGTACGGCACCGCGAAGGAGGTGAACTCCACCTCGCGCGACAGGTCGAACCGGTCGATCGCCTTGATCAGGCCGATCGTGCCCACCTGGATGATGTCCTCCATCTCGCCGCTGCCGCGGTTGCGGAACCGGCTCGCGGCGAACCGCACCAGGGACAGGTTCATCTCGATGAGCGTATTGCGCGCGTACTGGTATTCGTGCGTGCCCTCTTCGAGAACCTGGAGCCGGTCGAAGAACAGCTTCGACAGCTCACGCGCGTCCTTGGGAGCAATCTTTCCCGCATCCTCGACCCACGGCAGCCCTTCGGCAACGCCCCGTGTCTCGCTCGACGGCCCGTCCGTGCCGGCCGTCTGTCCGAGCTCCACAGTCTGCACTGCTGCCGTTGTCATGACTCGCCCTTTCCTGTGCCGATGACGATTCGTGAAGGCGGGTTCCCCGATCTCCACCACTCATTCCTCACAGATCAAAAACAGTCTCCGCAGGTCGTGGCAGTGGCGGAATACGCCCCCTGGGAGTACGGCGGAGGGCCAACGATCAGGGCGATTAGCGACGTTGGCAGCATAAGCCGCAAGTAAGACAAGAGCGGCAAAACGCTACTCCCGTGGTGGCCGTGGTGTCACCACGAGGGCTCCGCCGGCCGGGGCGCCTCCGGAGGTGTCCCGCTGAACGCGCCCGCCAGGATGTGGGGCATGGCCTGGCTCGATATCCGGTAGCGCCCTTCGAGGGGCTCCTCGGCGCCGGTCACGTGGACGGTGAGCGGCCCGGCCCACTCGTAGTCGTGCCGCACGCCGTGCCGCGCCAGCACATCGGTCAGTTCCCGGCCGATCTGCCCGTCACGCTCGCCGAGCTGCTCGTGGACGGCCGGGGCGAGTTCGACCTTGTAGGCGTTGGGGACCAGTACCCGGCGCTTGCCACACACCACGGCGTGGCCGTCGCATTCGCGTCGCAGGTCGTCGCAGAGCTCGACCGGGTCGTTGCCGAGCACCTTGGCGACCAGAGCGCTCTCCCAGTGCTCCACCGTCTTCTCCATGCGCGTGAGCATTCCCATGCCCAGCCGGGTGCCCGGTTCGCGGTATCCCATTCGGCACCCGTCCGGCACGGCGGACCACGGCGGGCGACGACCCGCGGCGCGCGTCCTTTCCGTACCGGCTACGGCTGTTGGATCTCCGGGGGCGCCGGGGGCGCGGGAGCGGCGGGAGCCGCCGGGGCCGGGAACGGCGGCGGTTCCTCGGTCGTGGGCGACTTCGGGCGAGCCGGCTGCGGCGCGACCGGAGCCGCGGGCGGGGCCGGCGCGGCGGGCGCGGGCGCGGCGGGCCGGGGCGGAGCCGGAACGCGGGGCTCGGATTCCGGGTTCTCACGCGGTTCGGACAGGGTGGTGAACATGGTGTTTCCCCTTCCGGGAGGAATTCGGCGTCTTCAGGAATTCAGGAGTCCGGTGTTCGGAGTTCGGAGCATGCGTGGCCCGGCCGGTGCTGTCGGTGTGCACCACGGCACGGGCCGGTGTGCGCTACTGCATGACACGGCGGGCGAACGAGCGCATGGCGAGCCATACGAATCCCGCCGCGCCCACGGCGAGGGCCAGGAGGAAGGCCCAGGACGGCATGTGGTCGATCTGGGGTGTCAGGACGGCCCGCAGGCCTTCGTTCATGTAGACCATCGGGTTGAAGAGCACGGCGATCTGCAGCCAGGGGGTGCCTTCCAGGGCCGTCCAGGGGAAGTAGACGCAGCCGAGCATCATGGCGGGGAACATCACCAGGGTGAAGAGCACCTGGATCTGGCGCGGGTCGATCCGGGTGGCCAGGTACATCCCGATCGCCGAGGCCAGCACCGCGCCCGCGAGCAGGACGAAGACGAGCATCGGCCAGTTGGCGACCTCCACCGCGGGCCCCTGGCCCTGCGCGTGCACCAGCAGTACGACGGGGAAGACCAGGATGCCGGCGACGAGGCCCTCCACGACGGCGGAGAGGATCTTCTGCAGCCCGAGCACCCGGACCGACACCGGCGCGAGCGCCCGGTCCTCGATGGCGCCGGGTCCGGACAACTCCATGACCAGGGGGAAGGTCACCGCGGCCATGGCCTGCAGGACCATGGAGGAACCCACCAGCCCCGGCACCATGATGGTGGAGAAGGCCTCTCCCCCGGGGCCTGCTCCGCCGCCGACCTTCGGCAGCACATAGGCGAAGACGAAGACGAACAGCAGCGGCTGGATGATGATGCGGACGGCGCTCATCACGAAGTTGCGCCGCAGTACCCGGGCGTCGCGCGCCATCATGGCCGCGAAGGTGTGCAGGGCGCGGCTCCTGGCGGGTGGTGCCTTGGTGAGCACGGTGGTGGTCATTCGCGGAACTCCCGTCCGGTGAGGGTCAAGAACACGGTTTCCAGGCTGGGGCCGATCTGGGAGGCGTCGACGACGGTGAGCCCGGCCTTGGCGGCCAGCGCGACCAGGTCGCTGAGCACGCCGTCGGCGTCCTTGGCGAAGACCCGTACCTGCCCGTCCGTGGCCTCCACCCGGTCGGCCCGCGCCATCGCGCGGACCGCGGCGAGGTCGAAGGCGCCGCCCTCGTGGACGACGGTGACGACGGTTTCCGCGCCGATGGACTCGCGCAGCGCCTTGACGCTGTCGCAGGCCAGGACCCGGCCGTGGTCGATCACGGCCAGCCGGTCGCACAGCGTCTCGGCCTCTTCCATGTAGTGCGTGGTGAGAAGGATCGTCTGCCCGTCGGCCTGGAGTCCGCGCAGGATGTCCCACAGGTGGAGGCGGGACTGCGGGTCGAGCCCGGCCGTCGGCTCGTCGAGGAAGAGCACGTCCGGGCTGTGTACGAGGGCCCGCGCGATCATGACGCGTTTGAGCTGTCCGCCGGACAGTTCGAAGACCCGTGCCCGCGCGCGGTCGGTCAGTCCGAAGAGTTCGAGCAGCCGCTGCGCCCGGGCGCGGGCGTCCCGCCTGCCGAGGCCGAAGTACCGGCCGCGGAACTCCAGGTTCTCGGCCACGGTCAGCTCGATGTCGAGGGTGTTGTCCTGCGCCACGACCCCGATGCGCCGCTTGACCGCCACCGCGTCGGCGGCCACGTCCAGGCCGCAGACCTCCGCGTGGCCCGCCGTGGGACGGACCATCGTCGTCAGCATGCCGATCGTCGTGGACTTGCCGGCGCCGTTCGGCCCGAGCAGCCCGAAGAACTCTCCTTTCGTCACGCTCAGTCCGAGGCCGCGCACGGCCTCCACCTCGCCGCCCGGCCCGTGGTAGCTCTTGCGCAGGCCGTCGGCGTGGATCGCCAGGTTGCCGGACATCCGGGTACCTTCCTGTTGTCGCCGGTCCTCCCGAGAGGGCCGTGTCGCGGTGTCATGGGTCATGTCCTGTGCCTCGCGTCCTGGTGGGGTGCGCCGTCCTCCGGCGTCGCGGCCCGCGGCGGACCGATCGCGAGCCGGCCGATCTTCGCGGCGGGCTCGGCCGCCACCTGCCGCAGTACGCCGGTCAACTGGTCGGCGAGCGCCTCGACGGTCCGCGGCTCGAACACGTCGGCGCTGTACCGGACGACGCCTTCGACGCCGGCCGGCCCGCCTCCGGGGGCCCGCAGCTCCCGCAGGGTGACGGCCAGTTCGCTGCGCGCGGCGCCCCGGTTGAGGTGTGCGGGCGGCAACGGCCGCGCCGTGAGTCCTGGCAGGTCCCAGGGCGCTTCCGGCAGGTTCTCCAGCCCGGTGATCATCTGGAACGGCCGGTGTCCGAGGCGTTCCTCGACGAGCTGGGACGGCAGGTCCTGGTGGGCGTAGGCGGCGAGGTCGGCCTTGCGTACCCGGCGGACGAGTTCGGCGAAGGTCGGGTCCCCGCCCGCGTCCGCGCGGAGCACCAGGTGGTTGGCGAAGAGGCCGACGACGTCGCTCGTCGCGTGGTCGGCGCGGCCCGCGGAGACCGTGCCCATCGGTACGTTCTCGGCGCCCCGCCGCGCCCACAGCGCCGCGAGGGCCGCGCGCAGCACCATGAACAGGGTGGCCCGCTCGCGCCTGGCGGTCTCCAGCAGCGCCCGGTGCACGGCCTCGTCGACGGTGAAGGTGACGTCGCCGCCCAGGCCGGTGGGCTCCGCGGGCGGCGTCCGGTCCCGGCGCAGCAGGGGCTGTTCCGGCAGGTCGGCGAGTACGCCGGTCCAGTAGGCGAGGCGGCGTCCGAACGGGCTGTCCGGCTCGTCCAGGCGCGCCGTCTGCTCGTGCAGGTGCACGGCGAAGTCCGCGTACTGGACGGGCAGCGGCGCCCACCCTGGTTCGTCGCCGGCCGCCCGCGCGGCGTACGCGGTGGACAGGTCGCGGGCGATCAGTCCGGTCGACCAGCCGTCCGCGGCGATGTGGTGCACGATGATCTGGAGCACGTGGTCGTCGGGCGCGAGGGCGAAGAGCGTCGCCCGGCTCGGCGGCCCGGTGGCCAGGTCGAAGGAGCGGGCGTGGGCCTCCTCCATCGCCCCGGGCAGGTCGTCCTCGGTGACGGGGACGACGGTCAGCGGCGAGCGGGCGGGGTCGGTGACCTCCTGTCCGCCGGTCGCCGGGAAGCGGGTGCGCAGGGACTCGTGCCGGGTGACGACGTCGTACCAGGCGGCGTCCAGGACGTCGGTGCGCAGCGGGCCGCCGAGCCGGACCGTGAGCGGGATGTTGTACCGGGATTCGCCGGAGACCATGGAGCGCTGGCCGGGCGTCAGGGGGATGACGTCGGGGCGCGGGCCGGCGGTCAGTCCGTTCTGGTCCGCGGTGCCGGCCAGGCGGACGGCGAGGGCGGCCGGGGACGGTGCCTCGAAGAGCACCCGTACTTCGAGGTCCTTGCCGAGGACGGCCTGGACGCGGCCGGCCAGGCGGGTCGCCAGCAGGGAGTCGCCGCCGAGGTCGAAGAACCCTTCCTCGGCGCCGACCCGGGCCACGCCGAGGACCTCGGCGAACAGGGAGCACAGGAGTTCTTCGACGGGTGAGCTGGGGCCGCGTCCGCGGTAGCCGGCCGGGTGGTCGGGGGCAGGCAGCGCGGCCCGGTCGACCTTGCCGTTGACGGTCAGCGGCAGTTCGTCCAGGACGACCGTCGTGGACGGCACCATGTAGTCGGGCAGCCGCTCGGCCGCGAAGTCCCGTACGCCCGCGGTCTCCCCCACGACGTAGGCGACGAGCCGTTTGTCGCCGGGCCGGTCCTCGCGGGCCAGCACGGCGGCCTGCGCCACGCCGGGGCACCGGGCGAGGACGGCCTCGATCTCGGCGAGTTCGATCCGGAAGCCCCGGATCTTGACCTGGTCGTCGGCCCGCCCGAGGAAGATCAGGTTGCCGTCCGCGTCCCAGCGGACCAGGTCGCCCGTACGGTACATCCGCCCGCCGCCGTACGGGCACGCCACGAACCGCTCCGCGGTCGGCGCCGCACGGCCGAGGTAGCCGCGCGCGACACCGGACCCGGCGACGTACAGCTCGCCGGTGACCTCGGGCGGGACCGGCCGCAGCGCGGCGTCGAGCACGTACACCCGTACCGCGTCGCGCGGCCCGCCGATCGGCAGGACGGCCGGGGCCGGGGCGCCGGGCCCGACGACGTGGGTCGTGGCGCAGAGGGTGGTCTCGGTCGGCCCGTACAGATGGCTGACGGTGACGCCGGGGCAGGCGTCGCGGACGCTCGCGACGGCCTCGGCCGGCACCGCGTCGCCACCGGTCAGGACGTGCCGCAGGTCGGCGAAGCACTCGGGGGTCTCCTGCGCGAGGACGCGGAAGAGACCGGCCGTCAGGTGCACGGCCGTCAGCCCGTGGTCGGTGACCAGGCGGGCCAGTGTCTTCGCGGTGATGTCGGCCGGGGGCGCGACCACCACCCGGCCGCCGTTGAGGAGCGGGACCCACAGTTCGAGGGTGGAGGCGTCGAAGGTGTGGGGGGCGTGGAAGAGGACACGGCCGGTGGCGATGCCGTCCCAGCAGGTGTCCTGGGCGAGGGCGGCGATGTTGCCGTGGGTGGCGACGACGCCCTTGGGGGTGCCGGTCGAGCCGGAGGTGTACATCACGTACAGGCCGGAGTCCGGTGTCACCCCGCTGGCGAGGGCCTGATCGGAGTGGTCGCGCAGGGCCTCCTCGACGTCGGCCCCGGTCAGGACGGCGGCGGGTGCCGCGTCGTCGAGCAGGGCCCGTACCCGCTTGGCGGGCTGTGCGGTGTCCACCGGTACGGCCACCGCCCCCGCCTTGGCGATGCCGAGCAGCGCCACGACGAGTTCCGGCGAGCGGGCGAGCGTCACCACCACCCGGTCCCCCGGCCGGGCGCCGGTGGCGTGCAGGTGCCGGGCTATCCGGTTGGACCGCGCGTCCAGCTGACGGTACGTCAGGGTCGTTTCGCCGGAGACCACCGCGATGTCGTGCCCGTGCTGCCGTACGGTCCGCTCGAAGAGGCCGGTGACGGTCGCCGGCGCGACGCCCGGGGCGCCGGTGTTCGCGCCGTGCAGCAGCCGGTACCGTTCGCCGTCGAGGAGCACGTCGATGTCACCGGCCAGGATGTCCGGGTCGGCCGCCAGCTGTTCCAGGATGCCGATGAACCGGGCGGCGAGGAGTTCCGCGCTCCGGGCACTGATCAGTTCCGGACGGTGGGTCAGCAGGAACAGCAGCTCGGGGCCCGGGAAGACGGCCAGGCTGACGGGGTAGTGGCTGACGTTGTGCGCGCGTACGGGGGTGAGCTTGAGCGGGGGCCCGTCCTCCTCCTCGGTGGCGCCCCGCGGGTAGCTCTCGTAGACCATCAGGCTGTCGAACTCGGCGCCGGGTCCGCCGGCCCGCTGGATCTCGCTGAGGCCCAGGTACTGGTGGGATATCAGGGCGCCCTGCCGGGTCTGTACGTCGGTGAGCAGTTCGGACACCGGGCGGGAGGCCGTCAGGGGCACGCGTACGGGGACGGTGTTGATGAAGAGCCCGAGCATGGACTCGACGCCGCGCAGCTCGGCGGGCCGGGCAGCCACGGTCGCGCCGAACACCACGTCGTCCCGGCCCAGGAGGCGGCCGAGGAGGAGCGCCCAGGCTCCCTGAACGAAGGTGTTGGGGGTCAGGCCGTGGCGGCGGGCCAGTTCGGTGAGTGCCCCGGTGGCGGGCGCGGCCAGCTTGGCGTGCACCTGGCCGTGTCCGGCGGCGGCCGGCGGGCGGCTCGTCGCCGGTGCCAGCAGCGTCGGCGCGCGCAGCCCGGCGAGGTCAGCCCGCCAGGCGGCACGTGAGGCCTCCTTGTCCTGGGCGTTCAGCCAGCCGAGGTAGTCGCGGTAGGGCGTGACGGGCGGCAGGCCGGTGGGGTCGCCGCCCGCCTCGTAGAGGGTCCACAGCTCGTGCTGGAGGGTCGGCAGCGACCAGCCGTCCATCAGGATGTGGTGATTGGTGAGGATCAGCCGGTGCCGGGCCGGTCCGAGGCGGAGCAGGACCAGCCGGAGCAGCGGCGGTACGGCCAGGTCGAAGCGCCGGGCGCGTTCCTCGTCGGCGAGGCGCTCGGCCTCGGCGAGGGCGGCCCGCGGCGGCCGGTCGGTCAGGTCGATGTCGTGCCAGGGCAGGGTCACGCGTGCCGGGATGACCTGGACGGGCTGTTCGAGGCCCGGTGGCTGGCGGAAGCAGGCCCGCAGGGTGGCGTGCCGGGCCACCAGGGCCTGCCAGGACGCCCGCAGCGCGGCCGCGTCGAGGTCGCCCCCGATGTCCAGGACGTCCTGGACGACGTAGGTGTCCTCGGCCTTCTCGTCGTACAGGGAGTGGAACAGCAGCCCCTCCTGCAGCGGTGTCAGCGGCCACACGTCCTCTATGCGGCGGTCCACGGCATACCTCCTCCACCGGGTACTTCGTTGAAGTCGTCCTCCAGTGCCTCCAGCTGGCCCAGCGTCAGGTCGACCAGCGGCAGGTCGGAGGGGGTCAGGCCGCCCGCGTCGGGTGCCTCGGCGAGCGCGGCCAGGCCGGCCAGCAGGGCGGTCCAGCGGTCGGCCAGCCGTACGGCGTCGTCCTCGGTGAGGGCTCCTTCCAGCCACGACACGAGCAGCACCAGTTCGGGACCGCTGTCGCCGTCGCGGACCAGGCCGCCGAATTCCAGCGTGTGCAGGGCGGGCAGTTCCGGGTCGGCGTCGGCGCCCATGGAGCGGGGGCCGGCCGGCTGCCAGTCGCCCGTGTCCGGGCCCGCGACGGAGAACCGGCCCAGGTAGTTGAAGCCGGCCGTGGGCGCGGGCAGGTCGTCCCCGTACGGCTGGGCGGCCTGTTCCTTGACCCGCTTGAGCAGCCGGTCCGCGGCCGGGCCGCCCGCGCGCACCTCGTCGAAGTCGGTGACGCCCGCGTCCAGGCGGACCGGGCGCAGGGTGGTGAACCAGCCCACCGTCCGCGACAGGTCCAGGTCTCCGTCGCGGCCGTGCCCTTCGATGTCGAGGACGACCGGGCCCGGCCGTTCCTCGGTGAGGGCCGCGGTGAGCGCGGCGAGCAGGACATCGCCCGTCGTGGCGTGGAAGGCGGCGGGGACGGTGGTCAGTACGGCGGACGTGGTCCGCGCGGGCACGGTGAACGTACGCTGCCGCAGCTGCCCTTCGGTGCCCTGGGCCGGCCCGGCGGGCCGCGGCGGTCCCGCCGTCGCCGCCTGCCGGGCGTAGCTGCGGAACGAGGCCGCGACCGGCGCCAGCGGCGCGTCGGGGTCCGTCCAGGCGGCGGCGAGGTCCGGCAGCAGGATGCGCCAGGACACCGCGTCGAAGACCAGGTGGTGGACGACGATCGCGAGCCGTCCGGGCCGCCCGGTCCCCCGGTCGAACCAGACCGCTCGCAGGGTGGTGCCGGTCCGCGGGTCGAGGCGGCCGGACGCCGCCCGCGCCTCGGTGTCGATCAGCTCTTCGAACGCCTGGTCCGGCAGTCCCCGGGCGTCCACGCGCCGGACCCGGTCCGGGACCGGGGCCGCGTCACCGACTTCGAGGTACGGTTCCGCGTCGCCCGGGACGACCAGGCGGGCCCGCAGCATGGCGTGGTGGGCCACCACCTTCTCGACGGCCCGGGTCAGGCGGTCCGCTCCCGCGTGGGCCGGGACGCGTACGACGGTCCACTGCGCGAACCTGGCGGCCAGTGTGGCCGGGCCGCCGCGCGCGGTCAGCTCCCGCATGATCGGGGTGAGGGGTACGGTTCCGTCCCCGTCCTCGTGGTGGACGTCGTCCTCCGTGACGGGCTGCGCGGCGAGGGCGAGGGCTTCCGGTGTCTTGTGCTGGAAGACGTCCGCCGCGCTGATCCGGTACCCGGCTTTCGCGGCACGGGCGACGAGCAGCAGGGAGACGATGCTGTCACCGCCGAGTTCGAAGAAGTTGGCGTCCGCGGCGACCGGGACGGCTGTTCCCGGGACGGTGTCCGCTCCCGTGTCCGCTTCCGGTGTCCCGAGGCCGAGGAGGTCCGCGAACAGGCGGCAGAACAGCGTTTCGAGCGGTGTGCGGGGCGCGCGTCCCGCGGCGGCCGCCGGGTGGTCGGGTGCGGGCAGCGCGGCCCGGTCGACCTTGCTGTTGACGGTCAGCGGCAGCTCGTCGAGAACCACCGTCGCCGACGGCACCATGTAGTCGGGCAGCCGCTCGGCCGCGAAGTCGCGTACGTGCTGCGCGTCCCCGACGACGTACGCGACGAGGCGCTTGTTCCCGGGCCGGTCCTCCCGCGCGAGCACCGCGATCTGGTCCACGCCGGGGCACCGGGCGAGGACGGCCTCGACCTCGGCGAGTTCGATCCGGAAGCCCCGGATCTTGACCTGGTCGTCGGCCCGGCCGAGGAAGACGAGGTTGCCGTCCGCGTCCCAGCGAACCAGATCACCGGTCCGGTACATCCTCCCGCCCCCGTACGGGCACGCCACGAAGCGTTCCGCGGTCAGCGCTGCACGGCCGAGATAGCCACGCGCGAGCCCCTGCCCGGCGATGTACAGCTCGCCGGCCACGCCCACCGGGGCGGGGCGCAGGAACCGGTCCAGGACGAAGACCGCGGTGCCGTCGCGCGGGCGGCCGATCGGCAGGACGGACGGTGCTTCCGTACCGGGGGCGAGGGTGTGCGTGGTGGCACACAGGGTCGTCTCCGTCGGCCCGTACAGATGATGGACGGTGGCGCCGGGGCAGGCTTCGGCGACGCGGGCGACCGCCTCCGGGGGCACCACGTCACCACCGGTCAGCACGTGCCGCAGCCCCGCGAAGCAGCCGGGGGACTCCTGCGCCAGCGCCCGGAACAGCCCGGCCGTGACGTGCGCCGCCGTGACCCCGTGCGCCGCGACGAGCCCGGCGAGCGTCCCGCCGTCCATGTCGGCCGCGGGCGCGACCACGACGCTGCCGCCGTTCAGCAGCGGCACCCACAGCTCGAAGGCGGACGCGTCGAAGGCGTGCGGCGCGTGGAACAGCACCCGGCCCGCTCCGATGCCGCCCCAGCACGCGTCGTGCGCGAGGGCCGCCGCGCCGCCGTGGGTGACCAGCACGCCCTTGGGCGTCCCGGTCGAACCGGAGGTGTACATCACGTACAGGCCGGAATCGGGCGACACCCGCACGGGAGGCGGGGTCGCGGGGAAGCCTTCGAGTGCCTCCTGCGCCACGGCCTCGGTCACCACCAGCGCGGGCGCGGCGTCCTCCAGCAGGAACCGCACCCGCTCGGCCGGATACGCGGTGTCGACGGGGACGAACACCGCCCCCGCCTTGGCGATCCCGAGCAGTACGGTCACCAGCTCGGCGGTCCGCGGCAGCAGTACCGCCACCCGGTCCCCCGCGCCGACGCCCTTCGCGAGCAGGTAGTGCGCGAACCGGTTCGCCCGCGCTTCCAGTTCCCGGTAGGTCAGGGTCAGCGCACCGGACACGACGGCGGGGGCGTCCGGGCAGCGGGCCGCGGCCTGCTCGAACAGGTCGGGCACCGTGCGGTCGGCGGCGCCGGTGCCGGGCTGCCCGATGTTCACCCCGGACACGAGCCGCTGCTGCTCCCCGTCCAGGAGGATGTCCAGATCGCCCACCCGGGCACGGGAGTCGCCGGCGAGCCGGCCGAACACCTCCACCAGCCGCGCGGCCAGGGCCTGCGCGGTGGCCGGGTCGAACAGGTCGGTGGCGAACTCCAGCAGGCCGTCGAGGCCGCCGCCGTCCGGCCGTTCCCGCAGCACCACCGACAGGTCGAACTTCGAGGAGGTCAGTCCCACCGGGACGACCTCGGCATCGAGGCCGGGCGCCGCGAAGTCCGTGCCGGGTGCGTTCTGGAGGGCGAAGGCGACCTGGAAGAGCGGGTGCCGGGCCAGCGAGCGGACCGGGTTCAGCGCCTCCACCAGGTTTTCGAAGGGGAGGTCCTGGTGGGCGTAGGCGGCGAGGTCGGTCTCCCGCACCCGGCCGACCAGGTCGGCGAAGGAAGGATTGCCGCCGACGTCCGTACGCAGCACCAGCGTGTTGAGGAAGTTGCCCACGAGCCCGTCGAGGGTCTCGTCGGTGCGGCCCGCGATGGGGGTGCCGAGCGGGATGTCGTCCCCGGCGCCGAGGCGCGACAGCAGCGCCACGACGGCGGCTTGCGTGACCATGAACAGCGTGGCATCGCACTCCCTGGCGATCTCCAGGAACCGCCGGTGCACGGCGGCGTCCACGGTGAACGGGAGCATCGCGCCCCGGTGGCTCGCTGTGGCCGGGCGGGGCCGGTCGAAGGGCAGTTCCAGGTGTTCCGGCAGGTTGGCGAGGGTTTCGGCCCAGAAGGCGGCCTGCCGGCCGAACAGCCCGTCGTCGGTGTCCTGGGTGAGGAGTTCGCGCTGCCAGAGGGTGAAGTCGGCGTACTGGACGGGCAGCGGCGCCCAGCCGGGCGCACGGCCCTCGGCCCGCGCCGCGTACGCCGCCGAGAGGTCACGCATCAGCACGCCCATGGACCAGCCGTCGGCGGCGATGTGGTGCACGACCATCAGCAGGACGCGATCGGTGGGCGACAGCTCGAAGAGCGTGATGCGCCAGGGCAGTTCCGTTTCGATCCGGAATCCCCGGGCGGCTTCGTCGGCGAGGGACGCGTCCAGCGTTTCATCGGTGACGGCGACGACGGGGATACGGGCCGGTACGGCCGACAGGGTTTCCTGGCGGGCGTGGCCGGCGTTCTCCGGATAGCGGGTGCGTAACGTCTCGTGCCGCGCCACGACATCCGCCCACGCCGCCTCCAGCGCCGCGGTATTCAACTCCCCGGTCAGCCGGACCGCAAGAGGAATATTGTTGGTCGCACTCGGCCCCTCCAGACTGTGCAGGAACCACATCCGCTGCTGACCGAACGACAACGGCAACGGATCAGGCCGCCCCACCGGCACCAACACCGGCCGCACCGCCTCGAACTCATCCAACCGCCCCGCCAGACCCGCCACCGTCGGCGCCTCGAACAACGCCCGCACCGAAATCTCCACACCCAACGCACCCTTGACCCGACTCGCCAACCGCGTCGCCAACAACGAATCCCCACCCAGAGCAAAGAAACCGTCATCAACACCCACCCGCTCCAGACGCAAAACCTCCGCAAACAAACGGCACAGAATCTGCTCCTGCGGAGTACGCGCCACACGCTCCGAAACAACCACCCCATAATCAGGCGCGGGCAACACAGCCCGATCAACCTTCCCATGGGCCGTGAGCGGCAACTCGTCCAGAACCACCGTCGCAGAAGGAACCATGTAGTCCGGCAGCCGTCCGGACGCGAATTCCCTTATGCGTTCCGCATTTCCGACGACGTACGCGACCAGCCGCTTGTCACCGGGCCGGTCCTCCCGTGCCAGCACCGCTACCTGCGCCACGCCGGGGCACCGGGCGAGGACGGCCTCGACCTCGGCGAGTTCGATCCGGAAGCCCCGGATCTTCACCTGGTCGTCGGACCGGCCCAGGAACACGAGGTTGCCGTCCCGGTCCCAGCGGGCCAGGTCACCGGTCCGGTACATCCTCCCGCCGCCGTACGGGCACGCCACGAAGCGCTCCGCCGTCAGCGCCGCACGGCCCAGATACTCACGCGCCACCCCACGCCCCGCCACATACAACTCCCCCGCCACACCCACCGGAACAGGCCGCAGGAAACCGTCCAGCACGAAGACCCGGACGCCGTCCCGAGGACCGCCGATCGGCAGCACCGCGGGCACCTTCGCCCCCGGGTCGAGGGCGAACGTCGTCGCGCACAGCGTGGTCTCGGTCGGCCCGTACAGATGACGTACCGTCACGCCGGGGCAGGGCGGCCATGACGCTCGCCACGGACTCGGCCGGTACCACGTCGCCGCCGGTCAGGACGTGCTGGAGATCGGCGAAGCAGGTGGGCGTCTCCTGGGCCAGCACCCGGAACAGCCCGGCAGTCACATGCACCGCCGTCAGCGCGTACTCACGGACCAGACGGGCCAGCGTGCCCCCGTCCACATCCGCCGCCTCCGGCGCCACCACCACACAACCGCCGTTCAGCAACGGCACCCACAACTCGAACGTCGAAGCATCGAAAGCATGCGGCGCGTGGAACAGCACCCGCCCCGCACCGACATCCCCCCAGCACGAGTCCGACGCCAGCCCCGCAACGCCCCCGTGCGTGGCCACCACACCCTTCGGCACCCCCGTCGAACCCGAGGTGTACATCACGTACAGCCCCGCCTGCGGCGAGACCTCCACCGGCAGCGGCGCGGCGGAGAAATCCCGCAGGGCCTCTTCGACCTCGGTGCCGCTCACCACCAGCACCGGCGCCGAGTCCTCCAGCAGCCACCGCACCCGCTCCGCCGGATACGCCGTGTCCACCGGTACGAACACCGCCCCCGCCTTCGCGATGCCCAGCAGCGCGGTCACGAGGGCGGCGGAGCGGGGCAGCGCCACGCCCACCCGGTCCCCCGTGGTCACGCCACGGGCACGCAGTGCGCGGGCGAATCGATTCGCCCGCGCGTCCAGCTCCGCGTAGGTCAGGACGCCTTCCTCGGACACGACCGCCGCTTCGTGCGCGTGCCGCCGGGCGGTCCGCTCGAAGCGGCCGGGCACGGTCGTCGGCGCGGCGCCCGGGGCGCCGAGGTTCACGCCGCGCAGCAGCCGGTCCCGTTCGCCGTCCACGAGTACGTCGATGTCGCCGACCCGGGTGGCCGGGTCGGCCGCCAGCTGTCCGAGGATCTTGACGACGCGGTCGGCCAGGAGCTGCGCGTCGGCGCGGGTGAACAGGTCGGGGCGGTAGGTCAGGCGGAACCGCTCGGACATCGCGGTGAACGTCAGCGGATAGTGCGCGGCGTCCCGGCCGCCGACGCTCGCCAGGTTCAGGTCCCCGGACACCGACCGCGCGGTGGTCCCGGTCAGGTCGAGCAGGTCGACGGGGTAGTTCTGGAAGACGGTCAGGGTGTCGAAGAGGGTGCGGGTCCCGGCGATGCCCTGGACCTCGGACAGGCTCAGGTGTTCGTGGGGCAGCAGCGCCGCCTGTGCGTCCTGGAGACGGGTGAGCAGCTGGGCGACGGTGTCGGTGGCCGTCCAGCGGGCCCGTACCGGCAGGGTGTTGATGAACAGCCCGACGGTGGTGTCGATGCCCGGGATCTCCGGCGGGCGCCCGGCCGTGGTCCCCCCGAAGACCACGTCGTCGCGTCCGGTCAGGGTGCCGAGCAGCACGGCCCACGCGCCGCGCATCACGGTGCTCATGGTCACGCCGTGCCGGCGGGCCAGGCCCGCGAGCGCGGTCACCAGCGGGGCGGGCAGTTCGACCCGTATCTCGTCGGGGTCGACCGGTGCGCGGCTGCCCGTCTCCGGGGCGACCAGGGTCGGCTGTGCGCCGTGGAGCGCCTGCCGCCAGGCGTCGGTGGCGGCCGCGTCGTCGCGGCGGGCCAGCCAGGCGAGGTAGCTGCGGTACGGGGTGACCGGCGGCAGGGCGCGTTCGTCGCCGCCGTTGCGGTACAGCTCCACCAGTTCGTTGGCGACGATCGAGGTCGACCAGCCGTCGCAGAGGATGTGGTGGACGGTCAGCACGACGCGGGTGCGGGTGTCGGCCACGCGGATGGCGGTGAGCCGCAGCAGGGGCGGCGCCGCGAGGTCGAAGCGCCGGGTCCACTCCGCGCGCACCGCCTCGTCCAGGGCGTCCGCGCGGCGGTCGGCCGGTACGGGGCGCAGGTCCAGCTCCTGCCACGGCAGGTCCGCGCGCTGCGGGATGATCTGCACCGTCTCGCCGGATTTCAGGGTGCGAAACCCCGCCCTGAGGGTCGGGTGCCGGCGCAGCAGCGCGTGTCCCGCCGCCCTGAGGGCGTCCGTGTCGAGGGGGCCGTCCAGGTCCAGGACCACCTGGCCCCGGTAGATGTCCGTGGCCTCGGCGTCGTAGAGGGCGTGGAACAACATGCCCTTCTGCATCGGCGCGAGCGGCCATATGTCGGCCAGTCCGGGCTTGCTCACGGCTACTTTCCCCATTCCGTTTCGAGCTGGTCGATGTCGTCCTGCGTCAGGGCGACGAGGTCGAGGTCCGACGGGGTACGGCCGCCCGCGTCCGTGTGCGCGGCGCACGCCACCAGGTCCTCGGCGGCGCGGAACCACGCGTGGCCGAGCCGGCGCAGGTCGGCCTCGGAGACCCGCGCCGGGTCCCAGGCCCAGTGCGCGGTCAGCCGGGGGCCGTCGTCGGTGTCCACGGCGAGGGCGTCGAGGTCGATGAGGTGGGTGCGTACGCCTTCGGGCGGGTGGGCGTCGCCGGTGGTGGTCCAGGCGGTGGCCGTCCGGTGTCCGTCGGCTGCGGGGGTGCGGCCGAGGTAGTTGAACAGGATCGGTGGTTCGGCGAGTCCGGCCAGGTCCGCGGCCGTCCGCGCGTTCAGGTGGCGCAGCAGGCCGTGGCCGATGCCGTGCCCGGGGAGTTCCCTGACCTGTTCCTTGACGCGTTTGAGTACGGTTCCCGGGTCGGGGACGCCGGGCCGGGCGCCGGGGTCCTCCCCGGCGTTCGGGTCGAGCCGTACGGGGTGGATGCTGGTGAACCAGCCGACCGTACGGGAGAGGTCGGCGCCGGGTGCGAGGCCGCTTTCGCGGCCGTGCCGTTCGAGGTCCACGAGGACGGCGCCGGGCCGGCCGCGCCAGTCGGCGACCGCGAGCACCAGCGCGGCGAGGAGCACTTCGGTGACCTCGGCGTGGAAGGCCGCCGGCACGGTGGTGAGCAGGGCCGCCGACGTCGCGGGCGACAGGGTCATGGTCAGGGTCCCGGACCCGCCCGGCCCGGTGGGCGGGTCCGGCAGGAGCGGGGCGGTGGGCGCGCCGATGCGCTTCCACAGCGGCAGTTCGGCGGTCCGGGCGGGGTCGTGGGCGGCCTGTCGCAGCAGTTCGGCCCAGCGGCGGAAGGATGTGCGGACCGGGGGCAGCTGCGGTTCGGTGCCCGCCTGCGCCGCCTCGCAGGCGAGGGCCAGGTCGTCGAGGAGGATGCGCCAGGAGGCGCTGTCCACGCAGAGGTGGTGCGCGGCCAGGAAGAGGCGGCCCGGCCGGTGCGTTCCCGTGTCGAACCATACGGCTTGCAGTACGGCGCCGGTGCGCGGGTCGAGCCGTCCGGTCGCGGCGGCGCACTGCTCACGGACGATCACCGCCGTGATCTGCTCGGCCGGTCCGGGCAGCCGTACCGTCCGCAGCATGTCCGCTGCCGCCACGGCGCCCGGCGGCCGGACGTGCAGCGTGCCGGTGTCGTCGGGGCCGAGGCGGAGCCGCAGGGCGCCGTGGTGGTCCAGGACGGCCTGGAGGGCGGTGGTGAGGTGGGCGGCGGTGAGGCCGGCCGGGGTGTGGACCATGACGGTCTGGTGCAGCGGTCCGGCCAGGTCCTGCCGGTCGGCGAGCTGCCGCATGACCGGGGTGAGGGGCAGGGGTCCCGCGCTGTCGTCGTGCCGGGTCTCCTCGTCCGTGACGGGCCGGGCGACGACGGCGAGGGCCTCCGGGGTCTTGTGCTGGAAGACGTCCGTCGCGCTGATCCGGTATCCGGCCCTGGCGACGCGGGCGACCAGTTGCAGGGAGATGATGCTGTCGCCGCCGAGTTCGAAGAAGTTGGCGTCGGCGCCCACTCCGGCGTCCGGGTCCGGGCCGTGCGGGTCCGGGCCCGCCGGGACTTCCGCGCGGTCGTCCGCCGTCGTCAGTCCGAGGACTTCCGCGAACAGGCGGCAGAACAGCGCTTCGAGCGGCGTGCGGGGCGCGCGTCCCGCGGAGGCCGCCGCGTAGTCGGGTGCGGGCAGCGCGGCCCGGTCGACCTTGCCGTTGCCGGTGATGGGCAGCGCGTCGAGGGTGACGACGGTGCCGGGGATCATGTAGTCCGGCAGCCGGTCGGCGGCGAAGTCGCGGATGCCCGTGGCGTCCCCGACGACGTACGCGACGAGGCGCTTGTCGCCGGGCCGGTCCTCCCTTACGACGACGGCGGCCTGGGCCACGCCCGGGGCCTGCCCGAGGACGGCCTCGATCTCGGCGGGCTCGATCCGGAAGCCGCGCACCTTGACCTGGTCGTCGGCCCGGCCGAGGAAGACGAGGTTGCCGTCCCGGTCCCAGCGGACCAGGTCGCCCGTACGGTACATCCGTCCGCCGCCGTACGGGCACGCCACGAAGCGCTCCGCGGTCAGCGCCGCACGGCCGAGATAGCCGCGCGCGACACCGCGCCCCGCCACGTACAGTTCTCCCGCCACATCCGTGGGCACCGGGCGCAGCAGGGCGTCCAGGACGAAGACCGCGGTGCCGACGCGGGGGCGGCCGATCGGCAGGACGGCCGGTGCCCCGGTGCCGGGGGCGAGGGTGTGGGTGGTGGCGCAGAGGGTGGTCTCCGTCGGCCCGTAGAGGTGGTGGACGGCGGCGCCGGGGCAGGCTTCGGCGACCCGGGCGACCGCCTCGGCGGGCACCACGTCGCCGCCGGTCAGGACATGCCGCAGCCCCGCGAAGCAGCCGGGGGACTCCTGCGCGAGGACGCGGAAGAGACCGGCCGTGACGTGTACGGCCGTCAACGCGTGCGCACCGGTCAGCCGGGCCAGCGTCTCCCCGTCCAGGTCCAGGGCGGGCGCGACGACCACGGACCCGCCGTTGAGGAGCGGCACCCACAGTTCCAGGGTGGACGCGTCGAAGGTGTGCGGGGCGTGGAAGAGCGTCCGCCCGTCGCCGACGCCGTTCCAGCAGGGGTCGAGGGCGAGCGCGGTGACGTTCGCATGGGTCGTGAGGACGCCCTTGGGCGTACCGGTCGAACCGGAGGTGTACATCACGTACAGGCCCGATTCCGGCTGTGCCGCCACCGGCGGTGGCACGGCCGGGAAGTGCCGCAGCGCCTCCGCGACCTCCGAACGCGTCACGACCAGTACGGGAGTGGCGTCCTCCAGCAGGAACCGCACCCGCTCGACCGGGTACGCCGTGTCCACCGGTACGGCCACCGCGCCCGCCTTGGCGATGCCCAGCAGCACGGCGACGAGTTCCACCGAGCGGTCCAGCATCACCGCGACCCGGTCGCCGGGGGTGACGCCCTTCGCGTGCAGGTACCAGGCGCAGCGGTCGGCCCACGCGTCCAGTTCCCGGTAGGTCAGCGTGGTGTCGGCGGACTCCACCGCCACGTCGTCCCCGTGCCGCGCGACGACCCGTGCGAAGCACTGCGGCACGGTCTCGTCCCGCGCGCCGGCCGGCCCGGACGCCGCCGCCGACGTGAGGCGGGTCCGCTCGTCCTCGCCCAGGACGTCCACCTCCCCGGCCGGTACGCCGGAGTCCGCGGTGACCTGGTCGAGCACCGCGAGCAGCCGGGCCGCCAGGCGCTCGGCGGTGGCCCGGTCGAAGAGGTCGGCGGCGAACTCCAGGTAGCACTCCAGGCCCGCGGGGGCACCGTCGGTGTCCCGGCGTTCCCACATCAGGACCGACAGGTCGAACTTCGAGGTGGTCATCTCCACCGGTATCAGCCGGGACTCCAGCCCCGGGGCGTCGAAGTGCGTCTCGGGCGCGTTCTGGAGGGCGAAGGCGACCTGGAAGAGCGGGTGCCGGGCCAGGGAGCGGACCGGGTTCAGCGCCTCCACCAGGTTTTCGAAGGGGAGGTCCTGGTGGGCGTAGGCGGCGAGGTCGGTCTCCCGCACCCGGCCGACCAGGTCGGCGAAGGAAGGATTGCCGCCGACGTCCGTACGCAGCACCAGCGTGTTGAGGAAGTTGCCGACCAGGCCGTCCACGGCCTCGTCGGTGCGGCCCGCGATGGGGGTGCCGAGCGGGATGTCGTCCCCGGCGCCGAGGCGCGACAGCAGCACGGCGACGGCCGCCTGGGCGACCATGAACAGCGTGGCGTCGCACTCGCGCGCGATCTCCGCCAGGCGGCGGTGGACCGCGGCGTCCACCGAGAAGGGCAGGAAGCCTCCCTGGTGGGATGCCACCGGCGGACGGGGCCGGTCGAAGGGCAGCTTCAGGTGTTCCGGCAGGTTGGCGAGGGTTTCGGCCCAGAAGGCGGCCTGCCGGCCGAACAGCCCGTCGTCGGTGTCCTGGGTGAGGAGTTCGCGCTGCCAGAGGGTGAAGTCGGCGTACTGGACGGGCAGCGGCGCCCAGCCGGGCGCACGGCCCTCGGCCCGCGCCGCGTAGGCAAGCGCCAGGTCGTCGGCCAGGACGCCCATGGACCAGCCGTCGGCGGCGATGTGATGCACCACGATCAGCAGGACGTGGTCGGCCGGCGTCATTTCGAAAAGCGTGATGCGCCAGGGCAGTTCCGCTTCGATACGGAATCCCTCTTCGACACCGGATGCCAGCGCCCGCGCCACGTCGCCCTCGTCCGCGCCGATTTTGACGGTGGTGAGCTGTACGGTCACCTCGGCCGCGTCGGTGATGTCCTGGCGGGCGTGGCCGGCGTTCTCCGGATAGCGGGTGCGTAACGTCTCGTGCCGCGCCACGACATCCGACCACGCCGCCTCCAGCGCCGCGGCATTCAACTCCCCGGTCAGCCGGACCGCAAGAGGAATATTGTTGGTCGCACTCGGCCCCTCCAGACTGTGCAGAAACCACATCCGCTGCTGACCGAACGACAACGGCAACCGATCAGGCCGCCCCACCGGCACCAACACCGGCCGCACCGCCTCGAACTCATCCAACCGCCCCGCCAGCCCCGCCACCGTCGGCGCCTCGAACAACGCCCGCACCGAAATCTCCACACCCAACGCACCCTTGACCCGACTCGCCAACCGCGTCGCCAACAACGAATCCCCACCCAGAGCAAAGAAACCGTCATCAACACCCACCCGCTCCAGATGCAAAACCTCCGCAAACAAACGGCACAGAATCTGCTCCTGCGGAGTACGCGCCACACGCTCCGAAACAACCACCCCATAATCAGGCGCGGGCAACACAGCCCGATCGACCTTCCCATGGGCCGTGAGCGGCAACTCGTCCAGCGCGACGACCACGGCGGGCACCATGTAATCCGGCAGCCGCCCCGCCGCGAATTCCCTTACGCGTTCCGCATTTCCGACCACGTACGCGACCAGCCGCTTGTCCCCGGGCCGGTCCTCCCGTACGACGGCGGCGGCCTGGGCCACGCCCGGAGCCTGCCCGAGGACGGCCTCGACCTCCGCCAGTTCGATCCGGAAGCCCCGGATCTTCACCTGGTCGTCGGACCGGCCCAGGAACACGAGGTTGCCGTCCTGGTTCCACCGGACGACATCTCCCGTCCGGTACATCCTCCCGCCCCCGTACGGGCACGCCACGAAGCGTTCCGCCGTCAGCGCCGCACGGCCCAGATACTCACGCGCCACCCCACGCCCCGCCACATACAACTCCCCCGCCACACCCACCGGAACAGGCCGCAGGAAACCGTCCAGCACGAAGAGGCGTTGCCCGTCGCGGGGTCCGCCGATCGGCAGGACATCCGGGACCTCCGCCCCCGGCTCGATGACGAACGTCGTCGCGCACAGCGTGGTCTCGGTCGGCCCGTACAGATGGCGGAGCACGATGCCCGGGCACGCCTCGGCGACACGGGCGACGGCTTCGGCGGGGACGACATCGCCGCCGGTCAGGACGTGCCGGAGGCCCGCGAAGCAGGTGGGCGTCTCCTGGGCCAGCACCCGGAACAGCCCGGCGGTCACATGCACCGCCGTCAGCGCGTACTCGCGGACCAGACGGGCCAGCGTGCCGCCGTCCATATCCGCCGCCTCCGGCGCCACCACCACACAACCGCCGTTCAGCAACGGCACCCACAACTCGAACGTCGAAGCATCGAAAGCATGCGGCGCGTGGAACAGCACCCGGCCCGTTCCGATGTCGCCCCAGCAGGAATCCGACGCCAGCCCCGCAACGCCCCCGTGCGTGGCCACCACACCCTTCGGCACCCCCGTCGAACCCGAGGTGTACATCACGTACAGCCCCGCCTGCGGCGACAGCCGTACCGGAAGGGGAGCGGCCGGGAAGCCCCCGAGAGCGGCTTCGCGCACCTCCTCCTCTCCCACCAGCAGCACCGGCGCGGAATCCTCCAGCAGGAACCGCACCCGCTCCGCCGGATACGCCGTGTCCACCGGTACGAACACGGCCCCCGCCTTCGCGATGCCGAGGAGGACGACGACCAGTTCCGCCGACCGGGGCAGCGTGACGGCCACGCGGTCGCCGGGGTGCACTCCCCTGCCGCGCAGGTACCGGGCGAAGCGGTTGGCCCGCGCGTCCAGTTCGCCGTACGTCAGCGAGGTGCCGTCCGCCGTCACGGCGGTCTCGGCCCGGGACCGCCGTACGGTCGCGTCGAACACGTCGAGGACCGTGCGGTCCCCGGCGTCCGCCGCCCCCACGTTGACGCCGGACACCAGCCGGTCGCGCTCCTCGGGAGCCAGCAGTTCGACCTCGCCCAGGCGCAGGCCGGGGTTGTCGGCGACCTGGTCGAGCACCGCGAGCAGCCGGTTGACCAGGCGCCGCGCGCCATCCGGGTCGAAGAGATCGGTGGCGAACTCCAGATAGCCGTCCAGGCCGGCGCCGCCGGTCCGCTCCCCCAGGCCGAAGACCAGGTCGAACTCGACCGTCGCGGGCGGTACGGGGACCGGTACCGCGCCGAGGCCGGGCAGGTCCCATGCGGGGTTCAGCTCGTCCTCCATCACCAGCAGCACCTGGAACAGCGGGTGCCGGGCGGTCGACCGGGCGGGGTTCACCGCCTCCACGAGGTGCTCGAAGGGGAGGTCCTGGTGGGCGTACGCGCCCAGGTCGGCGTCCCGGGCGCGCGCCACCAGTTCGGTGAAGGACGGATCGCCCCCGGCGTCGGTCCGCAGCACCAGTGTGTTGAGGAAGAACCCGACGGCCCCGTCCAGGGACTCGTCGGTGCGGTCCGTGACGGGTGTGCCGAGCGGGATGTCCTCGCCCGCGCCGAGCCGGGACAGCAGCAGCACGACCGCGGCCTGCGCGACGGTGAACAGGGTGGCGTCGCAGGCGCGCGCGATGTCGTTAAGCCGCCGGTGCACCCGGGCGTCGACGGTGAACTGCAGCACGGCGCCTCGGTGGCTGGCCGTGGCGGGGCGCGGCCGGTCGGTGGGCAGCTCGATCTGGTCCGGCAGGCCGGCGAGAGTGTCGGTCCAGTAGGCGAGTTGCGTGCCGAGCAGGTCGTTGCCGCTGTCGAGGAGTGCGTGTTGCCAGAGGGCGAAGTCGGCGTACTGGACGGGCAGCGGCGCCCAGCCCGGCGCGTGGCCCGCGCTCCGCGCCGCGTACGCCGTCGAGAGGTCCCGCGCGAGGACGCCCATCGACCAGCCGTCGGCGGCGATGTGGTGCACGACGACCAGGAGCACGTGTTCACGGGCGGACAGTTCGAACAGGGTGGCCCGACGGGGCGGTGCCTCGTCGAGTGCGAACCGGCGGCCGACGTGCTCGGCGAGTACGGTGTCGAGGTCTTCCTCGGTGGTGGCGACGATGAGCGGCTCCGGGGCGTCGGTCCGGCCGTCCGGATGCGCGGCGCCGGGGTGGCCCTGCGGTCGCGGCCCGCTCCCGTCCAGCACCAGCTGCCGCAGTACGCCCCCGCTCTCGGGGAAGACCGTGCGCAGCGGCTCGTGGCGGGCGATCAGGTCCGCCCAGGCGGCGCGCAGGGCGGTGCGGTCCAGGTCGCCGGTGAGGCGGACGGCCATGGCCATGTTGTAGGCGCCGCTGGTGTCCTCCAGCTGGTTCGCGAACCACATGCGCTGCTGTCCGAACGACAGCGGCAGGGTCTCCGGCCGCTCGGCCGCGACCACGGGCGGGCGGCCGGCGCCCAGTTCACCGAGCCGCCCGGCCAGGCCGGCGGCCGTGGGCGACTCGAACATCACGGGCATCGGGATCTCGACGCCCAGGGCGGTACGGGCCCGGCTGGTCAGCCGCATGGCCAGCAGGGAGTCGCCGCCGAGGTCGAAGAACCGGTCGTCGACGCCGACCCGGTCGAGGCCGAGAACCTCGGCGAACAGGCGGCACAGGATCTGTTCCTGCGGGGTGCGGGGCGCGCGGTCCGAGGTGGTCACGGCGTGGTCGGGCGCGGGCAGCGCGGCCCGGTCGACCTTGCCGTTGGCCGTGAGCGGCAGCGCGTCCAGGGTGACGACCGTGCCGGGGACCATGTAGTCGGGCAGCCGCTCGCCCAAGAAGTCCCGTACGCCCGTCGCGTCCCCGACGATGTACGCGACCAGCCGCTTGTCGCCGGGCCGGTCCTCCCGTACGACGACGGCGGCCTGGTCCACGCCGGGGCACCGGCCGAGGACGGCCTCGACCTCCGCCGGTTCGATGCGGAAACCCCGGACCTTCACCTGGTCGTCGGCCCGGCGGACGAAATGCAGGTTGCCGTCGCGGTCCCAGCGGACGAGGTCGCCGGTGCGGTACATCCGCCCGCCGCCGTACGGGCACGCCACGAACCGCTCGGCGGTCGGCGCGGGGCGGTTCAGGTAGCCGGGGGCCACACCGCGCCCCGCGACGTACAGTTCGCCGGTCACCCCGGCCGGGACCGGGTGCAGGGCGCGGTCCAGGACGAAGAGGCGTACGCCGTCGCGCGGCCCGCCGATGGGGAGCGCGGCGGGTGCCCGGGTGCCGGGCGGGAGGGTGTGGGTGGTGGCACAGAGGGTGATTTCTGTCGGTCCGTACAGGTGGTGCAGCGTCGCGTCCGGGCACGCCTCGGCGACGCGGGCGACGGCTTCGGCGGGGACGACGTCGCCACCGGTCAGGACGTGCCGGAGGCCCGTGAAGCAGGCGGGCGTCTCCTGGGCGAGCACGCGGAACAGCCCGGCGGTGACGTGTACGGCCGTCAGGTCGTGTTCGCCGACCAGCCGGGCCAGGGTGTTCCCGTCCAGGTCGGCGTCCGGCGCCACCACCACGCAGCCGCCGTTCAGCAGCGGCACCCACAGTTCGAACGTCGAGGCGTCGAAGGCGTGCGGCGCGTGGAACAGGACGCGGCCGGTGCCGATGTCGCCCCAGCACGTGTCGCGGGTGAGGGCCGCGACGCTGCCGTGGGTGGCCGTCACGCCCTTGGGCGCGCCGGTCGAACCGGAGGTGTACATCACGTACAGGCCCGACTCCGGCGATATCCGTACCGGCGACGGCGCGGCCGAGAAGTCCCGCAGGGCGGCCTCCCGCAGCGCCTCCTCCCCGCTCACGACCAACGCGGGAGCGGAGTCCTCCAGCAAGTACCGCACCCGCTCGGCCGGGTAGGACGGGTCCACCGGTACGGCCAGCGCGCCGGCCTTCGCGATGCCGAGCAGCGCGACGACCAGTTCGGCGGACCGGTGCAGCAGGACGCCGACGCGGTCCCCGGGCACCACTCCCCCGGCTCGCAGGTACCGGGCGAAGCGGTTGGTGCGCGCGTCCAGTTCGCCGTAGGTGAGCGTGTCCGCGCCGGAGACGACGGCGGGCGCCTCCGGGAAGCGGGCGGCCGTCTCCGCGAAGCGCTCGGGGACGGTCGTGTCCGGCGCGGCGGCCCGGCCGGTGTTCACCTCGGTGAGCAGTCGCTCCCGTTCACCGTCGAGGAGGACCCCGGCCTCGCTCACCCGCAGCGCCGGGTCCGCCGTCAGCTGGGCGAGGACGGTGGTGAGCCGGGCGGCCAGGGTGACGGCCGTGGCCCGGTCGAAGAGTTCCGCGTTGTGCCAGAGGCCGCCGTCGATGCCGCGGGGCCGTCCGTCGGGGCCGTGGCGTTCGGTCAGGTTGAGGTAGAGGTCGAAGAGGCCGAACGTCAGGTCGTCCCGCGCGGCCTCGATGCCGACCCGCTCCGGTACGGCGGTCAGGCCGGGCAGGTCCCAGGCGGAGCCGGGCGAGTCCTCCATCACCAGCAGCACCTGGAAGAGCGGGTGCCGGGCCAGCGACCGGTCGGGGTTCAGCACCCCGACGAGGTGTTCGAACGGCAGGTCCTGGTGGGCCTCGGCGGCGAGTTCCGTGGCGCGGACCCGCCGGACCAGGTCGGCGAAGGACGGGTCGCCGCCCAGGCTCGTCCGCAGGACGAGGGTGTTGGCCACGAACCCGACGAGGTCGTCGAGCGTCTCGTCGGTGCGCCCGTCGACCGGGGAACCGATGGGGATGTCGTCGCCCGCGCCCAGCCGTGAGAGCAGTACGGCGAGCGCCGCCCGCACCACCATGAGCGGGGTGGCGTCGCAGTCACGCGCGATCTCCAGGAGCGCCCGGTGGGTACGCGCCGGAATGCGCACCGGCACCGAACCGCCCTCGTGCCGGGGCTCGGCGGGCCGGGGGCGGTCGCAGGGCAGCTCCAGCTGGGCGGGCAGCCCCGCCAGGGCCTGGCGCCAGTAGGCGAGCTGCCGCCCGTACACGCTCTGCGGGTCCTGTTCCGCGCCGAGGAGTTCCTGCTGCCGCCGGGCGAAATCCGTGTACGCGACGGGCAGGGGCGGCCAGTTCGGTCCCCGGCCCCGGGACCGGGCGGCGTAGGCCCGCGACAGGTCACGGGCCAGCACTTCCAGGGACCGGCCGTCCACCGCTATGTGGTGCACCACCAGCAGCAGTACGTGTTCGCGCGGGGACAGGGCGTACAGCGTCGCCCGGCACGGCGGTTCGGCCCGCAGGTCGAACTCCCGCCCCGCGTCGGCGGCGAGGGACTTGGCCAACTCGCTTTCGGTGATGCTCCGCTCCCCGAGCCCGGCCGGCGGGGTGTCCCGTACCCACTGCCACGCCTCCCCGTCCGCCTCGGAGAAGACCGTTCGCAGTGCCTCGTGGCGCTCGACCACGTCGGCCCAGGCCGCCTCCAGGGCCGGCCTGCGCAGCTCGCCGACGAGCCGGACCGCCATGGCCATGGTGTAGGCCGCGCCCGCGTTCTCCAGCCTGTTGACGAACCACATCCGCTGCTGACCGAACGACAACGGAATCCCCGTCGGTTCCGTACGGTCACCGCGGTTATTCCGGTTTCCGCGCACGCCGAGCTCCCCCCGTGAAATGACAACGCCGCGCGGCCACAACGTTTCCGGGGGCGCGCGGCGGTAGCTCTTGCGGCGAAGATACCCGTACCGCAGCGGAGCCGCGCAGTGTCCAGACAGCGGAATATTGACGTCCAGAAATGAGGAATTCTGGTCGGCTTCAGGATGCGACGGGTGGGAAATTGACGCGTATTTCGAGGCCGCCTTCCGGCAGCGGCTCGGCGTGCAGCTCCGCGTCATGGGCGGCCGCGATGGCGGCGACGATCGACAGGCCGATGCCCTGGCCGTCGTGGCCGCCGAGCCGGGTCGCCCGCAGCCGCTGGAACGGCTGGAAGATCAGCTCGACCTGGGACGGCAGGACCTCGGGCCCGGTGTTGCGCACGCTCAGCGCGGGCCGGCCCCCGTGCACGCCCGTCCACACCCGTACCCGCCCGTCGGGCACGTTGTGCCGGACCGCGTTGTCGACGAGGTTGATGATCAGCCGCTCGACCAGCGGCGGATCGCCGAGCACGGCGGCCGGCGCGAGGTCGCTGCCGATCCGCACCCCCGGCGGACCGTCGGCGTCACGAGGCCGGCCCAGATACTCGGCGGCCAGCCCCGCCAGGTCCACCGGCACCCGGCGGTCCAGGCCGCGCTGGCTGCGGGCCAGCGTCAGCAGCGCCTCGATCAGCTTCTCCTGCCGGGCGTTGCTGCCCAGCACGCGCACACACGTCTCCCGCAGTTCGGCCGCGCTCGCGTCCGGGTCGGCGAGGGTGATCTCCAGCAGGCTGCGCTCGAAGGTGAGGGGGGTGCGCAGTTCGTGGGAGGCGTTGGCGACGAATCTGCGCTGCGCCTCGAACGCGTCCTCCAGGTGGTCGAGGAGCGCGTCGAACGTGTCGGCCAGGTCCTTGATCTCGTCGGACGGGCCGGGCGCGCCGAGCCGCCGGTGCAGGTCGTTCGCCGAGATCGCTTTCGCGGTGTCGGCCATGGTCCGCAGGGGCCGCAGCGCCCGCCCGGCCATCAGCCAGCCCAGCCACACCGACAGGAAGGTCAGCAGCACCAGCGCGATACCGGACGACGTGAGCAGCTTCTCCAAGTAGTCGCTGCGCTGCTGCTGGAGTTGTTGCTCCAAGTCCACCGTCGGGGCCGGTACGTCGGCGGCGCCGAGGCCGCTGGGCGTCACGGAAGCGGCGGGCGGCGAGGGCGGATCGACACCCGCCCACGGCGGCCGGCCGGCCACCAGCAGGTAGACCACGGTCAGCAGCAGCACGCCGGTGACCAGGAAGAGCGCCCCGTACAGCAGGGTCAGCCGCAGCCGGATGGTCCACCGGACCTTGGCGAAGGAGCCCGGCGCGGGGCGGGCCGGACGGCGTATGCGGCGCATCCCCGGCCTCCCCTCAGATCCGGTAACCGGCCTGGGCGACGGTCTCGATGAGCGGTGGGTCGCCCAGCTTGCGCCGCAGCCGGCTCACGGTGACCTTGACCGTGTTGGTGAACGGGTCGGCGGCCTCGTCCCAGGCCCGCTCCAGCAGTTCCTCCGCGGAGACGACGCGCCCGCCCGCCGCCAGCAGCAGTTCGAGGACCGCGAACTCCTTGGGGCTGAGGTCGAGCCGGACGCCCGCCCGCAGCGCGGTGCGCTTGCCGGGGTCCAGTTTGAGGTCGGCGTGGCTCAGGACCGGGGGCAGCGCGGGCTGGCTGCGGCGGCCCAGGGCCCGTATCCGGGCGACCAGTTCGGCGAAGGCGAACGGCTTGGGCAGGTAGTCGTCGGCGCCGCTGGTCAGGCCCTCGACCCGGTCCTCGATCGTGGCGGCGGCGGTCAGCATCAGGACCCGGGCCGGGTAGCCCTCGGTGATCAGCGTCTGGCACACCTCGTCGCCGTGGACGCCGGGCAGGTCGCGGTCGAGGACGACGACCTCGTACCGGTTGACCGCGGTGTGCTCCAGCGCGGCCGTCCCGTCCAGGACAACGTCGACCGCCATGCCCTCCCGGCGCAGGCCCGCGGCCAGCGTCTCCGCGAGATCGCGATGATCCTCCACCACCAGAATCCGCATGGCCCCCACCGTCGGTTCGGCACCGTTGATTGTGATCTTGCTCGTGCGGCGGTTACAGCGGCGTAAGCCCCCGGCTCGGGTTACAGACGCCTAACACCCGACGTTCCGTCGCGGTAACCACCCGGTTGGTGAACTGGCTTCCAGACGTCCAGCGTCCCAGAGGAGTTGACATGTCGGCACCGTCCGAAGAAGAAGCACCACGAAAGAAGCGCAGGCGGTTCGCCGTCCCGCTGCTCATCGCGGCCCTGGCCGCGGGCGGGACCGTGCTCGTCCTGCAGACCGGCTCGTCGTCCGCGGCCCCGGCCGCGTCGTCGGCGCAGATCGGCGCCCGAGCGGCGCAGGCCACGTCCTCGGCGTCGGCTTCGGGCGGCACGGGCGAGTCCGCGGGCGACTCCGCGACACGGGAGCGTCAGGCCGAGGCCTTCACGCAGTGCATGCGTGACAACGGGGTCAAGGACTTCCCGGGGATCACCATCAAGGAGAACGGTCAGCTCCAGTTGAAGTCCGGCGGCAACATCAACCCGGTCTCCAAGGCGTACCGGTCCGCGGCCAAGACCTGCGCGTCGAAGCTGCCTTCGGGCAGCGGCCTGCCGAAGGAGCCCACCGCGGTGACGCCCGAGACACCGGCGCTCGGTTTCACCTGCACCGAGGACTGCCCCACGGCGCCCAAGGCGCCGAGTCTGCCTTCCGAGTTCTGACCCGGCGGCACCACGTCCAACCGCCCCCATTGGGCGGTTGGACATTCTCGGCCTGCCCGAATTCCGCGTAAACAGACCTGTAACCGCGACGTAACCACCCGCCCGCCATAATGGAAGATTCGCACACCAACCATGAATTCCGGCCACCGTTCGAAAACCCGGCCCAAGCACCACGCCGAACATGACAAAGGCCGAATTCAGCGTCCACCCCCGGGGCCGCCGGAGACCACGCGGCCCGTCACGGCCGTCCCCCGTGCGCACGACCGCCGGCCGGGGCGCCGCACCCAGGGTCTCCGGCGGCCCGTACCGCGCCGGGTGGTCCGGCCGCGCCGGACCGGACCGCCCGGCCCGTCGCCCCGTCGCCCCGTCGCCCCTGAAACGTAACGTTTTCGTGGCAGAGCAGAACATTCGTACGGGGAGTAATCCCATAAGGTCGAGCGGTGATCGAACGTCGAAAAGGGGCACATGCCCGGACCACCGCCTCCTCCGCGGGCGGCCGTTGGCCCGTTCTCGGCCGGTGGTGGGCCGCAAACCGCCGCAGACTGCGGCTCCGCCGCCCGGCCTACCCGCGCCCGGGGCGCTCGGGCTTTCGGCGCTGGGTGCCGTCCTGGCGCCAGACGCTGGGGCTGACCGGCTCCTTCGTCGGCGTACTGGCCGGCCTGCTGGCGATCATGTACGCGCGCACCGAGATACCCGCCGACCTGAACGCGTTCGCCACGCAGCAGGACAACGTCTACTACTGGGCCGACGGCACCGAGATGGCCCGTACCGGCGACATCAACCGGCAGGACACGCCCCTCGACGCCGTACCGGAACAGGTCCGCTGGGCCGCGCTGGCCGCCGAGAACGAGACCTTCTACTCCGACAGCGGCATCTCGCCCAGCGGCATGGTCCGGGCCGTGACCCGGATGGTCACCGGCGGCAACACCCAGGGCGGCTCCACCATCACCCAGCAGTACGTGAAGAACGCCTACCTGAACCAGGACCAGACCTTCACCCGCAAACTCAGCGAGATGTTCATCGCCATCAAGCTCGACAACAAGATGACCAAGGACGAGATCCTTGAGCGCTACCTGAACACCAGTTGGTACGGGCGCGGCACCTACGGCATTCAGCGCGCCGCGCACGCCTACTACGGCAAGGACGCCGCACAGCTGAACGTGAGCGAGGGCGCGTTCCTCGCCTCCCTCCTCAAGGGCGCCGCGCTGTACGACCCGGCCCTCGGGGCCGAGCACCGCGAGCGCGCGGTCGAGCGCTGGAACTGGGTGCTGGACCGGATGGTGGCCATCGGCAAGCTCTCCGCCGAGGAGCGGGCCCGCTGCACCCGCTTCCCCGAACCGCAGGCCCCGCCCAAGCCCGCCGGGCTGGTCGGCCAGAACGGCTACCTCGTGGAGACCGCCCGGGCCTATGTCGGCGCGCACACCGAGATCTCCGAGAAGGACTTCGCCCTCGGCGGCTACCAGATCCACACCACCTTCGAGAAGTCCCGGATGACGGCGCTGTCCGGAGCGGTCGGTTCCGTACGGGCCAAGCTGGACCCGGGCGCCCGCAAGGCGGACCGCGACGTACGCATCGGCGCGGCCTCGGTGGCGACGGACGGACGGATCGTGGCGCTGTACGGCGGTCCCGACTACCTCCGGCAGGGGTTCAACGACGCCAACTCCTCCGTGGTTCCCGCGGGCAGCGCCTTCGCGCCGTTCGTCTACGCCGCGGCGCTGCGCGACGGCGTCGAGCGCGAGCGCGGCAAGCCCCGCACCCCCGTCACACCGGCCACGGTCTACGACGGCGACAACAAGATCACGCTGCGCACTCCGGAAGGGCCGTACTGGGACCGCGCGGGCAAGATCGCCAAGGCGGAGAACGACGGCGGGAAGTCCTGGGGCCGCATTCCCCTCAAGAGCGCCGTCGCGCAGTCCGTCAACACCACGATCATGCAGCTGGGCATGGACGTCGGCCTGGAGCGGGTCGGCAAACTGGGCGTGCAGACCGGGCTCCTGGAGAGCAGCCTCGGCGAGAAGCTGCCGTCCTTCGCCCTCGGCACCGCCACGCCCAGCGCCATCCGGATGGCCGACGCGTACGCCACCTTCGCGGGCGGGGGCAAGCACAGCGAGCCGTACTCGGTCGGCAGGCTGATGCGCAACGGCACCGGTGTGCCGATCGGGAAGCCGACCGCCGGACAGGTGCTGCCCCGGGACGTGGCGGGCGCGGTGGACGACGCCCTGCGCGAGTCCGTC
This sequence comes from Streptomyces sp. NPDC059788, assembly GCF_042732265.1. Lineage (NCBI taxonomy): Bacteria > Bacillati > Actinomycetota > Actinomycetes > Kitasatosporales > Streptomycetaceae > Streptomyces > Streptomyces sp. NPDC059788. The sequence continues at coordinate 46,073 of NZ_JBHWHY010000013.1, read as the reverse complement.
CGCCGGGGTTCGGCCACCGCGGCCCGGGCCGCCGGGCCCGACGTGGCCGGCAAGCCGGGCACCGCGCAGGACAACAAGTCCGCCTGGTTCGTCGGCTACCGCGGCACCCTGTCGACCGCCGTCTCGCTGGCCCGCATCGATCCGAAGACCCAGGAACTGCTGCCCCTGGACGGCATCGGCGGGCAGGCGAAGGAGAAGGCCGGAAGCCCGTACCCGGCCGACATCTGGACGCGGTACATGACCGCCCGGTAGGACCACGCGCCGCGGAGCCCCCGGCCCGCGAACCTCTGCCGTCCGGCCGGAGGTTCGCGGTACGGGGGCTCCGTCCGTCTCGGAGGCCGCGGCCCGGGGCTACTTCACCACCGACGCCCAGTCCGTGATCTGCGCCGGGTCCAGACCGCGCATCCGCTCCAGGACTTCGGGGTCCTGGACGTCCAGCCAGTCGGCCACCTGCTTGAAGGTGGCGCAGCGCACGCCCTCCTTCTTGCACACCGCCTTCACGACGTCCTCGATGGCCTTCATATAGATGCCGCCGTTCCAGTCCTCGAAGTGGTTTCCGATGAACAGCGGCGCCCGGCTCCCGTGGTAGACGCGATTGAATCCGTTGAGATATCCGTCCCGCGTCAGCTTGCGCCACTGCTCGTACTTGGCCGGGTCGCCCTTGGTGTTGTCACCGGACTGGTTGTAGAGGAAGTTGAAGTCCATGGACAGGACCTGCTTCTCGCTCTTGGGATAGGGCAGCAGCTGCAACGGGAAGTTCCATATGCCGTTCTTCTTCGACGGCCATATCTGGAAGTCGCCGGGCGAGCTGGCGTCGTAGCGCCAGTTGAAGCCCTTGGCCGCGGTGAGCAGGTTCTCCTGGCCCTCCAGGCACGGGGCGCGCCCGCCCACCAGCTCCTTCTTGTAGTCGAAGGGCAGCGCGGGCAGGCTCGTGTAGCCGGTGTTGGTCTTCCAGTTCTGGACGAAGGAGTACGACTGCTCGATCTCGCTCTTCCATTCCGCGACGCTCCAGTCACCGCCGCCCTTGGCCCCGCAGAAGTGGCCGTTGAAATGGGTGCCGATCTCGTTTCCGTCCAGCCACGCGCCCCGGACCTGCCGCAGGGTGTCCTTGATGTGCTCGTTGGTCGCGTACGAGATCGCCGACGCACCCGGCTTGTGCTGCGGCGGCTTGTACATCGTCGCCTTCGCTTTCGGCAGGAGGTAGGTGCCGGTGAGGAAGAACGTCATCTTGGCGTTGTTCTCCTCGGCCACCTGCCGGAAATGCGAGAAGAGGTGGTCGTCCCCCTCCAGCGCGCCGTCCCAGGAGAACACCACGAACTGCGGCGGCTTCTCGCCCGGCTTGAGTTTCGTGGGCTTGGGCTGCTTGGGCTGGGGCCCGGTGTAGGACGTCGAACCGTCCCCGAGCACCCTGACCTTGCCGTCCCACTTCTCCTCGGGCTTCGGCGACGGACCGGCCTTGCCCGCGCCGCCCTCCGGCGGGGCCGGCCGCTGCCGGGCGGCGTCCTGCGACGGCGCCGCCTTGCCCTCCCCGCCCTGATCGTCGGTACCGCAGGCCGACAGGCCGAGGGCGAGTGCCGCCGCGGTGACCAGAGCCGGCGTGCGGAGCACGCTCCTCTTCGACATTTCCCTACCCCCTGGCACCAAAACACGTGTTCTGGCCCAAGTATCACAGAGGCGTCATGCCGCTCATCAGCCACCGCCACCCCCTGTCGCGGCAGACGGACGTGCGGGCCCGGCGCACGGCCGGGCCCGTGTACCCGTCGAACGGGCCGTGCCGTCAGGTGCGGTAGGCGTAGTAGACCGAGTCCGGGTAGGACGCGATGATGCTCGCCACCGACTTCCGGTAGGTGTTGGTCGAGTGGTACGTCAGGTACGGCACGCCGGAGCTGCTGCGGTACGTGGTCATCATGGAGTGGTCCTTGGACCCGTCGCCGTCGAAGTCCATCTGCATGACGTCACCGACGTCCATCTGGTAGACGTTCGACAGGCTGGTCACGCGCCGGGAGTTCAGCGCGTACCAGGACCACTCGTTGGCCCCCACCCAGCTGTCGGACTGGTAATTCGTGTCGTACCACCACTTGCGGTAGTCCGAGGCGGACCCGCCCTCCGGCTTCCAGCCGCCCGCCTTCAGTGCCTGGCTCAGGAAGTTCGTGCAGTCGCCGCCGGCCGCGTTGAACTTCCGGTATTCGGGGTTGTAGTTGCGCCAGTACTTCTCCGAGTACGCGGCCATGGCGGCGTAGCCGTAACCGGCGCTCGCCTGCTTCCTGGGCGCCGGGCGCGAGGGGCGGGAGGTGGCGGCGGTCGGCGCGTCGGGCATCGGGTTCCCGTCGCCCGCGACCGCCGCCGTCCGCAGCGTGGGGGCGTTGATCGCGCCGGGTCCCTCGTCCCGGGACCGGATACCGGTCAGCTCCCACTTCCCGCCCTCGACGGCGGTGAAGTCCAGCTCGTGGCGGGCCTTGAAGCCGGTCGTGGCGGGTTCGTCGCCGCGGACCTTCTTGTACGTGAGCGTGGTGCTCTCGGTGACCTGCACGGTGGCGCGCCGGCCGGTGAGCCGGGTGTCGTCCACGATGACCCGGGTGTCGGCGCCGGTGTAGGCCTCCCCCAGGGCGGCGAGCCGCTGCTTGCGGGCCCGCAGCGAGGACATTCCGGTGTCCTCGGCCCGCGCCAGGCGGGCCGACAGGCGCACCTGCTTACGGGGCAGCGGGGCTATGCGCCCCGAGCGGTTGTCGAGCAGCGCCGCCGTACGCTGCGTCAGCAGGGCGTCGGCGGTGCGGCTGAACGTTTCTGCGGTCGTCTGGTCCACGCCGGCGGTCCGCGGCGCCGCCACGGCGGGCGAGGCGGGCAGGCACATGGCCGCGGCGGCCACGGTGAGCACCGTGCCGACAGCGGATCTGAGGATCGTTGATTTCACGAATTTTCCCCTTGTCACCCCGGCCCACCCGGGCCGGGCAGGGAATCTTTGCACAAAGTGCGCAACAGAGGGACAAGTGATGCCGATGTGACGTGTGATGCGACATCGACGCGCAGCCGGCCGGCCGGCTGGCCGGCGGTCCGCGTCGCGTTCCGCGAGAGGGTCGAGGACGGCATCGGCCGGGCGGTGGAGGGCTCATCGAAGATTCTTGGAGCGGAGCCAGGTGCGGATGGCTTCAATGTGCTGAGCCTTGCTCTCCAGCGGCAGCCAGTGTCCGGCAGGCACCCGCACCACGGTGAGATCTGCGCAGGCCGCGCGCATCGGGTCGCCTTGGCGGTTTCCCGAGATGTTGCAGATCGCGTCCCACTCGCCGTTGACGAACAGCACCGGCTGCGTCAGGCGCCCGCCGTCGGGTGCTTTGCGCGCGTAAGCGATGTTGGCGTCGTCGTTTGTGTACCACGCGGAGGGAGGACGAAAGCCGTGAATTGCGAAGGCCTGCACCAGGGTGTCGAAGTCCGCGGGTGGCCAGAGGGCCGGATCGGCCGGCGTCGGCGGTGCGCGGTGCGCGGCGCCGAAGCGTCCGCCGTCGCGTGTGACCGTGGCCGTCGGTGAGACGGCGCCGATCGCGGCGGGGCCGCCCGGTTGATAAACCGATGCCAGCGTTGCCGCCGGAGCCGCGTCAAGGTCGGCGACCGCCGCTTCGGAGTGCGTCGTGTAGTAGCGGTAGTAGTCCCACTGTCCGTCCGGATACCGGTCGGCCGGGTAGAGCTGACGGTCGACCAGGGGTACGAGCGTGGCCAGGCTGTTGGCGGTGGGGTAGTAGGCCCACGAGGTCAGCACCACGCCGCGGCACCGCTCCGGCTCGTGCGCGGCCACTGCTCCCGCCACGACGCTGCCCCAGTCGTGGCCGACCCAGACCGCGGTTCTGCCGCCGAGATGGTCGTGCAGCTCCGTCAGGTCCAGCACGGCCTCCTCGACGGTGTAGGCGTCGGTACCCGCCGGAGCGGAGGATTCGCCGTACCCACGCAGATCGGGCGCGACGCAGCGCCACCCGTCGGCAGCGAACGCCTCCATCTGGGCCCGCCACAACAACCCGATGCCCGGCCACCCGTGGAGGAAGAACATCAGCGGTCCGTCGGCTGGTCCGCACTCCAGGTAGTGCGTGGTGTGGCGAGGCGTGCCGAAAGTGCGCGAGACCAACGGCGGTGCGATGTCGCGCCGGACATCGTCCTCGCCGTCCCGTCGACGCGCGTGGGCGGTCCCGGCAACGAGAGCGAACAGGACCAACGCGATGTCCAGGGCTCCGTACACGACGGCTGTCGGTTTGAGCCCGAATCGCTCGACAGCGAGCCCGGCGGCGAGCGCAGGCACACTGAAGGCGAGATAGCTGACGATGTACATCGTCGCGAAGACCTGGCCCCGTCGGGCGATCGGGGCCGCCTCACCGAGGGCGTGGACGGCGAACCGGAACGTCGCCCCGAACCCGAATCCCGCGATCAGCGACCCGACGACGTAGAGCGGCAGTACACCCGTCGGCATGGCTGCGACAGTGACCAGGACGCCGACGGCGAGGGGCCCGAGGCCGAACCGTGCGCGGTGTCGTGGCGGAGCGAAGGCCGACGCGACGGTGCCCGCCGTCCCTGCGACGAAGAAGACGCCGAGGATGACGCCCGCGACGAAGTGGCTGTGCACGTCGAGGACGGTGGTGAGGATCGACGATCCGAGCGAGAGGTACAGGCCGCCAAGGGCCCACGTCGCACTGATCGACGGCAGCAGTGCGACGAAGACCGGCCGCGTGGCCCGCGGGAGTTGAGCACTGGGCAGCAGTGACCGCCAGATCTTTTCCCGGGCTGGCGAGTCGGATCGGGCGCTCTCGGGAACCAGCCAGACGAGTGCCGCGAGCACCAGGTACACGACGGTGAGTATCCAGTAGACGAGTTGGCGGGGCAGCGGCGCGAACTCCACCAAGGCGCCGGCGAGGACAGCGCCGATCGCTATCCCCAAGGGAGGGACCGCGCTGCTGACGGTCGAGCCGAGCCGGGGGTTCGGCGCGGACTCCATGATCAGGGCCGTAGTGGCGCCGGCGGCTGTCCCCACGGCAAGCCCCTGCACAATGCGCGCGGCCATCAGGCCGCCGACGCCTGTGGCGACGGCGAAGAGCAGCATGCCCAGAGCGAGCAGCACGAGGGCGCCGCAGGCGACAGGCCGGCGGCCCACCCGGTCGGAGACCGATCCGACGGTCAACAGGGCCGCGAGCAGGGCGAAGACGTAGACGGCGAAAACGACCGTCAAGGTGAACGTGGAGAGGTCCCACAGGCGCTGATAGACCGGGTAGAGGGGGGACGGCGCCGAAGCGGCCGTGAGCGTGGCCGCGCCCACGGCCCCGGCCAGGAAGAACGAAACCGAACGGTTGAGCACGCGACCTCCATCGAAACGCAATGATCTTTGCTTTAAGCCGGGCGGCCCATCATAGTAAAAGCAAAGATCTTTGCGTATACTGGTGACGTGTCTCACCATGCAGCCGCCAGCCGCCCCGGAGGGCGGAGCAGTCGAGTACTGACCGCGATCTACACCTCGGTCGGTGAACTCGTGGGCGAGGGCGCCGAAAAGATCACGTTTCCCGTGGTCGCCGAACGGGCCGGGGTCAACCCGACGACGCTCTACCGACGCTGGGACAGCGTCCACGCCCTCCTTGAGGAAGTCACTGTCGCCGCCCTGACCCGGGACGGCGAGTCAGCGCCCGACACCGGCTCCCTCCAGCAGGATCTGACCGAGTGGGCGCAGGTCATCGCCCGCGACATCACACGTCCCCACCGAGCCCGATACCTGCGCGCGATGGTGTCGGCCCGCACCGAGACCGTCGCGAGCTGCCCGGTCACGGAGAAACGGCGCGAGCAGGCATCGGAGGTGGTGAGCCGGGCCCGCGAACGCGGTGAGAAGACACCGAGCGTCCCGCAGATCCTCGACCATGTCATCGCGCCTCTGTACCACCACGTCGTATTCGCGTTGCCCGTCGATCGCGAGTACGCGCGACGTCTGGTCCGCGATGTGCTGGCCATGGCTGAGTGACAGGCTGTCCCGCACATGCTGGACGTGCTGCTGGACCTGCACGGCGGCGTGAGCCGGAGAGGGTGGTGCCCGACCACACCTCGGTACCGATGTTCCCCGAGGCCGCCTCGCAAACGGTCCTGCGCCCGAGCAAGATCAGACGTCACGGCCCGGCGGACGCGAAGCGCCGTTCCGGTTCCCGGAACCTGTTCTGCTGTGGGGCCAACGGGTCCGGCGGCCGCGGGGAACCACGACAGGGTCGGCCCCGGTACGGGCGGGGTGAGCGGACCGATCAGTTTTCGAGAAGCCCCGGTCGGCCGGCTGCGGCTAGCGTGACCTGCATGGACATCACCCTGCACACGAGCGTCCTCCCGCACGACGACCCGGACGCCTCCCTGGCCTTCTACCGCGACCTCCTCGGCTTCGAGGTCCGCAACGACGTCGGCGAAGGGAAGATGCGCTGGATCACCGTCGGCCGGGCCGGTCTGAGCGCTCCGACCCTCCTCCTGGCGCCGCCGGCCGTCGACCCCGGCATCACCGACGCCGAACGCCGCACCATCGCCGAGATGATGGCCAAGGGCACGTACGGCTGGATTCTCCTGGCCACCAAGGACCTCGACGCCACCTTCGCGCAGCTGCGGGCCGGTGGTGCCGAGATCGCGCAGGAGCCGACCGAGCAGCCGTACGGCGTACGCGACTGCGCCGTCCGCGACCCCGCGGGCAACCTGGTCCGCATCCAGGAACTGCGCTGAGCCGTCCGGCGCACACGCTGCCCGTGCGCGGCCCCGGCCGGGGCCGCGCCTGCGGGGACCGCGCACGCGGCCCGCCCGACAGATGGAGACACGATGAGCCAGGCCAGGAGCACGGAGCCGCAGTCGCCCGCGCCGCACGTCGCCGACAGCCACGACCTGATCCGCGTGCACGGCGCGCGCGAGAACAACCTCAAGGACGTCAGCATCGAGATCCCGAAACGCCGTCTGACGGTGTTCACCGGCGTCTCCGGCTCGGGCAAGAGCTCGCTGGTGTTCCACACGATCGCCGCGGAGTCGCAGCGGATGATCAACGAGACCTACAGCGCGTTCGTGCAGGGCTTCATGCCGACGCCGGCGCGGCCGGAGGTCGACGTCCTCGAAGGGGTGACGACCGCGATCATCGTCGACCAGCAGCGGATGGGCGCCGACCCCCGCTCCACGGTCGGCACCGCCACCGACGCCAACGCGATGCTGCGCATCCTGTTCAGCCGGCTCGGACAGCCGCACATCGGCTCGCCCAACGCGTTCTCCTTCAACGTCCCCTCGGTCCGCGCGAGCGGCGCCATCACCGTCGAACGCGGCACCAAGAAGACCGTGAAGGCGACCTTCACCCGCACCGGCGGCATGTGCACGCGCTGCGAAGGCCGCGGCGCGGTCTCCGACATCGACCTCGGCCAGCTCTACGACGACTCCAAGTCGCTCGCCGAGGGCGCGTTCACCATCCCCGGCTGGAAGTCGGACAGCTTCTGGACCGTACGGGTCTACGCGGAGTCGGGCTTCGTCGACCCGGACAAGCCGATCCGTGACTACACCGAGCAGGAAATGCGGGACTTCCTGCACCGGGAGCCGACCAAGGTGAAGGTCGACGGCGTCAACCTGACCTACGAGGGGCTGATTCCGAAGATCCAGAAGTCGTTCCTGGCCAAGGACAAGGAGGCGCTGCAGCCGCACATCCGGGAGTTCGTGGAGCGCGCGGTCACCTTCACCACCTGCCCCGAGTGCGACGGCACCCGGCTCAGCGAGGCGGCCCGCTCGTCCCGGATCGGCGGCGTCAGCATCGCCGACGCCTGCGCGATGCAGATCAGCGACCTGGCCGAGTGGGTCCGCGGCCTGACCGGCCCCTCCCCGGCCTCTTCGGGCCAGGGGTACGCCATGGCCGCGCCGCTCCTCGCGACGCTGCGCCGGACCCTCGACTCGTTCGTGGAGATCGGCCTCGGCTACCTCTCGCTGGACCGGCCGTCGGGCACCCTGTCGGGCGGCGAGGCACAGCGCGTCAAGATGATCCGCCACCTCGGCTCCTCGCTCACCGACACCACCTACGTCTTCGACGAGCCCACCACCGGTCTGCACCCCCACGACATCCAGCGGATGAACAACCTGCTGCTGCGATTGCGGGACAAGGGCAACACGGTGCTCGTCGTCGAGCACAAGCCGGAGACGATCGCGATCGCCGACCACGTCGTCGACCTCGGCCCCGGCGCCGGTACGGCGGGCGGCACCGTCTGCTTCGAGGGGACCGTCGAGGGACTGCGCACCGGCGGTACGGTCACCGGCCGTCACTTCGACGACCGGGCCGCTCTCAAGGAGACGGTGCGCAGGCCCACCGGAAAGCTGGAGATCCGCGGCGCGACGACGCACAACCTGCGCGGTGTCGACGTCGACATCCCGCTCGGGGTGCTCTGTGTGGTCACCGGCGTCGCCGGCTCCGGCAAGAGTTCGCTCGTCCACGGGTCGGTCCCGGCGGGGGCGGGCGTGGTGTCGGTCGACCAGGGCGCGATCCGCGGCTCGCGGCGGAGCAACCCGGCGACGTACACCGGGCTGCTCGACCCGATCCGCAAGGCGTTCGCGAAGGCCAACGGCGTCAAGCCGGGGCTGTTCAGCGCCAATTCCGAGGGTGCCTGCCCCCTCTGCAACGGCGTCGGTGTCATCCACACCGACCTGGCGATGATGGCGGGCGTCGCCACCACCTGCGAGGAGTGCGAGGGCAAGCGGTTCGAGGCGTCGGTCCTCGACCACCGTTTCGGCGGGCGGGACATCAGCGAGGTGCTCGCGATGTCGGTGGCCGAGGCCGCGGAGTTCTTCGGCGCGGGCGATACGCGCGTACCGGCCGCGCACCGCGTCCTCGGGCGGCTCTTGGACGTCGGGCTGGGCTACCTCGGTATCGGGCAGCCGCTCACCACGCTGTCCGGCGGCGAGCGGCAGCGGCTCAAGCTGGCCACGCACATGGCCGACAAGGGCGGCGTCTACCTCCTCGACGAGCCGACCGCGGGCCTCCACCTCGCCGACGTCGAGCAGTTGCTCGGCCTGCTCGACCGGCTGGTGGACTCCGGCAAGTCGGTCATCGTCGTCGAGCACCACCAGGCGGTCATGGCGCACGCCGACTGGCTCATCGACCTCGGCCCCGGCGCCGGCCACGACGGCGGCCGCGTCGTCTTCGAGGGCACCCCGGCCGACCTCGTCGCCGCCCGCTCCACGCTCACCGGGGAGCACCTGGCGGCCTACGTCGGCAGCTGACCGGAGCCCGCGCGGGACGGGCACCGCTTCGGCGCCGCCCGTCCCGCGTCGCCTCCCGGTGCCGGCTCCCCGGGTCACTCCGTCGCCGTACGCACCCAGGCCGTCGTCCACGGCGGCAGCCGCTCGCCCGTGACCGGTGCGGAGGACAGCAGCAGCGTGCCGCCGGGGAGCGGCTGCGGGGTGTCCGACAGGTTGGTGACGCAGTGCCAGCCGCCCGAGCGGCGGAAGTGCAGCAGGCCGCCGGCTGCCTCGTCGGGACCGCTGAGCCACTCCAGTGCCTCGTCGGCGAGCAGCCGACGGCGCAGGCGCAGCGCCGTGCGGTAGACCTCCAGCGGTGCGGCGGGGTCGCCTTCCTGCGCCTCGACGGACACCTCGCCCCAGTACGGCGGCTGCGGCAGCCAGGACCCGCCGCTGCCGAAGCCGTACGAGCTGCCGTCGCGCCGCCAGGGCAGCGGCACCCGGCAGCCGTCCCGGCCCTTCGAGCGGCCCTGGCTGCGGGTCCACACCGGGTCCTGGAGGGCGGCGCGGTCGAGGTCGGCCACCTCGGGCAGGCCCAGTTCCTCGCCCTGGTAGAGGTAGCCGGAGCCGGGCAGCGCCAGCATCAGGAGCGTCGCGGCGAGCGCGCGGCGCAGGCCGTCCTCCCGGTCGAGGGCGGGCCGCCGTCCGTCGGAGAGCAGCCACGCCTCCGCGTCGCAGGCCTCCGGCAGGCCGTGCCGGGAGGCGTGCCGGATCACGTCGTGGTTGGAGAGCACCCAGGTCGCGGTGGCCCCGGCCGCCCTGGCGTCGGCGAGCGCGGTGTCGATGCAGGCACGCAGGACGCCCGCGCGCAGGGCCGCCTCCAGGAAGTCGAAGTTGAAGGCCTGGCCGAGTTCCTGGGGTGTGGCGTAGGCGGTACGGCGGGAGTTGCGTACCCACGCCTCGGCGACGGCGACGCGCGGCGGGTCGTACTCGTCGAAGACCCCGCGCCAGTCGCGGAAGATCTCGTGCACCTCGTCGCGGTCCCAGAAGGGGTGGCTGCCGTCCTCGGGCAGGTCGCGCGGTTCGCACGCCTCGACGGCGCCGATGTCGCGCAGCGGGGCGGCCAGGTCCTTGGCCAGGCCGTGGGCCACGTCGACGCGGAAGCCGTCCACCCCGCGGTCGGACCAGAAGCGCAGCGTCGTGCGGAAGTCGGCGCGGACCTCGGGGTTGTCCCAGTTGAAGTCGGGCTGCTGCGGCGCGAAGAGGTGGAGGTACCACCAGCCGTCGGGCAGCCGGGTCCAGGCGGGGCCGCCGAAGCAGGAGACCCAGTCGGTGGGCGGCAGTTCGCCGTGTTCGCCCTTTCCGGCGCGGAAGACGTAGCGTTCCCGCGCGGCGGAGCCGGGCGCGGAGCGCAGCGCTTCCTGGAACCAGGCGTGCTGGTCGGAGGAGTGGTTGGGGACGATGTCGACCATCACCTTCAGGCCCAGCCGGTGGGCTTCGGCGACCAGCGCGTCGAAGTCGTCGAGGGTGCCCAGACGCGGGTCGACGTCGCGGTAGTCGGCGACGTCGTATCCGCCGTCGGCGAGTTCGGAGGGGTAGAAGGGGCTGAGCCAGACGGCGTCCACGCCCAGGGCGGCGAGGTGACCGAGCCGGGAGGTCGCACCGGGGAGGTCGCCGATGCCGTCGCCGTCGGAGTCGGCGAAGCTGCGCGGGTACACCTGGTAGACGACGGCCTGCCGCCACCAGTCGCGGGTGTCACGGTGGGCCGTGTCGGTGCCCGCGGCGTGGTATCGAACGGTCACGTGGCTGCCTTTCGGTCGGGGAGTACGAAGCGGAAGCGGCCCATGGCGAACGGGCGCCGGCCGTGCTCTCGGTCTCGTCATCCCTTCACCGCCCCGGAGGCCAAACCCGAAAGGGGGGACCGGCGGGGGGCCCGTTGCCGGCGCGCCGGGAGCAGGGCGGCCGACGCGCCCCGCGCACCGGGCCCCGTACGGGACCGGCCGTCACCACGGCCACGGACAGGGCGCCCTCGTGCTGTCGACGGCCCCGCCGGTGCGCCGCTCCCCCGTTGGAACGTCGCTCCAGACATGTCAAAATGGCAGCATGGCAACCCGGACGCGCCGGTCGCAGCGGCGCACAGAGGCGCTCTCCCGCGGGCGCATCATCGACGCCGCGGTCGAGCTGCTCGACGCGGCCGGCGAGGGCGGCCTGACGTTCCGGGCGCTGACCGAGCGCCTGGCCACCGGGCCCGGGGCGATCTACTGGCACGTGGCGAACAAGGGCGAGCTGCTCGACGCCGCCACCGACGCCGTCGTCGCCCGCGCCGTGGCCATCGGGTCCGGCGAGTCCCCGGGCTCCCCGCAGGACGGCATCCGCGCCGTCGCGCTCGGCCTGCACGACGCGATCGCAGGACACCCGTGGCTCGCGACGCAGCTGGCCACCCAGCTCTCCCGCAGCCCCTGGGGGACGGTGGCGCCGCGGATCTTCGAGAGCATCGGCCGGCAGGTCCGCGCCCTGGGCGTGCCCGAGAGCAGTTGGTTCACGGCGACCTCGGCCCTGATGCACTACATCCTCGGCGCCGCCGGACAGAACGCGGCGAACGCCCGCACCCTCGGGGCCGACGTCGACCGCGCCCAGTTCCTCGACGCCGTATCGACGGCGTGGGAAGGGCTCGACCCCGACGACTACCCGTTCACCCGGGCCGTCGCGAACCAGGCGCGGGAGCACGACGACCGCGAGCAGTTCCTCGCCGGGATCTCCCTCATCCTCGCCGGCATCTCGGCGACCCACCCGCTCACCCCGTAGCGCCTCCTCGCCGTCCACGTCCTGGCGGCGATCATTGCCGTCGGTCCGGTGACCGTGGCGGCCAGTATGTTCCCGGCCGCGGTGCGCAGCGCCCAGGCGTCCGCTCCGGACGCCGCCGCCCTCTTGGGGGTCCGGCCGCTGCACCGCGTCTGCCGGGTCTATGCCGGTGTCGGCCTGGCCGTACCGGTCTTCGGCCTCGCCACCGCCGGCAGCCTGGGCGTCCTCGGCGACGCGTGGCTGATCGTTTCGATCGTGCTCACCGCCGCGGCGGCCGGTGTGCTCGCGATGCTGGTCCTACCGGGCCAGGAGGGGCTGCTCGGCCGGCTCGACGGCACCGGGCCCCGGTGGAACGCGGCGCCACCGCCCGGCTCGCGATGCTCACCGGCGTCTTCAACCTGCTCTGGGCGGTCGTGACCGTTCTCATGATCGTCCGTCCCGGCTCCACCACGGGAGCGTGACCGTGAACCGCGACAGACCGGCCCTCCGGATCGCCGCCGCCCTCGAACTCGCTTCGCTCATCGTCCTGTTGGGCAACCTCGCTGCGCCGTCTGCGACCCGGTGCTGGCGCTGTGGTGCTTCGCGGGCGGGCCGTCGGTCACCGGCCGGGTACGTGGCCTCCTCTCCCGCAAGCCGGTTCCACGGTGATCGGACGGGTGGTCCGCACGGCACCCCATGGCCCGGTGGCACCGGCCCGCCCGGGTCAGGCCACGGAGGACGCGCCGCGCAGCTGGGCGATCACCTCGTCGTCACCGACCTGGCGGAAGTCGTCGTACCACTCGCCGACCGCCCGGAAGTACTCGGGCCGGTGCAGGACGAGCACGCGGTCGGCCTCTTCGGACAGTTCCGCGACGGCGCTGCGGGAGCCGACCGGCGCGGCGAGGGCCAGGTGGGCGGGCTGCCGCCGGCGCAGGTGCCGCAGCGCGGCGAGGGCCGTCAGACCGGTGGCGAGGCCGTCGTCGACGAGGAGGACGGCCCGGCCGGTGATACGGGGCTCGGGGCGGCCCTCGCGGTAGAGGTTTTCGCGCCGGTGCAGTTCGGCGCGTTCGCGGGCCACGGAGGGGGCGAGTTCCTCCTCGGCCAGGCCGAGGAATTGCAGGGCCCGGTGGTCGAGGACGGGCGGTTCCTCGGCGACGATGGCGCCGATGCCCGTCTCGGGCGAGCCGGGTACGCCGATCTTGCGGGCCACCAGCACGTCGAGGGGTGCCCGGAACTCCCGGGCGACCTCCGCGGCCACAGGGACGCCGCCGCGCGGCAGGGCGAGGACGAGCGGGTCGGCGGCGCCGTACGGCCAGGCCACGGCGTCCGGCGCACCGGCCCGGGCATCGGGTGCCGCGCCCTCGGTGTCCGGCGCCCCGCCCGCGGCGGCGTCGGACGGGGCGCGCAGCCACTGGGCCAGGGCCCGGCCTGCGTGCCGGCGGTTGGTGAAACGCATGGTTGCTCCTTGCCCTCGGTGCGCCGGGTCAGCCGTGCCCGCCACCATCAATAGTCGGCGGTACCGTGCGAGGCCTCGCCGAGGGAGACGTAGCGGGCGTCGCCGATGCGTTCCGTCAGCGGGTCCGGCGCGGCGGGGGCCGGCAGCGGCAGGGCGGTGCCGAGCGCCCGCGTCAGGTCGGGGTCCGCCGGTTCAGCGGCCATCGCCGCCCCCGGGGCTCCCCGGGGGCGGGGAGGGTTCGTCGTCGGGTGGCGACGGGTTCAGGAACCACTCCCGCGCCGCTTCGGTGACCCGCTTCAGGGTCCCGGGTTCCTCGAACAGGTGGCTCGCGCCGAGGACCACCTCCACCTCGCTCGGCGCCCCCATCCGGGACGCGGCCTCGCGGTTGAGCCGCAGCACCTCGGTGTCCAGTTCACCGACCAGCAGCAGTACCGGGGCCCGTACGTGCTCCAGGGCCTCCCCCGCCAGATCGGGCCGGCCGCCCCGGCTCACCACGGACCGGACCCGCGCGGGCCGCCGTCCGGCCGCGACCAGGGCGGCCGCCGCACCCGTACTGGCGCCGAACAGGTGCAGCGGCAGGTCACGCGTGGCCGGATGCCCACTCAGCCAGTCGACCGCCGCGACCAGCCGCTCGGCCAGCAGCGGGATGTCGAACCGGTACTCGGCCGAGACGGCGTCCTGCTCCGCCTCCCTCACGGTCAGCAGGTCCGGCAGGAGGGAGGCCAGACCGGAGTGGCACAGCGCCAGGGCGACCGCGCGGTTGCGGGGACTGCGCCGCGAACTGCCGCTGCCGTGCGCGAAGAGCACCACGGCGCGCGGCGAATCCGGCAGTTCCAGGTCGCTGTCGAGCACCACCCCGCCGGGGGCGGACACGGTTTCGTGCGTGGTCACTGGTTCCTCCTTACGGCGCTGGCTTTCCTTACGGCGCTGGCTTTGCTTCCGGCGCTGGCTTTCCTTCCGGCACTGGACTTCTCTCCGGCACTGGACTTCTCTCCGGCACTGGTCTCTTCCCCGGCGCCGGGGTTCTCTCCGGCTCTCGTCCTTCCTTCCGGCGCCGGCGCCGATCTTTCGTCCGGCACCCGCCACGTATGGCACTCACCGTGTACGGCACTCACCGTGTACGGCACTCACCGTGTACGGCACTCACCACGCACGGCACCGGCAGCGCGGGATCGGCCGCCCTCGTCAGGTACCGCGCGGCACGGCACTTATCCTGTTCGCCCCGCCTGGTTCCGTCGTTCGGCCGAGTGTTCGCACCGCCCGGATGGTGCCGCCGCCCTCCCCGCACACCGCGGCTGCGCGGCGGTCCCGGCCCTCACCGTACGCGTGCCGTGCCGGACCGTGCGGCGGCCTGCCGTAGCGCCCGCCCGGGGACGGAGACCGGCCGCGGAAGTCGCAGGCCGACGAAACGGGCCGTGCGCAGACTCACGCACGGCCCGTCTCACATCGGGGACTCGCTACCACCGCATGGGCAACTCGGAGAAGCCGTCCCCGAGGCGGCCTCCCAGCACCTGGAGCTCCTCCAGCGGCAGGTCGAGTCTCAGCTCGGGCAATCGGGTGAAGAGCAGTTGATACATCGTCCGCAGCTCCAGCCTGGCCAGCGGGGCGCCGACACAGTGCCAGATGCCGTGGCCGAAGGTCAGGTGTGCGTTGGGCGAGCGGCCGATGTCGAAGAGCTCCGGGTCGTCGAAGGCCCGCTCGTCGAAGTTGGGCAGGGTGAAGTCGAGCAGGACGAGCTCACCCGGCTTGATGGTCGCCTCGCCGATCTCGACCTCGGCGTGGGCATACCTGGGCAGCACCGAACCACCGGCCTTGGCCGACCGCAGGACCTCCTCCACGGCGCCGATCATGACGCGCGGGTCCCCCAGCGCGGCCCGGCGCGCCTCCGGGTTGGTCGCGAGCAGCACCACGCCGAGGTCGATATGGCTCGCGACGGCGTCCAGCCCGGCGAACAGCAGCATCGCGGCCAGGGCGCCGACGCGCTCGGCGGGGACCCCGGCCTCGCACAGCCGGGACATCACGTCGTCGCGGGGGTCGGCCTGCTTACGGGCCGCCAGCTCTTCCAGGTAGGCGTAGAAGACCCGCTGTCCGTCCACGGCCCGCGGGTCGTCGACGCCGGCCAGTCCGGAGAGCAGTTCCTCCAGATGAGCCCGCTCTTCGGGAGGCACCCCGAGGAGTTCGCAGAGCACCGTACGGGAGAACGGCCGGGACAGCTGCTCGTGCAGATCGGCGGGCTGCCCCTGGGCGATGAACCCCTTCAGCACCTCCTCCGCGATGGCCTCCACCTTGGGTTCCAGGTCACGAATCCGCTTGGCCGATAAGTTCGGCGTCAGGAGCCCGCGCGTCTCGGCGTGCACCTTGTGCGCGGTCTCGGGGTCGGCGTCGGTGATGAGGATGTCCAGGAACGGGTTTTTGACGTAGCGGGGCGCGTTCGCCGGGTCGGGGTGGGACCGTCCGAGCCGTTCGTCCAGCAGCAGGGCCTTGAGCTCGGCGTAACGGGTCACCAGCCACGCCTGGTCGCCGGCCGGGGTCTTGACCCGGCACAGCGGACTTCTTTCCTGCAGAGCGCGTAGCAGCGGACTCATTCTCAGCACGGTGGACGCTTCGGTGGTGAGTTCGGGAAGTTCGCAGGACATGGCGACGTGATTCCTTCCAACAGTGACGGATGAGATGAAGAGGCAAAGACACAAAGGCACACGAGGGGGCCGGGCCCTGCGGTCGGCGGGCTCGCCCTTACGCGCGGTCGCCCGCGCCGTCCGTGCAGCGTGCTGCCCGGCGGGGGAATGGCCGTCTGCTTCGACGGCGCGCGTGCTCTCCTACCGGCGCCGGGAGGCCCATTGCGGTGAGGGAGTCGACGTCGAACGGCTGAAGTCCCGGCGATCGATGGCCGTGTCCGGTGTGACTCGTCTGAGCACACCGGCGCCCTCGGCCCGTACCAGGTCCACGAGAAGCCGCACTCGTCGTTCCCCTCCCTCCCAGAGCCTGAGCAGGCCGATCGCCCGCGTCTCGAATGCCCACTGTGCGGCGGCCGTTCCGAACCGGACCGCACAAAGAACGACGCTAACTGAGCAACCAATCAACAAAAGATCCCAGTCTTCAAACCTAGGAAGATCCCCAAGGTGTGCCGCTCCACGCCCGCGCCGAGGAGCCGATTCAGGTAGTGATCCGGTGGTTTTTCAGCAGAGTTGGGGACTCGGCTCCTTTGTCGGCAGTTCGGCGACGAAGGCGCGGGAGACCGGCCTCCGACGCGCCCGGGGCGGCTCCCGCATCCCGCCCGGGAGCCCGGACCCTCCAGAGAAACGGCTCACCCTTCCGCGCCGCGCCCTTCTCGGCCATCAGTGGGCAATACGGGCACGCGTCACGCCGTCCCGCCGCCGTGAGCCTCATGATGACGGTGAGAATCCATACGAACCGGAAGGAATCGTATGGTCACGCCACCGTGCCATCGGTCGTCCCCACTCCGGGGTCCGGCGCCCCGTACCGGCCGGGCCCGCCCCGTACCGTGGCCGGCCCTGGTCGCGCTCGCCTACGCCCTGGTCCAGCTCGCCTTCGTCGTTCCGCACACGCACACCGCGCTCGGCTGGGACGAAACGGTGTACGTCTCCCAGAGCGACCCGCGTACCCCTGCCGCCTACTTCAGCGCTCCCCGGTCACGCGGCATCAGCTTCCTGGTCGCGCCCGTTCTCGCCCTCTCCCCGTCGGTGACCCTGCTGCGCAGCGTTCTGGCGCTCGCGTCGGCGGCGGCCTTGTACGGCGCGTTCCGCGTGTGGTCCCCGCTGCTCGGTCACCGTACGGCCGCACTCGCCGCGCTGCTGTTCGCCGGACTGTGGACCAGCGTGTTCAACGGCTCCCAGGTGATGCCCAACCTGTGGGTGGCGCTGTGCGCCACGGCGGCCGTCGGCTGGTTCCTGCGGATCACGGCGCAACCTCATGCGTCGTGGTGGCTCGCCGGTACTCTCGGCTGCGTCACGCTCCTGCGGTTTCCCGAAGGGGGCTGGCTCGGGCTTCCCCTGCTGCTGACCGCGGTGTGCGTACGGGCGTACCGGCCGGCCGTCCCCGCGATCGTCGGCGGACTCGGCCTCGGCGGCGCGCAGTGGGTCGCCGAGGCGTACGACCGCTTCGGCGGGGTCGGCGCGCGGTTGCACGTCGCCAAGCTCACCGAGGGCGGGGTCGGCATCGGGCACGGCTTCGAGTCCGGGGCCGGGGCGGCCCTGCGCAGCCTCAACGGGCCGCTGCTCTGCCGTCCTTGCCGTATTCCGCTGCACGCGCCCGCGCTCACCTTGTGGTGGCTGGCCCTGCCGCTGCTCGCGGTGGCGGCGCTGGTCCTCGCCAGGCGTCGGCGTCGCCCGCTCGCGGTCACCGCGCTGCCACTGGGCTGCGCCGCGTCCCTCGCCGTTCCCTACCTCTTCCTCCTCGACTACTCCGCGCCGCGCTTCCTCCTCCCCGCCTACGCGCTACTGGCCCCGCCCATCGCCGCGATGGCCGCGAGGGCAGTGCGCGACACCCGCCGTCCACGCCCCGGCAGCCTCCCGCTGTCGCGTTGGTGGCGCCCCGCCACTGCCCCCGTCATCGGGTTGCTGCTCGTGGCCCAACTGGCGAGCCAGCTGGGGGTTCTCACCCAGACCACCGCTCAGGCCGCCGTTCTCTCCGACCGCTACCGGCAAGCCGCCGGTACGCTCCGCCGGCTCGGCATCCGACCGCCCTGCCTGATCGCCGGCCCACACGCCCAGCCCGTCGGCTACGACGCGGGCTGCGCGTCCGGCGACATCCAGGGCAACAACCGTTCCCTCACCCCGCTGGACCTGCGACGGCGGGCAACTCGCGAACCGACCGTCGTCCTGACCGCGGGGCACGGCTCCCCTCCCCCGCCCCTGGCCCGCGACTGGCCCGCGCACCGGCTTCCCGGTACGGGCGGCTGGGTGGCCTATCTCGGCCCGCGCCGCCCGCTTCCCGTCTCCGGCGTCGAATAAAGCCCGCGGCAGCACATCGCCGGTGAGGTATATATCTCAAATCACACAAGCAATCGCTATTCGCATATGCGTTTGGCAGGTAGAGCAAAGCACATGGAAGGTTGCGTATAACTCTGCCCAATTGTGCTCACGAAAGCGGTTCCGGAAGGACTTTCGGGGTCAGGCTTGGGCCGGAAATGCGCGCTGCCCGCTGACAGGACACGGTGTGCCGCCGCGCGGAGAGAAGGGATGTCCGGTCGTGATCCAACGCGGGGCACGCAAGGCAGCGGAACGTGTGGCGGGTGCGGCGGCGGAGCGGTTGCTGCAGCTCGGCCAGCAGTTTCAGGGAACCACGACGACCTCGGACCGGCGCGCGGTCTACCGCACGGACCAGGAAGTCAACGACGCTCCCTACCGTGAACGGTGGGCGCACGACAAGGTGGTGCGCTCGACACACGGCGTGAACTGCACGGGTTCTTGTTCTTGGAAGGTATATGTCAAAGACGGTCTGATCACCTGGGAGACGCAGCAGACGGATTATCCGTCGGTGGGTCCGGACCGTCCGGAATACGAACCGCGGGGCTGTCCGCGCGGGGCGTCCTTTTCCTGGTACACCTATTCGCCGACCCGGGTGCGCTACCCGTATGCGCGCGGGGTGCTGCTGGAGATGTACCGGGCGGCGCGGGCGCGTCTGGGCGACCCGGTCGCCGCCTGGGCGCAGGTCACCGGGGACCCGCAACAGCGGCTGCGCTACCAGCGGGCGCGCGGCAAGGGCGGGCTGGTGCGCGTCGGCTGGGACGAGGCCCTGGAGATCGCGGCCGCCGCCCATGTGCACACCCTGCGCGAGCACGGCCCCGACCGCATCGCCGGCTTCTCCCCGATCCCGGCGATGTCGATGGCCTCGCACGCGGCCGGCGCCCGCTTCATGGCACTGATCGGCGCGCCGATGCTGTCGTTCTACGACTGGTACGCGGACCTGCCCATCGCCTCCCCGCAGGTCTTCGGCGACCAGACCGACGTACCGGAGTCCGGCGACTGGTGGGACGCGGCCTACCTGATGCTGTGGGGCTCCAACGTCCCCGTCACCCGCACCCCGGACGCCCACTGGATGGCCGAGGCCCGCTACCGCGGCCAGAAAGTCGTCGTGGTCTCCCCCGACTACGCCGACGCCACCAAATTCGCCGACGAATGGCTGCACCCCCACCCCGGCACCGACGCCGCCCTCGCCCTGGCCATGGGCCACGTCATCCTGCGCGAATGCTTCGTCGACCGCCGCGTCCCCTACTTCACCGACTACGTCAAAACCTTCACCGACCTGCCCTTCCTCGTGGAAGTGGAACAACGCGGTACGTCCTTCGTGCCGGGCAAGTTCGTCACGGCGGCGGCGCTGGGACTGGCCGGGACGGGGCAGGCGGAGGCGGACGGGCGGTGGAAGCCGGTGGTCTTCGACGCGGGCCGTGGAGCTCCCGTGGCGCCGCCCGGCACGCTGGGGGAACGGTGGTCCGAGAACGGCGCGGGCCGCTGGCATCTCGACCTGGGCGACGTGGACCCCCTGCTCAGCTTCCATAAGGAACGGGGCGGGGCCGGCGTGGAGGTCGATCTTCCGCGCTTCGACCAGGGTGCGGAAGGCGTGTCGGGGACCGGAGGCACCGTGCGCCGGGCCGTGCCGGTGCGCGAGCTGAACGGGCGGCTGGTGACGACGGTCTTCGACCTGCTGCTGGCCCAGTACGGCGTACACCGTCCGGGTCTGTCGGGGCAGTGGCCCGACTCTTACGAGGACGCGGACGTGCCGTGCACGCCTGCCTGGCAGGAGTCGCTGACCTCGGTTCCAGCCGGTGCGGTGGTGCGGGCGGCCCGGGAGTTCGCGCGTACGGCGGAGAAGACCCGTGGCCGCTGCATGATCGTGATGGGGGCGGGCACCAACCACTGGTTCCACTCGGACACCATCTACCGCTCGTTTCTGACGCTGTTGCTGCTGACCGGCTGCCAGGGCGTCAACGGCGGCGGCTGGGCGCACTACGTCGGCCAGGAGAAGGTGCGCCCGTACGCGGGCTGGCAGCAGCTGTCCACCGCGGCCGACTGGGTGCGGCCTTCACGGCAGATGGCCGGGACACCGTTCTGGTACCTCCACACCGACCAATGGCGCTACGAGTCCTACCGCGCCGATGCGCTCGCCTCCGCGACAGGGCGCGGGCTTTTCGCAGGCCGGCACACCGCCGACCTGGTGGCGCAGTCCGCCCGGCTGGGCTGGATGCCCTCCGCCCCCACGTTCAGCGACAACCCCCTGGTTCTGGGGGAACGGGTCCGCGCCGACGGACGCGATCCGGGGCAGTGGGTCGCCGACCAGCTCCAGAAGGGGCAGTTGCGTTTCGCGTGCGAGGACCCGGACGATCCGGCGAACTGGCCGCGAGTACTGACCGTATGGCGGGCAAATCTGATCGGTTCCTCCGCCAAGGGCAACGAATACTTCCTGCGGCACCTGCTGGGCGCCCACGACAACGCGAGCGCCGAAGAAGCCCCGCCCGAGGCCCGGCCGCGCGATGTCACCTGGCACGAGGAGGCACCGCACGGCAAGCTGGACCTGCTGCTGGCGCTGGACTTCCGGATGACCTCCACCACCCTGATGGCCGACCTGGTGCTGCCGGCCGCCACCTGGTACGAGAAGCACGACCTGTCCAGTACGGACATGCACCCCTACGTGCACGCCTTCTCCCCGGCGATCGATCCGCCCTGGCAGGCGCGTACCGACTTCGAGATCTTCCACGGCCTGGCGGCGAAATTCAGCGAACTGGCCCAGGGGCGCCTGGACACCCGCCACGACCTGGTGGCCACCGCCCTGCAGCACGACACGCCCGGTGAGACGGCGCAGCCCGGCGGCCTGGTGCCCGACTGGCGGGAGGCGGGCCCGCCACGGCCCGGCCACAACCTCCCGGCGTTCGCTCTCGTCGAGCGGGACTACACGGCCGTGGCCGCGAAGCTGGCGAGCCTGGGGCCGCTGGCCGAGGAGGCGGGCATGACGGTCAAGGGCGTGACCGTGTACCCGCGGGCGGAAGCCCGGTGGCTGGCCGACCGGTGCGGAACGGCCCAGTCGGAACCCGTACGGGGCCGGCCGCTGCTGGACACGGACGTGAAGCTGTGCGAGGCGATCCTCGCCCTGTCGGGCACCACCAACGGACGGCTGGCCGCCGAGGGCTTCGCACACCTCGCCGAACGCTGCGGACCGGACAGCCGGCTGGAGGCCCTCGCCGAGTCGGTCGCCGAACGGCGGGTGGTCTTCTCCGACACCCAGGCGCGTCCGGTGCAGGTGGGGGCCAGCTTCGAATGGTCGGGCAAGGAAGGGCCCGAGCGGCGCTACGCGCCCTTCACCATCAACACCGAGCACCGCAAACCCTGGCACACCCTCACCGGCCGCCAGCACTTCTACCTCGACCACGACTGGATGGCCGAGCTCGGTGAGCAACTTCCCGTCTACCGGCCGCCGCTGGACCTGGCCGCGCTGGGCGAACACCCCCCTACGGGGGTGGGGGGTGCCGCTCGCTCGGTGACGGTCCGCTATGTCACTCCGCATTCGAAGTGGTCGATCCACTCCGAGTACCAGGAGAACCTGCTCATGCAGACCCTGGCGCGCGGCGGGCCGGTCATCTGGATCAGTGTCGAGGACGCGGCACGGATCGAAGTGGCGGACAACGACTGGATCGAGGCGGTCAATCCCAACGGCGTGGTGGTCGCCCGCGCCGTCGTCTCACACCGTATGCCGCCGGGCACGGTGTTCATGTACCACGTACAGGAACGCCTGGTGAACGTGCCCAAGTCCGAGACCACCGGCCGTCGCGGCGGCGTCCACAACGCGCTCACCAAACTTCTGATCAAGCCCAGCCACCTCATCGGCGGCTACGGCCAGCTGTCCTTCGCCCCCAACTACTACGGGCCCACCGGCAACCAGCGCGACGCCGTCACCGTCATCCGACGCCGCTCGCAGAACGTGGAGTACTGACATGCCCCGCGGGACACCCCCCACCCGCCGAGTCATGGCCCAGGTGGCCATGGTGATGAACCTCGACAAGTGCATCGGCTGCCACACCTGCTCGGTCACCTGCAAACAGACCTGGACCAACCGCACCGGTACGGAATACGTGTGGTTCAACAACGTCGAGACCCGGCCCGGCCAGGGCTACCCGCGCCGCTACGAGGACCAGGAACGCTGGAAGGGCGGCTGGCAGCTCAAAGGCAGCCGGCTCGTCCCGCGCTCCGGCGGCCGGGCCCGCCGCCTGGCCCGCCTCTTCGCCAACCCCGAACTGCCCGCCCTTAGCGACTACTACGAGCCCTGGACCTACGACTACGCGAACCTGACCACCGCGCCGCTGGGCGACGATCTGCCCACCGCGCCGCCCCGTTCCCTCGTCGACGGCCGCCCCACCGACATCACCTGGGGCCCCAACTGGGACGACGACCTCGGCGGCGGGCCCGACCACCTGGCCGCCGATCCGGTGCTGCGGCAGATGAACGAGAAGGTCCGCCTCGAATACGAGCAGGCGTTCATGTTCTACCTGCCCCGTATCTGCGAGCACTGCCTCAACCCGTCCTGCGTCGCCGTGTGTCCCTCCGGCGCCCTGTACAAGCGCATCGAGGACGGCATCGTCCTGGTCGACCAGGACCGCTGCCGCGGCTGGCGGATGTGCGTGACCGGCTGCCCCTACAAGAAGGTCTACTTCAACCACCAGACCGGCAAGGCCGAGAAGTGCACCCTGTGCTACCCGCGCATCGAAGCGGGCGAGCCGACGGTCTGCTCGGAGACCTGTGTGGGCCGGCTGCGCTACCTCGGCGTCATGCTCTACGACCCGGACAAGGTCGGTGAAGCCGCCCGCGTCCCCGAGGAGAAGGACCTGTACGAGGCCCAACTCGGCTGCTTCCTCGACCCCTTCGACCCGGAGGTGGCACGCGCCGCCGAGGCCTCCGGCATCCCGCACGACTGGATCACCGCCGCCCGCCGCTCCCCCGTCCGCGCGCTGATCACCGACTACCGCGTCGCGCTGCCCCTGCATCCCGAATACCGCACCATGCCCATGGTCTGGTACGTGCCGCCGCTGTCCCCCATCGTCGACTCCCTCACCCGCAGCGGCCACGACGGCGAGGACCCGGCCAGCCTCTTCGGCGCCATCGACACCCTGCGCATCCCCCTGGACTACCTCGCCCATCTCTTCACCGCGGGCGACCCCGCCCCCGTCGAAGCCGCCCTGTGCCGGCTGGCCGCCATGCGCGCCCACATGCGCCGCATCAACCTCGGCGACCCCAGGGACCCCGCCATCGCCCGGTCCGTCGGCCTCGGCGAAGACGCCATCGAGGCCATGTACCGGCTGCTCGCCCTGGCCAAGTACGAGGACCGCTACGTCATCCCCACCAGCTACACCGGAACCCTGCCTCCGGACACGCCGGACGACGGGTGCAGCCTGGACGGAAACGGCGGCCCCGGCATGTACGACGTCGGCCTGCCGGGCATGGACGCCTTCCACGCCCCGCCGGTCGCCGAACCGGCCACAGCCGGCGACGGACTGCGCGGCCGCGTCAACCTGCTGAACTGGGACGGCCGGGGCGCGCCCCGCGGCCTGTTCCCCCGCCGCCGGGAGACCGAACGATGACCGCCGTACGTCCCGCCGTCCACCAGGCGGCCTCACTGCTGCTGACCTACCCCGACGGCGACTGGTCCGTACGGCTGGCCGCCGTCACCGAGACGATGAACCAGCTGTCCGGCGCAGCACCGGCAGCGCTGCTGCGCTTCTGCGCCTACGCCGGGACCGTACCGGCCCTGGACCTCGCAGCCCGCTACGTCCTCACCTTCGACCGCAGTCGCCGCCGCACCCTGCACCTGACCTACTACACCGACGGCGACACCCGCCGCCGCGGCGCTTCCCTGGCCCGTCTCAAGGCCCTCTACCGCACCCACGGCTGGCAGCAGGATGACGGTGAACTGCCCGACTTCCTGCCCGCCGCACTGGAATTCAGCGCGCGCTGCCCCGAACCCGGTCTGCGTCTGCTGCGCGAGCACCGGCCCGCCCTCGAACTGCTCGCCCGCGCGCTGGAAACGTATCGCAGCCCGTACGCCGAGGTACTGCGCGCCGTGCGCGACACCCTGCCCGGCGCGGCCCCCGCCGACCGCGCCGCCGCCCTCGCCCTGGCACGCGGCGGCCCGCCCACCGAGAACGTGGGCCTCGACCCGTTCCCCGCCACCGGCTCACCGCAGACCGAAGGAGCCCGCAGGTGACCCACGTGCACATCGCCCTGTGGGGAGTGCTGCCCTATCTCGTGCTGGCCGTCCTGATCGCCGGTACCGCCTGGCGCTACCGCTACGACCGTTTCGGCTTCACCACCCGCTCCAGCCAACTCCACGAATCCCGTCTGCTGCGCATCGGCGGCCCCCTCTTCCACTACGCCCTGTTCGCTGTCATCGGCGGGCACGTCATGGGCCTGCTCGTTCCCGAGATCTTCACCGAGCGCCTGCACATCAGCGAATCCCTGTACCACCTGACCGCCCTCGCGGTCGGCGGTTCAGCCGGCCTCGCCGCCGTCGCGGGCCTCGCCATCCTGCTCTACCGCCGCCTCCGGACACCCGCCGTCCGGTCCGCGACCAGCCGCAGCGACCGCCTGGTCCACCCCCTGCTGGCCGCCGCCCTGCTGGCCGGACTGCTGGCCACCGCTTCCAGCATCAGCAATCCCTACGACTACCGGCTCGGCGTCTCGGTCTGGTTCCGCAGCCTCTTCGCCCTCGCCCCCGACGTCCAGGCCATGGCCCGGGCCCCGTTCACCTACCAGCTGCACGCGCTCCTGGGCATGGCGCTGTTCGCCCTGTGGCCCTTCAGCCGCCTGGTCCACGCCTTCACCGCACCCCTCGGCTACGTCATCCGCCCGTACGTCGTCTACCGCTCCCGCGGTCGCGGCCCCTACCGCCCGGCCGCCGGAATGGCCGGCGAACGGGAGACACACCGCACCCCTGGCTGAACCCCTGACCGACGAAACCAGGGAAGCCGTGCACGCCGTACACCCCACGGGCCCGATGCGAGGGGACCTTCCATGGGCCACGAGGCCGCCCCCGGACAGCAGGACGCTTGCCGGACACGCATACGAACAGGCATCGAACGGCTCCCGCCAGGGTGTTTCGCCTCCGTCATGGCGGCCGGCATCGTCTCCCGGGCAGCTGCCACCATCGGCGCGCATGCGGTGTCCCGCGTCCTGCTGAGCCTGGGCGTACTCCTCTACGCCGGTCTCGTCGCTGCGACCGTGTGGCGGATCGCCGCGCACCGCAGCCGCGTTGCGCGGGATGCGGCCGACCCGGCCCGCGCCTTCGGGTTCTTCACGTACGTCGCGGCTTCCGACGTCCTGGCCGCCGACCTCGCCGCCGGCCGCTGGCGTCCCCTCGCCGTCGGTCTGCTGGCGGGCGGCGCCCTGTGCTGCGTGGCCATGGTCCTGCGAGCGGTGGTCACCGTGGTCAGGGCCCGGACGGCGCGCCCCGACGGCAGCTGGTTCCTGCTCGTGGTCGGCCCGCAGTCGGTCGTCGTAGCCACCACGGAACTACAGGCCGGACCCATGACGGCGGTCGCGGGGACCTGCTGCTGGGCGGCAGGCGTCCTGGCGTACGTCACGATCACGTCGCTGGTCTGGATGCGCCTGCGGCACCACGGCGTCACCCCGGCCGGGCTGACCCCGGTGTACTGGATCGCCATGGGAGCGGGCGCCATCAGTGTCCTGGCCGGGGCAGGCCTGCTGCGCTCCGCCACCTGGAGCGGGCCGGTCACCACGGTGATCACCATCGCGCTGGTGGCGGTGGCGGCCTGGGCGACGGCTCTGATTCCGGTGCTGCTCGGCGCCGGAGCCTGGCGGCACATCAGGCACCGCGTACCACTGCGCTACGAACCGTCCTGGTGGTCGGCGGTCTTCCCCCTGGGCATGTACGCCGTGGCCACGCAGCAGGCGGGACGGGCGACAGGCGCGGTCCTGTGGGAAGAAGCGGGACGCATGGCGGCGTGGGCCGCGCTGGCCGCGTGGACCCTGGTCGGCACAGCTATCCTCGCCCAGCGGGCCCGGCCCCGCCGCCGGGCTGGTGACGCTTCCGGCTGTTGAGGTAGTTTCACCGCTCCGGGAGCGCTGTCCCGGCCCGCGTCGACGCAGGTGCCGCTCGCCTCGCCCGCCTGCCGCCAGCACCCGATGAAGAGGAGTGGTCGTGGAGGAGAACCGATTCGCGGACAAGGTCGTGGTGATCACCGGTGGCGGGTCCGGCATCGGCGCCGCCGCCGCGTATCGCTTCGCTCGCGAGGGCGCCACGGTGATCATCGCCGGACGGACCGGGAGCACGCTGGAGGCGGCCGTTGCCGCCGCGCCGACCGGCTCGAAGATCAGCACGCGGGTCGCGGACGTCTCCGACGAGTCCGCGGTCACCGCGCTGATCAAGGAGGTGACGGAGGCGTACGGCCGGCTGGACGTGCTGGTCAACAACGCCGGCATCGGCGCGCCCGGAACGGTCGAACACACCGACACCGCCACCTGGCGCCGGGTCTTCGCCGTCGATGCCGACGGGGTCTTCTTCGCCTCCCGGGCCGCGCTGCCGCATCTGCGCCGCGTGGGCGGCTGCATCGTCAACGTGGGCTCGGTGTCCGGGCTCGGCGGGGACTGGGGCCTCGCCGCCTACAACGCCGCCAAGGGAGCACTGGTCAACCTCACCAACGCCATGGCTCTCGACCACGGACACGAGGGCGTGCGGGTCAACGCCGTACATCCGAGCCTCACCCGTACCCCGATGGCCGCACCGCTCTTCGACAACGCGGAGGCACTCGCCGGATTCCGCCGGCGCATTCCCATGCAGCGTCCCGCCGAACCCGCCGAAGTCGCGGATGTCATAGCCTTCCTGGCCGGCCCCGACGCACGTTTCGTCAACGGCGCGCACATTCCCGTGGACGGCGGGCTCAGCGCCTCCAGCGGTCAGCCTCGGATGTTCTGACCGTCCGCGGACGGAATCCGCCGGGCGGCTGTCCGGCGGACGAACGGGTCCCCGGCCGTGACCGGGGGCCCGCGTGGTTCCTACTTCCGTCTGCTGTTCACGCCCGGCGCAGTGCGGAGCGGCCCGCGAAGCGCGCCGAGTCGCCCAGCTCCTCTTCGATCCGGATCAGCTGGTTGTACTTCGCCGTGCGGTCGGAGCGGGAGAGCGAGCCGGTCTTGATCTGGCCGCAGCCGGTCGCCACCGCCAGATCCGCGATGGTGGTGTCCTCCGTCTCGCCCGATCGGTGCGACATGACGGCCGTCCAGCCCGCCCGGTGGGCGGTGCCCACCGCGGCCAGCGCCTCGGTCAGGGTCCCGATCTGATTGACCTTGACCAGCACCGAGTTGGCGACGCCGGTACGGATGCCCTCGCGCAGCAGCGTCTCGTTGGTGCAGAACACGTCGTCGCCGGTGAGCTGGCAGCGGTCGCCGACGCGGGCGGTCAGCTCGCGCCAGCCGTCCAGGTCGTTCTCCGCCATCGGGTCCTCGATGGAGACGACCGGGTAGGCGTCGATGAGCTTGGCCAGGTAGTCCGCGTTCTCGGAGGGGGTGCGGCGCACTCCCTCGCCCGCGTAGTCGTACACCCCGTCGCGGAAGAACTCCGACGACGCCGGGTCCATGACCAGCCCGATGTCCGTGCCGGGACGGTAGCCGGTGCGCTCGATGGCGGTCATCACGAAGTCGAGCGCCTCCTCAGCGGTACGCAGCGCGGGCGCGAAGCCGCCCTCGTCGCCGACGCCCGTGGAGTGCCCGGCGGCCAGCAGATCGCGGCGCAGGGTGTGGAAGACCTCGCTGCCCATGCGGACGGCTTCGGCGAAGGTGTCCGCGCCCACCGGAGCGATCATGAACTCCTGGAAGTCCAGCGGATTGTCGGCGTGGGCGCCGCCGTTGACGATGTTCATCATCGGCAGCGGCAGGAGGCGGGCGTCGGCGCCGCCGAGGTAGCGGTAGAGGGGCTGGCGGTGGGCCGCCGCGGCGGCCTTGGCGGTGGCGAGGGAGACGCCGAGGATCGCGTTGGCGCCGAGCCGGGACTTCGTGGCGGTGCCGTCGAGGGCGACCAGCGCGGCGTCGAGCCCCGCCTGGTCGGCCGCGTCGCGGCCGCGCACCGACGCCGCGATCTCCCCGTTGACGTGGGCCACCGCGCGGTCGACGCCCTTGCCGTGCCAGCGCGCGGAATCCCCGTCGCGCAGTTCCACGGCCTCCCGGGCGCCGGTGGAGGCGCCGGAGGGGACAGCCGCGCGCCCCAGGGACCCGTCCGCCAGGACGACGTCGACCTCGACCGTGGGGTTGCCACGGCTGTCGATGATCCGGCGGGCGGTGACGTTCTCGATGGCGGCGTCGACGGTGGCGACTGCCTTTGCGGACATGGGAGGTCCTTTCCCGTTGTCGTATGCCGTGGCCCGGCTGCGACGACGCTGGCGCTGAGCCCGACAGTGCCAAACCATACAGCAATGCTGCTCAGTTTTGCTGCTCAGTTTGGCTGTACAGCATGGCTGCGCAGGTCAGGCGCGCAGCATCGCCGCGCAGGTCAGGTGCACTGCCTTGCTGGTCAGCGGGGTAAAATGCCCTATGCCCACCTCGGAAACCGCCGTCATCGCCGCCGACCTGCGCACCGCAATGGGCAAGCTCACCCGACGCGTCAAACACGAGGACCGCATCCCGCTGGGCCAGGCCGCCGTACTCGGCGCGCTCGACCGCAACGGCGCCATGACCACCAGCGACCTCGCCGCCGACCAGCGCGTACGCCCGCAGTCGATGGCCCGGGCGGTGGGGCTGCTCATGGAGCAGAACCTGATCACGCGCCGGGCGCACCCGACGGACGGCCGCAAGTCGCTGGTCGAGCTGTCGGACGAGGGCCGGGCCGCGCTCGAAGCGGAGCGCGGCCGCAGGGCCGGCTGGCTCGCGCAGGCCATCGAGGCCGAACTCACCGACGAGGAGCGGGCGTTGCTGGCGCGGAGCGCCGCCCTGCTGGAGCGGCTAGCCACCCGCTAGAACCCCGGCGGGCACCGCTCGCCCGCTCCCGGTTCTCCGGATGCCGGCCCGGATCGGACAGCCGGTGCCCGCCCGGACGCGCGGCACCGGTCGACGATGCCTTCGACGCACCTCATCAGCCGGTCCCCCGCCTGATCGATGCTTGCGTTCTGCGTGCCGACCTGCGCCCCTTCGAGCTGATCCGCGGCCCGGAACCGGGTGACCCCTACTTCGCCGAGCAGCCGTCCCGGCCGTACACGGAGGAGGTCACCCGTCACCCGGGCTCACTGCGGATCGGTGTCCTCGCCCAGGCATGGGGCGGACGGCGCACCACCGCACCCGTCGCCGACGCTCTCACGCGTACCGTGGGTCTGCTCGGTCGGCGGCGCCCAGTTCGTCGCCGCGCTCACGATCCGCAACCGGGTCGCCCGAAGCCTGGCACGGTACTTCGACACCCACGACATCCTGCTCACCCCGACCCTGCCGGAACGTCCGATGCCCCTGGGCGCCTACGCCGGGGGCGGGGAGGCGCTGGACGGCCTGGGCTGGATCGACCGTCTCAACGACCGCTCGCCGTTCACCATGGCGTTCAACGTCGCGGGCACCCCCGCCATGTCCGTGCCGGTGACGGCCGACGCCGGTACGGGGCTCCCGGTCGGCATGCGGTTCGCCGCCGGTTACGGACTCGAAGGCCGCCTCTTCCGCCTCGCCGGACAACTCGAACAGGCCGCCCCGTGGGCGAGCCGCGTACCCACGGTGTGGGCGGGGCACCACCAGAGCCGCTGAGGAGGGCTCTTCGCCGAACACGGCGCCTACCTCCCCGCCAACCGGTCCCCCAGTTCCGTGCGCCGGTACAACACCTGCCGTCCGTTCCGGGCCCGGGTGACGAGGCCCGTCGCGAACAGCACCCGCAGGTGCTGCGAGACGGCGCTCGGCGTGACCCGGAAGCGGCGCGCGATCTCCACCGTGGCGAGGGGTTCCTCCAGTTGTACGAGCAGCCGCGCGCGCGTGGCCCCGACCAGCTCGGCCAGCGCACCCGAAGACGCGGACGGCGGGGTGTCGGCCCACAGGGTCGCCACCCCGCGGCTGGGATACGCCAACACCGGCGCGACCTCCGTCGTGACCGGCGGCGCGGGCTTGTGCGCGAACACCAGTGGCACCAGCAGCAGTCCCCGCCCCGCCGCCCGGGTGCAGAAGCCGTCACCGATCATGCCGTGGATCTCCAGTGCGTTGTCCCGCCACCGCACATCGGGATGCATATCGGCGAACAGCAGCCGCACTCCCCCGGTGGCCAGCCGGCGCGCCCGGTAGGTCATCTCGGCCTCCAGCACGAGGCGGATCTGCGGCCACCACGGTTCGATCGCGACGGACCAGTAGCGTTCCAGCAGATCGCACAGCGCGTCGCGCAGGGCGCACACCTCGGCGTCCGTGCCGCTCGACGCCGCCCGCAGCGGTTCCGGCAGCGGATCGGGAGCGTGCGTTTCGCGGAGGCCGCGCCGTACGAGGCCGGGCGGTGTACGCCGGACGACGGCCAGTTCGTCGGCGAAGGGCGCGAAGAAGGTGGTCGGCCGCGGGGTGAGGAAATCCGGCAGGGTGCGGCGCTGCGCGACCAACGAGAGCAGCAGCCGCGCGTCCGGCCCGTCCAGTCGGCCGAGGACGGCCCGCCGCCAGGGCAGGTGCAGCGCGGACAGCCCGGGTTCGCGCAGCACGCGCAGGCTGAGCACGGTCTCGTGCAGCGGGGAGAGCGCGAACCGGGTGTCGGCGAGATCCTCGGCGCCCAGCTCAAAGCTGATCATTAAGGCATATGCTACATCGATTCCGCTCCGGACCCGAGGCGTTGTGGGGTACGGGCATGACAGCGACGACCCGGCCACGGACGCCGGTCCTGGGCCGACGGCTTCTCCTTCTGCTCGCCCTCACCTGCGGCGCGGCCGTGGGCAACCTCTACTTCGCCCAAGCCCTCACCCCGCTCGCCGCTGCCGGCCTGGGCGTCTCCCCCGGCGCCGCGGCCCTCGCCGTCACCGCCACCCAGATCGGCTACGCGGCCGGGAACTACCTCCTCGTACCGCTGGGAGACCGGCTCCCCCAGCGTCCCCTGCTGGCGGCCCTGCTCTGTCTGACCGGGCTCGGGCTGCTCGCGGCGGGCCTCGCTCCCGGGCTGACGATGCTCGCCGCCGCGTCCGCCGCCGTCGGCCTCACCAGCGTCGCCACCACCGTGATCGGCGCGCTCGCCGCGGGGCTGGTCGCTCCGGACCGGCGCGGGGAGGTGTCGGGGATGCTGGCGAGCGGCTCCCTCGGCGGAATGCTGCTGTCGCGCGCGTTCGGCGGCTCGCTGGCCGAGACGCTGGGCTGGCGGGCACCGTATCTGGCGGCCGCCGCGATGATGCTGTTGCTGGCGTGGATGCTCGTGAAGACGCTTCCCGCCACGCCCGTTCCGGCAGCGGGGTGGCCGTACGCCGCGCTGCTCGCCGAACCGCTGCGGCTGCTGCGCGCCGAACCTGAGCTGCGCCGCTCGTGTTTCTACCAGGCCACGGTGTTCGCCGGTTTCTCGGCGGTGTGGACGGGCGTCACTCTGCTGCTGACCGGCCCGGCGTACGGGCTGGGCGCTCCGGCCGTGGGCCTGCTCGCCCTGGTGGGGGCGGCGACGATGGTGTGCACTCCGCTCGCCGGCCGGCTCACGGACCGGCGCGGACCGGACCTGGTGAACCTGTTCTGCCTGCTGGGCACGCTCGCCTCCGCCGTGGTCCTCGTGGCCGGAACGCTGGGCGGGGTGGCGGGTCTGACGGCGCTCACCGTCGGCACACTGCTGCTGGACGTGACGATGCAGTGCGGGATGGTCGCCAACACGACACGGGTCTACGCTCTGCGCCCCGACGCCCGCAGCCGCCTCATCTCGGCCTATATGACCTGCGCCTACCTGGGTGGCAGCGCCGGGTCCTGGCTGGGCGCGCGGGCCTGGGACACGGCGGGCTGGCCGGGTGTGTGCGGGCTGCCGGCCCTGTGCGCGACGGCGGCCCTGGCCCGGCACCTGACGGCGGTCGCACGGCGGCGGACCGGCCCCGCACCGTACGGGCCACACCGTCCGCGGCTGGGCGCAGTCCAAGACGACGGCGGCGGGGCCGTTGGCGACGGCCGGGTGTGAGGAGGGCGGATATCGGCCCGTGGCCTTTCCTCCGTGATCGGCAAACCCCGGCCGATGTCAGTGCGATGGGATAGAACACTTGTGTCCACGGCAGTCGCACCCGTGCCCGTTCTCCTCGCGCTGCCCGCGGACCTCGGACCCGTTCGTCCCTGGGGGGATACGCATGACGACATCACGTGCCACATGGGCTGCCGCCGGGGCTGCCCTGCTCTTGCTGAGCGGCGCCCCGTCCGCGCAGGCCGCGCCCGGTCAAGTCCCGGCCGTGCGGTACGCGAACAGCGTCTCGGACGATCTCGGCACCCTGCAAGTCGCCGTCGGTTCGGACAGCGCCATCACCGAGATCAAGGCCCACATCGTCTCCGCCGCCACGCAGCAGGAAGTCGCGACGGTGGGCGGCGACCGCTTCGCCCTCTTCTCCGGCACGTCCACCGACGGCGTCTGGCGCACGAAGGAGCCTCTGCGGCTCCCCGCCCTCGGCAGTTACACGGTCAGTGTCGAAGCCACGGACGCGGACGGCGACCACACCGTGGAAAATTCGGCGGGCTTCATGTCCTATTTCGTGGCAGCCCAGTTCGAAAACTTCCGGACCGATCGCTCGCGGATCGACACCGACCACCGCGACGTCCGCGTCGAAGGCGTGCTGAAAGGCCGGTGGCCGGGGACCCGCGAGCTGAAACCCCTGCCGGACCGCCCGGTGGACATCGATGTGGATGCCGTCACGACCGGCGCCACCCCGCGCACCGACGCGCAGGGCCGCTTCTCGGCCGTCGTGCGTCTCGACAACGCGGCCGGCATCCGGGCGGTCCACCGGCCCGACGCGGCGGGCGTGATATACGGCGAATCCCCCGCCGCGCAGATCACCGTCCGGCAGGTGCCCACGCGCTGGAGCCGTCTGCGGACGACGGACCGGACCGTCAACTACGGGCAGCAGGTCACGCTCACCGCGATGCTGGAGCGCAGGACGCCGAAGGGGTGGGTGCCCTTCGGCGGCCAGCACGGCGGCGCGCTGTTCGCCCACCCGTCGGGCGGCCAGTTCGAAACCGTCGGGCAGTTCACCACCGCCGAGGACGGTACGGTCACGCTCACCCACGCCCCCGCCGAGTACGGCCACTTCGAGCTCACCTCCCGTAGCGACGACCCGTTCATCGCCGAAGCCTCCGGGCAGAGCCTGGACATCGCGGTCCTGAGAGCCTCGCGTTTCACCTCGTTCAAGGCTGTCCGCACCGACGCCCACCAGGTGAACGTCCAGGGTGACATCGACTTCCCCGACGGCCGGCAACCCGCGACCATCGACGTGCGCATCCAGGTCTCCCGCGACGGGAAGAGCTGGGCCGACGCGGCCACCGTGGAGGCCCGCTGGTCCGGCAGCGGCAACGCGTTCTCCGCCGACATCGCGCGCAGCGGTACGAGCTACTTCCGTGCCTTCTTCCGTTCCACCGGCATATTCCAGTCGGCCGCGTCGGCACCCGTCCGCGTGGCCGGATAGCGGGCACCCTCACAGCTGCCTGCGGCGCCGGGAGACCGGCCCGGGCACACCCATCACCTTGTCAGGCTTTTGACATGCGGACAGCCGGAGCCTAGCGTGACCTATGTCAAAAGCCTGACACCGAAGAAGCGAGAAACGCCATGCCTGCCCCCGTCGACGGCCCCGACGTCGTTGCCCCGCGAGCCGGCGACGTGGAGGCGGCGGCGGCCTTCCGCGAACGGCACCCGGAGTTCTCCTTCGAGGGCGCCGAGGGCTGCATCCTCACCACACGCGGAGACTGACCGTGCCGACCGTCCCCCTCACCCCCGCCGGCCCCTTCTCGCTCGCCTCCAGCGTCCACTTCCTGAAGCGCTTCACCCCCGCGAGCTACAACCACGCGCCGGACGAAATCCTCCGCCTGGCCTTCCCCGCCGACGACACGACATCCGTGGTCGCGGCCACCGTTCGGCAGGAGTCCGAGGCGGGGGCGGACGGCGGCGCGGGCACCGTGCGGGCCGAATTCACCGTCCGCCCCAGCGCACCGGCCGGCGAAAGGGCGACAACCGCCGAGCCCACCGACCAGGCCCTGGGGGCGCAGATCGCCCGCATCCTCTCCCTCGACGTCGACGGCACCGGGTTCCCGGACCTCGGCGCGGATGCCGTGATGGCCGGGCTCATGGCGCAGTACCCGGGGCTGCGCCCGGTGTGCTTCCACTCGCCCTACGAGGCCGCCGCCTGGGCCATCATCGGCAACCGCATCCGCATGTCCCAGGCAGCCGCCGTCAAGGCCCGCATCGCCCGCGAGTACGGACATCACGCCCATGTCGCGGGCCGGACGCTGCACGCCTTCCCCACCCCCGCCGGCCTGCTCGCCCTCACCCACATGCCGGGCCTGACCGCACTCAAGATCGAGCGGCTGCACGCGCTGGCCGAAGCGGCCCTCGACGGGCAACTCGACGCGGCCCGCCTGCGCGACCTCCCTGCCGACTACGCCCTGGCCGAACTGCGCGACCTGCCGGGCATCGGTCCCTTCTCCGCCGAGCTCATCCTCATCCGGGGAGCGGGGCACCCCGATGTCTTCCCCCGTCACGAACCACGTGTCCATCAAGCCGTCGCCGCCGCGTACGGGCTTCCCGCAGCGGCGGCCGCCGACTTCGCCCACCTGTCCAAGATCGCCGACCGGTGGAAGCCCTACCGCAGCTGGGCCGCATTCCTGCTTCGCGTACGGCTCCAGGACACGCCCTGACAGGGGTGTCACCCAGATACCGCCCCAAACGGGCCATGGGACGATCTTGGCGGCGTGAGGGAGCGCCACCATCACCCGTTCAGCCCGGCGTCGTTGACGGTGACGTTGGGCTGTCGTCCGGGGCCGGGGTGGGCTGTGACCTCGATTGAGCGGACCGCGTATCCGCGGTTCAAGCAGCTGATCAGCGCGCATGGGCTGCACTTGTTCTTCGCGCCGAGTCGCGAGGAGGCAGCCCGGGCCGCGGAGAGCACGCACTCCGAGGGGCACCGGATCGCGCTGCTGATGGCGCTGAAGTCGTACGTCGGCTTCACCCCGCTGCGCGGCGACGAGCCGGCGGCCGAGGGTTTCTCGCAGGCCGCGTGAGCCCGTGTCCCGAGCCGGCGGCCGTCACCTCACCGCTCCGCCTGGCCGGGCGCGACCTTCACGTCTCCGTGGGCTCCTGATCGTTGTGTTCTTGCTCCTGCGCCCAGGCGGTCGCCCAGTCGTCGAGCGGACGAAGGGCATCACGGAGTGCCGTCCCCAGCCGGGTGAGCTCGTAGCCATCGGCCGAGGGCGCGATGATCCCGCTCGACGCGAGTTCGCGGAGCCGCTGGTAGAGGACGCTGGACGACAGCCCTTCGCACCGTGCCAGCAGCGCGCGGGCGCCGAGCGGACCCGCACGCAGTTCCCAGAGAATGCGCAGCGCCCACCGACGGCCGAACAGGTCCATCGCGGCCATGACGGGACGGCCGGTCGTCGATCCACGAACCGGTGTTCCTGGGCGCGGCGTCGGCATGACCCTCCTTGCGTTTCGTTATTCGAAACACTAGCATCCCTCCTGCGTTTCTGATTTCGAAACGAACTCGACGGGAGAGCCGATGTCGCGGACAGCCCTGCTGGAACCGCCGTGCACCGACCAGGCCGGCACACCGCTCGCGCGCATGATGCCCGGGGACGCCCCGCCGATCGGGCCGTTCCGGATGGTCGCCGGAAGCCTCCCGATGGCCGGCGCCATGCACGGGTGGGGTCCCTACGAGTCGGACAGCGCGCTGACGTCTCTGGACGGAGGTCGACATGCATAAGACGGTGGTCCTATATCCCAAGCCCGCCGACCCTGACCACTTCCGCGACTACTACGTGAACAACCACCTTCCACTGGTCAGGGATTGGCCCGGCCTGCTTGCGTGGCGCTACAGCTTCGACGTGGCGGCGACCAACGGAGAAGCGCCGTACTTCGCGGTCTTCGAAGCCGACTTCGCCGACGCAGCCGCCCTGGCCGCGGCGCGGGAGTCGCCGCAAGGCCGGCGGCTGGCCGCCGATGTCGTCAACTACGCCACCGGCGGCGTGGTCGTCATCGACTATCCGGTGCAGGACGGCACCGGCTGAGGCAGGACGGCACGCTCCGGGACACGCGTTCGGAGCGTGCCGTTGCGGCCAGGTCCCGGCTGTCTCCGGAACGCCGTTGGCGGTTGCCGGTTCCTTGAGCGTCAAAGGTGGGCCGATGTCCTCGCCGGATGTCACGGTGGTTGATGCGTGCGTGCGGCGTGACGGCGGGGGCGGCAGCCCCACGGCCGTCACCGACGACGACCCGGCGGCGACGGACGCGGACCGGCGTGCGGTCGCTGCTGCGGCCGGCACCTCGCACGCGGTGTTCCCCGGCCCGGGGCGGGCGCCGGACGGTGGCCGGCCGGTCCGGTTCTTCACCGCCACCGCCGAACTGTCCGGCGCCTTCCACTTCCGCCGCGCACCGTCCGTCACGCACCATCCAGCACGCCCGATCATCCATCACGCCGACGCGCAGGCCGGGCACTTGATGGACTGACCCCATGACGACACTGCCCCACCGCGTGATCCGGGCGCTCGACCGGTTCAACGCCGCCCACCCCTGGGACCACAACGCCCACTACCACCGGTGGCTCCTGCGGCAGCTGCCCCGGCGCTTCGGCCTCGCGCTGGACGTCGGGGCCGGCAGCGGCGACCTGGCCAGGCTGCTGGCCGCCCGCGCCGACCAGGTGTACGGAATCGACTCCGATCCGGCGATCATCGCCCGCGCACGGGAACTGACTTCTCCCCAGGCCCCCGTGACCTTCACGGTCGCCGACGCGCCGACCGGAATCCCGGGCGCTTCCGCCGGTTCCTACGACGTCATCACCTGCGTCGCCACGCTCCACCACCTGCCGCTCTCCGACACCCTCACCGCCTTCCGCCGGCTCCTGGCGCCCGGAGGAACCCTGGTCGTCGTCGGCCTGTCGCGCCCGCAGACCCTCGCCGACCACGTGCTCGGCACCGTGGCCGCCCCGCTCAACGCCGCCACCGGCTGGCTCAAGAACCGGGGCCGTACGTCCCCCCGGCCGGTCTCCATGACCGCCCGGACCCGCCCCGCGGAGACCGGCTTTCCCGACATCGTCCGTACGGCCCGCGGCATCCTGCCCGGCGCCCGGCTTCGCCGTCGCCTCTTCTGGCGCTACACGCTCGTATGGCACCACACGCGTGGGCCGCGCTGACGGCCGGAAGCCCCATGTCCGGATGTGACAGGTAATCGTCATTGCGGCCATCGGCGTGAGCGATGAGGATCGGTACATGCCCACTGCACACCGTGTCGTCATCGCGGTCTTCCCCGATGTCGACCTCCTCGACGTCACCGGCCCGGCCGAGGTCTTCGCGCTGGCCAACCGGGAGACCGCGGGCCGCGCCGGCTATCAGGTCCGCCTCGCCGGGCCGACGGCCGGTGCGGTCCGTACGTCGGCGGGCGTGCGGCTGATGGCCGATGTGGCCTTCGGCGATGTCGGTGCGGAGGTGGACACCCTGATGGTGCCGGGCGCGGTCGACATGACCGAGGACGGGCCGCTCGCCCGTATCGACCCCGCTGTCGTGGCGTGGGTGGGAGAGACGGCCGCGCACGCCCGGCGGGTCGCGTCGGTGTGTGTCGGCGCGCATGTGCTGGCCGCGGCGGGCCTGCTGGACGGGAAGACGGCGACCACCCACTGGTCGACCACCGCGCAGCTCGCCGCCGACCACCCGGGCGTCACGGTCGATCCGGACCCGATCTTCGTGCGCTCCGACTGCGGGCGGCTGTGGACCGGGGCCGGGATCAGCGCCTGCCTGGACCTGTCCCTGGCGCTGGTGGCCGAGGACCTGG
Source organism: Streptomyces sp. NPDC059788 (assembly GCF_042732265.1). Classification (NCBI taxonomy): domain Bacteria; kingdom Bacillati; phylum Actinomycetota; class Actinomycetes; order Kitasatosporales; family Streptomycetaceae; genus Streptomyces; species Streptomyces sp. NPDC059788. The sequence continues at coordinate 7,738 of NZ_JBHWHY010000013.1, read as the reverse complement.
GCGAGCAGACCGCCCTGACGGTGGCCCGGCAGCTGGTGATGTACCTCAAGCGGCAGGGCGGCCAGAGCCAGTTCTCCGTACCGCTGAGCCGGCCCGCCGCCGAGCGCCGGGACATCGACGAGCTGCGGCTGTGGATCGCCGAGCACCTCGACGCGGACCTGTCCGCGCAGGCCCTGGCCGCCCGGATGTGCCTCAGCGAGCGGCACTTCGCCCGGGTCTTCAAACAGGAGACGGGCAGCAGTCCCGCCGCTTACGTGGAGGCGGCCCGCGTCGAGACGGCCCGTCGCCTGCTGGAGACCACCGACTGCCCGCTCGACCAGGTCGCGACCGCTGCCGGACTGGGCTCGACGGAAACGTTGCACCGCGCCTTCAGACGGCAGCTCGCCACCACCCCGGCGGCCTACCGCCGCCGTTTCCGTACCCGGGTCGCCTGACCCGCTTCACGCACTCCCCCGATATTCCGGCATCCGGCAAGGCGGCAGGCCTCGCCGTGCCCTGACGAAAGGTTCCCCGATGAGTGCCATCACCCCGTCCGTGCCCCTGCGCGACGTGATCGGCCTGGACGGCCGGCCGCCGCGGCTGAGCGAGTCCGTCCTGCTCATGATCGACTTCCAGAACACCTACCGCACCGGTGTCATGGCCCTGGAAGGCGCCGAACAGGCCCTCGCAGCCGCCGCCCGGCTGCTGGACCGGGCCCGCGCCGCCGGCACCCCGGTCGTCCACATCGTCAACGACGGCGGCGAGGACACCCCCTACGACATCCGCGCGCACATCGGCGCCATCAGCGACCAGGTCGCCCCGGCCGACGGTGAACCGGTCGTGGTCAAGCGGTTCCCCGACTCCTTCCACGCCACCGAGCTGGAGAAGACGCTCGGCGACCTGGGCGCCGGGCCGGGCAGCGGCAAGGATCTCGTGCTGGCCGGTTTCATGACCCACATGTGCGTCTCCTCCACCGCGCAGGGTGCCTTCAACCTCGGCTACCGGCCCACCGTCGTCGCCGAGACCACCGCCACCCGCGCCCTCGCCGGCCCCGACGGCACGGTCCTTCCCGCCGCCACCCTCCATACCGCCGCCCTGACCACCATCGGCGACCTGTTCGGCCTCGTCGTCCCCACCGCCGACGCCCTGCTCACCTGAACATCCGGCGAGGCAGCGGCCACCCCGGCGGGAGGAGGTGCGAAACGGGCTTCGGCCGCTGACGCACCTGTACGGAGCGTCGCTCGGCGGGCGGCCTGGCGTCCTTCGGCGCGCGGCCTTGCGTCACTCGGCGCGCGGCCTTCGGGAAGCCGCGGTCGACGGCGCCCCCGCCGCCCGCAGCTCGCGAACCAGCGCCCGTACCGCCGCCGACTCCGCCGACTCGGGAGCGATCACATAGCCGACGCTCCGGCGGGGCGGCCGCGGCGCCAGCGAGGTGACGGCGACACCGGCGGGTGCGCCGGCCAGGGTGAGCATGGGCATGATCGACATGCCCATGCCCCGGGCGATCATCGACAGCACCACGGTGTCGTCCTCGGCCCGGACCGTGGCCGACGGAATCCAGTCCTGGCCGGCCCACCATTCACGGGTGTAGGAACCGCAGTTCTCGTCCCAGTCGATGAGCGGGAGCGTCCGGGGATCGACGTGCGGACGGTCCTGCGGATGCGCCAGCGCGTACGGCTCCTCGAAGAGGCGGGCACCGGTCAGGCCCGGCGGCGGGCCCGCCGCGTCCAGTGTGGCGATGCCCAGGTCGGCCCGCCCGTCGGCGACCTCGCCCGCCGTGCCCCGGCCGATCTCCCGTACGATCCGCACCTCCGGTGAGAGGCCGGGGTGACGGCCGGTCAGCTTCTCGAGGACGGCGGGCAGCAGGTGGGCCGCCGCGCTGCGGAACGCCGCGATGCGCAGGGGGCCGGTGACCGTGGCGTCCCGCGTGCCGCCGCGCACCTCCTCCCCCATCGCCTCCATGAGCCGTACGATCCGCCGGGCGTAGGCGACCGCCCGCTCGCCGGCGGCCGTGGGGCGGGCGCCGTGCCGGCCGCGCTCGAAGAGCACCGCGCCGAGCTTGCGCTCACAGGTCCGTACGGCGTGCGAGACGGCGGACTGGGTCATGCCCAGGCGCGCGGCGGCCGCGGTGAAGCCGCGCTCCCGGTCGACGGCGATCAGGATGCGCAGTTCGTGCGGGGCGAGGTCGCTCATGCGACCGGAGTATTCCATGAACGGTATTCATGGAAGGCGCGCTTCCATCGACGGCGGCCCCTGCCCGGGCCGCCGGACGCCTCCTACGGTGAGCACATCGCGGCCGGCGGGCACCTGCTCGGCGCCGCGTCATCCCTTCGCGCCCAGGAGTACATGTGATCGGCACGGCTGCCCGCTTCGTCCACCAGATCTCCCGCCCCGACGGTTTCCCGACGGCCGCGGACTTCGCCTTCACCGAGGAGACCGTGCCCGCGCCCGGCCCCGGACAGGCCCTGGTGGAGAACCTCCACCTCTCCGTCGACCCGTACATGAGGGAGCTGATGGACGGCGGCTGGGACCTGCGCGCACCGCTCGAAGGCCGGTCCATAGGGCGCGTCACCGCGTCCCGCGCGCCGGGTCTTGAGGAAGGCTCGCTCGTCTTCCACCGCAAGGGGTGGCGCACCCACGCCCTGGTGACGGCGGAGGAGGTACGCGTTTTGCCGAGCCACCGCGGTGTTCCGGCCCGCACCTACCTCGGCGTCCTCGGCGGTACGGGACTGACCGCCTACGTCGCCCTCACCCGTACGGCGCGCCTCCAGCCCGGCGAGAGCGTCTTCGTCTCCGCGGCGGCGGGCGGGGTGGGCAGCGCGGCGGGCCAGTTCGCCCGGCTGCTGGGCGCGGGCCGCGTCGTCGGCAGCACCGGCTCACCGGCCAAGGTCCGGCGCCTGACCGAGGAGTTCGGGTACGACGCCGCGTTCGACTACCACGACGGCCCGGTCGGGGACCTGCTGGCCGAGGCGGCCCCGGACGGCGTCGACGTCTTTCTCGACAACGTCGGCGGCGGCCATCTGGAGGGCGCCATCCAGGGCCTTCGCGAGTTCGGCCGGATCGCCTGGATCGGCGCCATCGGGCAGTACCACAGCGCCCGGCCGCCCGCCGCGCCCCGCAACCTCTTCGACATCGTCGACAAGAGCCTGCGTCTGGAGGGCGTGCTCGTACGCAACCACCGCGACGCCCAAGGCGAACTGGAGGACTTCCTCGTCCCCCACCTCCAGGCGGGCCGCGTCGTGGACGCGCAGACGGTGGTCCAGGGCTTCGACGGCGTCGTGGACGCCTTTCTCTGCATGTTGGGCGGCAGCAACGTCGGCAAGATGGTCGTGCAGGTGGGAGCTGAGTGACCGACGCGAGGTGTTCACCGCTCTGCGCTCCGGCGGCGGCGCGGCCACCACAGCGGGGCCGCCGCGCCCAGAAGGCGGCTCGCCGGGGCGGACGGACAGGAACGTCCCGGCGTAGGGCGTATGCCCTTTGGGCACACTGCTGACCGGCATACAACGGCAGACTCTTGTCGACGACGCAGACCAATCCCTGTGTGCCCCGGCACCGAATCATGGGTGTCCACACGTACGGCCCGGTGCCGACCCCGCACACGAGGAGCTGCATGAGATCCCCCGACACCGCCCCGGTCACTTCGGACGAACCGGGAGTGCCGGACCTCGACGACCTGATGGTCGAGGTCGCCCGTGGCGACCGGGACGCCTTCGAGAAGGTCTACGACCGGGTGAGCGGCCCGGTGCTGGGGCTGGTGCGCAGCGTGCTGCGGGACCCGGCGCAGTCCGAGGAGGTCGCCCAGGAAGTCCTCATCGAGGTGTGGCGCCGCGCCGCCCGCTTCCGTCCCGACCGGGGGAAGGCGATGACGTGGGTGATGACGATGGCCCACCGGCGCGCGGTCGACCGGGTGCGGTCGGCCAACGCCGCGGCCGAGCGGGAGAACAAGGCGGCGCTGCTGGAGCACACTCCCGCATACGACGAGGTGACCGAGCAGGTCGAGGTGCGTATGGAGCGGCAGCGCGTGCGCCGCTGTCTGCGCACGCTGACCCGGCTCCAGCGGGAGGCGGTGACGCTCGCCTACTACCGGGGGCTGACATACCGGGAGGTGGCACAGCTGCTGACACTGCCACTGGGGACGGTGAAGACGCGGTTGCGTGACGGGCTGATCCGGCTGCGCGACTGCCTGGGAGTGCAGGTATGAGCATCGCCGACCTGCACACCGCGACCGGAGCGTACGTACTGCACGCCCTCCCGCCGGCCGAGCGGGCCACGTTCGAGCGGCACTTGGCGGCCTGTCCGGCGTGCGCCGAGGAAGTACGGGAGTTCTCCGCGACCACACAGCGCCTCGGCCTCGCCGTCGCGCAGCTCCCTTCGCCCGAGATGAAGGACCAGGTGCTCCACCGGATCGGCTCGGTCCGCCAGCAGCCCCCGCGGACAGCGGCCCGCGGCCGTCTCCAGCGCTGGAACCGCTCGGTGCCCGGACTCGCGCTGGCGGCCTGCCTCGCGGCGGCCGCGGCCTTCGGCGGGATCGCGGTGTGGCAGCATCACACGGCCCAGGACGCCCGTACGCAAGCCCAACAGGCCCGGGCGCGCGCCGGGCAGCTGAGCGCCGTGCTCACCGCGCCGGACTCCAAGGTCAGCAGCGGTCGGCTCAAGGACGGCGCGTCCGGTACGGTCGTCGTCTCCCGCGCCCGTGACCGCGCCGCGTTCATCGCCTCGAACCTGCCGGACCTGCCGGATGCGCGGGTGTACCAGCTGTGGTTCAACGACGGCGGGAAGATGCGCTCCGCCGGGCTGCTGAGTGCCACCGGCGGTACGGGCGCCATGGTGCTGGACGGACGGCTCGGGGGCGCGTCGGGCATAGGCGTCACCGTGGAGCCCGCCGGCGGGTCCGAGCAGCCCACCTCGGAGCCGGTCGGTCTGATGAGCTTCCCGGCCTGATCGTGCCCGACGTCATCGGCGCGGCGCCCCGGCGCCGCGCCGATAGCGTCGAGGGCCCGGCGGGCTCGTCGGCTCCCGTCCGCACACCTCGCACAGAACCGGCCGGACCAGCGGAAACACGGCCGGGCAGCAACCGGGTGACCCTCATCGGGTGATCTCCATCGGGTGATCGACCAATCCGCCCTCGGGCGCCGCCTCGAATACGGGGTGTGAGCACACAACGCAGAGCCATCAGCCGAAACGCCGCCGCCGCGGCGAGCGGACTGCTGGCCGGTTACGCCGCGCTGGCCGTGGCCGAGCTGGTCTCCGCCGCCGTCCGGCCGGAGGCGAGCCCGGTCACGGCCGTGGGCGGCGCGGTCGTCGACCGTACGCCCGCACCGGTCAAGGACTGGGCGATCCGCGCATTCGGCGTCCACGACAAGCTCGTGCTGCAACTCGGCATCCTCGCCGTGCTCGCGCTGTGCGCCATGGTCCTGGGCGTGGCGGCTCTGCGTTTCCGGCGTGGTGCGGCGCTGGGCGTGCTGGGCTTCGGCGTGCTCGGCGCGTTCGCCGCGACCGGGCGGCCCGATTCCACGTCGGTACGGGACGCGGTCCCCGCGCTGGCCGGCGCCGTCGTGGGCACCGTCGTACTGCACTGGCTCGCGGGCCGCCTGACCGCCTCACATATCGCGACAAACGGCAGGGCCGGGAGCGCCGCGGGCGGCGACGGGGCGAGGGAAGCCGGAGACCCCGCGGCTGATGCGAGCACCGGAGCTTCCACCGACGCCGCAGCCCACACCGCCCAGGCCGTCCGCACTCTCCACGCCGTCCACGCCCCCGGCGCTGCTCCCGGCGACGGCGGGCCCGGCATCGGCGGGCCCGGCCGCCGGGGCTTCCTGGCCGGTGCGGGTGTGGTGGCCGTCGCCTCGACGGGAGCCGGTCTGCTGGGGCGGCGCCTGAACGCCCGTACGGCCGCCGACGCGGAGGCCTCCCGCGCCGCGGTGCGGCTGCCCGCGCCTGCTTCGCCCGCTCCGGAGCTGCCTCGCGGCGTGGACCAAAGGCTGCCGGGCGTGACCCCGTACCGAACCTCCAACCGCGACTTCTACCGCGTCGACACCGCCCTGACCGTGCCGCGCCTGGATGCGGGCAGCTGGCGGCTGCGCATTCACGGCCGGGGCGTCACCACGCCGCTGACGCTCGGCTTCGACGACCTTCTGAGGCGCCGTCTGATCGAGCGGGACATCACGATGACCTGCGTCTCCAACGAGGTCGGCGGCCCCTATGTCGGCTCCGCCCGGTGGCTCGGAGCGCCGTTGGCCGCGCTCCTCGGCGAGGCGGGGGTACGGCCCCCGTCCCGCGGCGGGCCGGCGGACCAGCTCGTCGCCCGGTCCGTCGACGGCATGACCATCGGCACCCCGGTCGAGACGGTGCTCGACGGCCGCGACGCCCTGCTCGCGGTCGGCATGAACGGCGAGCCGCTGCCCTTCGAGCACGGCTTCCCGGTCCGGATGCTGGTCCCCGGCCTGTACGGCTACGTGTCGGCCTGCAAGTGGATCGAGGACATCGAACTCACCACCTTCGACGCCTACGACACCTACTGGGTCGAACGTTCCTGGGCACGCCGGGCCCCGATCAAGACCGCCTCCCGCATCGACACCCCGAAGCCCTTCGCCAGGCTCCGCGGCGGACCGGTCGTCGTGGCCGGTGTGGCCTGGGCGCAGCACAAGGGCATCGTCCGCGTCGAGGTACGGGTCGACGGCGGCGCCTGGCAGGACGCCCGGCTGGCCGCCGAGGGACCGCTCGACACCTGGCGGCAGTGGTGGTGGGAATGGCCCGCCAGGCCCGGCACCCACACCGTCGAGGTCCGCGCCACCGACCGCACGGGCTACACCCAGACCAGCGAGCGCGCCCGCCCGGTCCCCGACGGCGCCTCCGGCCTGCATTCGGTGGTGGTCACCGTGGCCTGAGACCGCCCGAGCACCCTCGGGCCCCGTACGTCCACCGTCCCCTCAACCCCCTGTACGCCCTTCATCCGCTCTCTCACCTCCCGGAGAAAATCATGAACACCTTCAGCACCCGTCGCACCGCCCTGGCGCTCACCGCGGCGCTCGTCCTGCCCGTCTCGCTGGCCGCCTGTTCCAACGACGACGGCGGCAAGTCCGCGTCCTCCGGCGACAGCTCCAGCAGCTCCGCGCCGAAGTCGTCCCAGAGCAGCGGCGGCGCGAAGACCATGTCGGGTCCCTTCGGGCCGGCTTGCTCCTCCGTGCCCAAGGAGGGCAAGGGCAGCTTCGACGGCATGGCCAAGGCCCCCGTCGCCACCGCCGCCTCCAACAACCCGGCGCTCTCCACGCTGGTCGCCGCGGTCAAGAAGGCCGGCCTGGTCGACACCCTGAACAACGCGCGGAACATCACGGTCTTCGCGCCGACCGACGACGCCTTCAACAAGATCCCCAAGGACAAGCTGAACGCGGTGCTCGACGACAAGGCCCAGCTGACCAAGCTCCTCACGTACCACGTCGTCGGCCAGAAGCTCGCGCCGCAGCAGCTGGCGAACGGCTCCTACGCCACGCTGGAGAAGAGCAAGCTCACCACCTCCGGTTCCGGCGAGTCGTTCAAGGTCAACGACTCCGCCAACGTCGTCTGTGGCAACGTCTCCACGGCCAACGCCACCGTCCACATCATCGACACGGTCCTGATGCCGAAGATGTGACCCCGGGCGGGGCCCACCGTCCACCACGACATCACGCGCTGCTGCCCTTCGCCGCCGGTGTGGAACCAGCGCACCCCTGCCGCGAAGACCGTGTCCCAGTCGACGTCCCCTTTGCGCAGCTGGGAGACG